>CALBZW010000022.1 GCA_937889535.1 uncultured Candidatus Saccharibacteria bacterium | reverse complement strand
GTATTTCTTAACCGTTATCGTCTCTCCAAACGTCTCCCAATCAAGGTTGTGCGACATTGAACTGCTTGCCATAACCGCGCCAATAATATACAATAAAACTATAAGAAAAATGCGATGATGAGTCGCATTTTTTGTGCTTGTCGTCCGCAGAAAGGACTACTATGAAACAGACTATCAACCTAAAAAATAAACTGGAAAAGCGTGATCAGCGCTATCGCCATTCTGCTTCTCGGCCTCTTGGCTGGCTCTGGTATCGGGCTTAATATCGCTCCCGATGGCAATATTACTATCGAGACCGACTACGCGATTGAGCTAGCCGATGAACAAGTTCCGACGCTCATCGAGAATGCCGAGGGCGAGATTGAAGAACTAGCCGCACCGACCGTTGAATCGATTGATTCTGATGCGAACTTCGACGATAGTCAAATCCCAGATTTCGGCATGGGAGCTTGGCGTGATATGTCGTCGCCAGCCGCATATACCAATGCTGTGCTTGGCGTACATCTAGATTTTGACGGCGTACACGGTGAACAATGCGTCGATCCGTTTGCTGAATTTCATTATAATTATACCGGACGCTGGCTTTCAACTAATGGTACGGGCGCAGCTTACGGGCTTTGGGACGCAGCAGAATACAATGCCGGAGAAGATTATGATTTGATCACCGATCCAGCAATGTTAAAGCCTGGAGCGTGGGCGGTGTTCGGAGGCGGACAATACGGCCATGTCGGCATGGTAGTTGGACACTATAATAACGGCTATATTGCGCTTCTAGGCGCGAATCAAGGCGGAGAGCCAGGTATTAACGGTGGCGCGGCAGTCAATATTATCAATATGTCGCTTAAAAACTTCCGTGGCGCTTTCTACCCAAAAATGTGGGTTCAGCCAGAACCGGAACCTACGCCCGAACCGCAGCCAGAAATCCCGGTCAGCGGCTGCGTCCAGTGGCATGTCGAGCAAGGCGATACAATGTCGAAGATAATGCTCGAATGCGAGAACACCGTCCAATACGGCGAAGCCATGGATGCCTATGCGAAAACTTGGTATAGTCTCGTCGTTAAGCCGGGTCAGAGCGTCTACGACGGCTGGACGAGTGGTACGGGCTATGGATTGTATTATAACGACGATATCGAACATCGGGTGGAGTAAAACGTGGAGAGTGTTACAATCGGACAAATCTTCGAGTGGGCGATTTGGTTGATGGGCGGGATAGGTGCTTCGGCTGGGCTGTACAAGCTCCTGAAAGATGGATTTCATAAAGCACTCAAGAGCGAGCTAGAACCAATTAACGCTAAACTCAATCAATTAGAGAAAAAACACGACCTTTCCGATCGTGAGCATGCCAAGAATTATATTGTGAGGTTTCTCGCTGACGTCGAGCAGGGCGAACCGATTGACCAAGACGAGCTACATTGCTTCTGGGATAACTACGAATTATATAAGGCGATGGGCGGTAATTCGTATGTCCACGATAAAGTCGAAAAATTAAAAGCACAAGGCAAACTATAGCTAGTGCCGACATTAATATTTTTGTATCACTTTTTATTTTTGGTATGATAGAGAAAACGTAGCAAAAATATTAAAATTAAACTCCGAGAGGAAAAGTATGAATGAAAAATATATCGAAATATTAAAAGGTTTTAGGCCATTTATTATCAAGGCTAAATCCCAAGACGTAGCCCAATTGCCTAGATATATAAAATATATTCATTCTAAAATGAAACTTGTAGATGGCGAAAGGTATTTCTATTTCAGAATAGACGCACGACCAGGTAACAAATATATCAGCATTTATGCCGACCCAGAATGCGGCAAATATCCCTTTGCTGGACCTGGTATGTTTGAGGTAAAAGAAAACATATCGGAAATTGGAGTAAAGATTATAGAGAGATTTGAAGACGCATGGTGGTTACCAAGAAATAGTTTTGATAATTGGTTTGAAATTGTGCCTTCAGAATAAACTAATATTGACAAACCATCATTACTTTGCTATACTCTATATAAGATCCAGTTAGGATGACTATTCGGTAGTAAAACAGCCCCAAACGCGAAATGCTTTTGGGGATTTTACATACCGAAAATCTTTCGCATATATTTATTAGGTGCGACGCACAGCCTCGCTCTGGCTGTTCGCGTCAAATAAAACTGTGTATCATGGCTCGAAGAGCGCGGGTTTTTGATACGCTTAAAAAGGAGGTAATTTATGGAGAGGAACGGAAACGTTAACGTTACTCCTATAGGAAACTTATCAAACGTTAACGTTAACGACTGGATTGATAGTCAAAAGCAAAAGGCGAGAAAGCGAAGCCAAGACAATCTGACGGCCGCTAAGAAACTACAAAAAGCACTCGATGCGCCAGATAAGGATTTAGCATTTTTCCGGAAATGCTATAATCGCCTGGATAGCAAAGTGATTGAGGCGTTACTACGGCGTGCTACGCAACCAGATGTCCACGTACCACTACGATATTTTACGGCCGCAGCTAAGGCTCAACCAGAGATGTGTATGCCGGCATAGCCTGTCATCTCACGGATACGTTATGCCGACCAAAAACACAACTCCTCTCTACCCAATATCAATTTAATGGGTGGGGAGGAGTTTTTATGGCTTACGGATTAGAAAAGGTCACCAGCCCAGAATATCCAATTTATCAACAAGTACTCATTTTTTACGAATATTGCGACCAAGTGCTAGCATATACACACAAGACTATGCTCGATAAAGCGCATAGCATAAATAACTTTATCAAGTTCTCCAATCTTAAAAATCTGGAAGACATTACCAATCAGCAAATATATGATTGGGTAAAATGGCACAAGGAACGCGGTAACACCGCGCGCTCCGTTAATAACTATCTCCATCAACTTAAGGCAATGCTCAAATGGCAAAAAGAAGAGAATGTCGAAATGCCAAACCTCAAGATTTCCCGAATTTCTTTTCAAAAGGAGGCTCCAGCTCGCAAGAACTGGTTTACCCGGCAACAAATCAAACGGGCTTTATTATACGCCGAGCCTAGGGAATGGCTTTTTATATCACTATCGTTTGACTGCGGGTTGCGGATTGAGGAGCTGATGAGTCTTAAACTCTCTCATATCAACGGCAGAAAAATTAAAATCATCGGTAAGGGGAACAGATTGCGCTGGGTAATGATGAGCCGAAAAACTAGACGGAGATTAACAAGATGGATCAAAAAAGAGAATATCACCGATTATTTATGGAAAGGGCGATACGGAGGGCACTTGAGACAAGAAAAAGCCCGGTTGATGATGGAAGAAGTATTTGCTAAAGCTGGATTTGATAATTTTCGACCCCACGATCTCCGGCATTCATTCGCTACAGAGCTAAAACTGCTCGGTCTACCAACGAGAAAAATCCAATTAGCACTAGGCCACACCACTGAGGCAATCACGGAACATTATTTGAGCGATCTAGACGGAGTTACGATAGAAAACATCCGTAAAGAGGTGACTATGCCGCTCATCAAGCTACATATACGGGCATTATTTTCCAATTTATTCTACATCTTGCCCCGTATTGCGCTTAAACCCGCAAACCAAAAACCATAGCCTCAATTGGGCGTCATGACGGTATTGCTTGACGCCCACACAAATTGTGGGTTGACAAAAAGCTAGTAGTTTGCTATACTGGAAACAGTAAAAGATGACTTAAAATCATCTTCGGATTTTCACAAGAAATTATCAGCAGTTAGGCGTAATTATGTTGATAATAAGTGAATAACGAGTTCTCCTATGTTATAATATACACTATATGGATTTTGATCATGGTGGGCCATCTTCTTCCGATCGTCAGCGCGAATCCGCTGCCGAAATCGCCCGCAAGAAAGTACTTGCGGCTTATTCGTCAACCGTCGAAAATCTCAAAAATCTCCCCGCCAGCGCTCGCGACGCCCTCATGAATAATCAGGACACCTCACCACAAGCCTCACCTAGCGATAATACCTATACGTCAGTCACTACGCCCGAATATCAACAAACTCAGCCTAATTGGTCACAAAATACCTATGACCAAGCCGCATCCTACGACCGCACCCCAATCTATAGCCAACCGGAAACCGCATCAACCAACTCGTATACACAGCCCACTCAAACGACATATACCTCAAATTACCAATCATACGATACTCAAACCCAGACATATGAGCAACCAGTTTCCGAGCCAGCACAATACGACAATGTCTACTCCGAAACTTCCGCAGATGAACACTCGTCAGAAGATCCGGGAGCACTCAAAGACACTCCGGTCAATCAAACCTACATTAACGAAGAGTGGCAAAAGTATCACTCCGCTTGGCAAGATTATTACAAAAATTACTATAGTGACTATTACGCCAAAGCCGCCGAATCCTACCTTGCAACCGAAAAAATGAAAAACGAACGCATCGCGACCGGTAAAGTCCAGCGCGACCGCAACCTACGCAAATTCATACCTGTCGGAGTTATCGCTTTTGTTATTCTTGCCGGCTTATTCCTTCAGTACAATCGTCTGATCTTTGCGCCAATCATGGCCTATGTTTCTCCAGATAGTGGTTCAGTCGCAACCAGCCTCGAACCGGTCGACCCAACTGTCACCCAAGCTGTCTCCCCCGAACCGCGACTTATCATCCCCAAGCTCAATGTCGATGTACCGGTCGCCTTTAGCATTAGTACAAGCGACGTCGATGCCGCTATGAATGAAGGCGTCGCACAATTCTCAATTCCAGGAGCTAACGCCCTGCCTGGACAAATCGGTAACCTCGTTATCACTGGCCATTCCGCCGGCGACATCTACAGCAGCAATCCGTATAAATTCATTTTTTCCGGCCTTGAACGTCTTGAAGATGGTGACTTAATTTACGTTAACTACAACTCCGTACGCTACACTTATCAAATGGTAGGCCGCGAGACCGTCGAACCTAGTAATGTCGCTGCTCTCGTCTATGAAACCGATAAACCTATGCTTACATTAATCACTTGTACACCGCTTGGCACTTCACGCTACCGCCTTCTGATTTCCGCTGAACAAATCAGCCCATCATATACCGATGCCGAGACTGCCGTTCCAAGCGAAGAGAACCCATCCAGCGACAACGCCATGCCCGCCAATGAACCATCTTTCTTCGAAAACATCTGGCAGGGAATCTTCGGTAGCTAAAACCCTAATCGCGAATCTTTTCGCGCATTAATATGATCTTATCACTCGACTTCACTAGATAGTACAACCATTTATTATTGCTCGTAATTACCGCCGGGTAATCCAAAACCTGTGCTTCCGACACAGTTGTCACCGCCGCTAAATCTTCACTTTTTCGACTCGTTACCAGCTCACGCCGATTCGTAAAATCATAGTCCCAAACCTTTAGAGTACCATCAATCACTGCCGACATCATACTCGAATCCAACCAATACACTTTCGATGATTCAACATCATATTCGAAAATATCACCCGCATCCAAGCTTACTACCATATAATGATTATCTCGAGTTGCCACTAGATAATCACGTTCTGGACTCGCCGCAAAAGTCTGTGGCGCCGCTGCAAAGCTCTCGTCCAACAACAAAACTTGCAAGTTTGCCAATTCAACATTATCATCGACATTTTCGTGATAATTCGGCACCGCACCATAATATACAGTCAATTTATCATCCACAAAATATGCCAAATAGTCTTCATCGTAATATTTCGCCAAAGCCACCTTAACTGTCGCCTCCGGTTTTACCTCCGCCACCGTCACACCACTACGCTCACCATCACGATAAGTCCCGATTTTCTGTTCTGTTTTACTATCTTTCATCGTCTTTTGCACATAGATCAAATTCGACCCCTCACTTGCAAAACTCTCAATATCACTAAGCAACACCTGCGAGATCGTTCCATCTGAAGTATTAATTCGCCGAATATGGTGATTCTCCAATACAAATAGTCGATTCGCTGAATCATCAATCATCTCAACCTGTGCAAAATTTAGCCCAAAAGTCTGGGTCAAATTCAAACTACGCTTCACGTCCTTTAGATTCAATAGAATCCATTCCGCTTTTCCATCATAGCTTGCCTTTAGTAACAAATAATCACTATTTCCACTCCAGCGCATTTCTTCCAATTTACCAACAAAACTCCCATCCTTAACTCCTGGCAAAACCGTCGCGAGATCTAGCTTCGTCACCTTCGTCTCGTCCCCCTCGATATTCACTAGCTGCCACTCCGTGCTCGCTTTCTTTGCATAAATAATGCTCGTCCGATCTCCTGACGGCAAGTAAAACTCTAAATCTTTATCCAAACTCAAGGTTTTTTCTGCTACTCGATTTTCCAAAAACAGTCGCGGATAATACAACCTCAACAACACCCCCGAACGCACCTTGATCGTATTCTCCCACGCGTCATAACCCGACCGCGTCATCTTAATATTATGCTCTCCGGCCGATATCGTACGACTCAGATTCGTCCGCGAAAACAGCGTCGAACCGTCCAGCTCCACGCTCGCTCCTGTCGGCATTGAATGAATCTGCGCCAATCCCGACTGCTCAATACTACCGTCGCTACTTACAAAGAATCCCATCGAAGCCAGCATTGCCACCGCTACAATCGCCACCACTGCAAACACCATCCCAGCCTCCGCAATCACTACTTTTATCATATGTTGGCGTTTTTGTCGTTCACGTTCTTCAAAATCCATATCTACATTATTATACCATAAATCTATATTAAATTTTGCTCTTGCTTTTTCATACTACTTAACGTTATAATAGATGTAAGCAAAAACGTGATGAGGAGTTATTAATGGGTAAAATACAGATTGATTCGGGTCGATCGAGTGCTGCGACTCATCGTCTGACTCAAGCATCTACGACACTCAACCGTCGTTATGTCCGTCGTCCGTCCAATCTCGCCGTCGATGAAGCAGCGCACGCTGCCGCAATGCGCGAGCAATCCTCTACTCCACCCCGCGTCGCTCCTTCGCGTCTCGTCAATTTACGCGTGCATGCAGCGGATCTCGAAAAGGCCAAAGCCGATGAACAAGCCACCGAAACAATGATTCCAGAAGTCGAAGAAGTCGTAACCCCCGAAGCTCCAGTTGCTATGACGCCGAATATCGTCGAGTTTGGTCGAGCAGTCGAAGATGAAACAGAAAATATCACCGAAACAGATAGTCATAACAGCAATGATATCGTTGAAACTATTTCTACCGCAGCAGACGAAATCGTCGCGAGTGAGCCAGAAGGGATCGTAGAGAAGACTATGACTAGCCAAACAGAAACGCCCGCTGAGCCCGAAGAAATCGACACCGCCGCCCTTGCCGCCAGTATTGCCGCCGATTATGCCGCTACTAGCCTCGGTATGAGCATCAAAGAATTTGGTGACGGTACGGGCAGCTATGCCATGGCTAGCCCTGCAGAAGAAAACATTGTCGAGCCGCAATCCGATGATAGTCTCGGCATCGAGGCTCTTACGCAACCGACCACATCTACAACCAGCGGTGATTCCGTCGAAGCTATTGCACTCGCCGCATCAAATGCTATCGCTTCAATCCGCGAAGCTACCGATCCCGACCAAGTCTCCGAGCAGGTTGCATCTCTGCAAGCTTTCTCTGAAAATATCAAATCAAACACTAACATGCCCGAAATGCGCGAACTCGGCGATACGATCGATAAGTTCGTCAGCATTGCCATGAAATCTACCAAAGTTAAAGAAGAAAACGAGCGCAAGACTGCCGCTCAAGTTACCCTCTCGCCAAAAGTCACTCGTGCCGCTGCAAAAGTCACCAAATCTTCCGCCAAAGTTATGGCCGCAAATAACCGCACCAAAGCTCGCGCTACCAGCAAAATGAACCAAACTATGCCTACGCGTAATAGCACTGCGCGGCCAGCGAGTATGCGCCCAATGGCTAGCCCGTCCATGCGTCGTCGCCCGAGTTCCAGTGAACTCAAGGCGAATGCAATTGAGAGTGCTCTTGCGTCCGTCGCAACCATGGAAGACCGCACATCCAGCAGCCGCAGCAAAAAGTCTACCATGCCCCACAAAAAGACTGGTGCGAAGCGCTTCGCTATCGCCTTTACTTGCGCAGCCGCCTGCGTAATCGCCGTTATAGGTTTCGTCGGCGCTAATATTCCTGACATTTCCGTCCGCGTCGCTGCCATGCAGACCGGCATTCAAGCTTCTTACCCATCGTATATTCCGCGCGACTACTCGCTCGGCGACATTAGTTCCGAAGACGGCAAGATTACCATGATCTTTAACGGACCAGATGATTCTAGCTTCAAGCTTGTTGAAGAAAAATCATCTTGGGATAGTTCTGCTTTGTTGCGCAACTACGTCGAGCCGACCTGGGGAGAAGAATACGCCACTACTCACGAGCAGGGAATCACAATTTACATCTCCAATGCCAACTCCGACGCGGCCTGGGTCAACGGTGGCGTACTATACAAAATCACTTCCAGCGGTACCGCTTTGACAAAAAAGCAGGTCCGCAGTATTGTCACCTCAATGTAATTGCGTAAATCGTGTCTTGCGTATATAATATATAGTATGTTGAAAACACGTTTCGCCCCCAGCCCGACTGGGTGCATCCATATTGGCAATGTCCGTAGCGCCATTTATCCATATCTAATCGCCAAACAAGCAAATGGCAAGTTTATTCTACGCATTGAAGACACCGATCAGGCTCGCTACGTTGAGGGCGCGACCGAGCTTATTGAAGATACTCTAAAATGGCTTGGACTTGATTGGGATGAGGGTCCAATTGTCGGTGGACCTAACGAACCATATTTCCAAAGCGAACGCAAAGCAATTTATCACGAATGGGCCAAAAAGCTCATCGCTATGGGGCGCGCCTATGCCGACCCGACACCGTCTGATGTAATTCAAGGCTATCGGGACAAGTGCAATGCCGAAAAAATCCCGTACTTATACCGCAATTTCCGACCAACCGCAACGCCGGAATGGCATGAAGGTATTCCTTTGCGATTCAAAGCTGATCCGAAAGTCCGTGTTTGGCACGACGAAGTCATGGGCGACATGGAAGCTGGACCTGAAGTCCAAGACGATATTATTCTAATCAAAGCCGACGGTTTACCGACTTATAACTTCGCCCATATCGTCGACGACGCCACAATGGGAGTAACGCATATCTGCCGTGGCGTCGAATACCTTTCGAGTACTCCGAACTACCTCGCAATTTATGAAGCACTTGGGCTCGAAGTGCCGAAACTCATCTCTCTACCACACATTCTTGGGCCTACCGGCGGCAAGAAACTTGGCAAGCGTGACGGCGCAAAATCCGTCGACGAATACCGCAAAGACGGCATTCTACCCGAAGCCATGCTAAATTACCTTGCTTGTCTCGGTTGGAATGATGGTACCGAAGAGGAAATCTACACAAAAGAAGACTTAGTCGCGAAGTTCTCCGTCGATCGTATCCAAACTTCCGGCGCCAGATTCGACGAGACTAAATTACTCTGGCAAAATGGTCAATGGATTCGCAAAGTCGCCGATGAGCAGGGAATCGATGCGCTATACGAACGTACTGCTGGTTTTTGGCCCGAATGTGCAGAACCATATGAAGACGATTACAAGAAACAAGTTTTAAGCATTATCTATGACCGCCTGAAAACACTCAAAGACCTCAAGACGATGACTACGTACTTTTTCTCCGACCCAGAAATCGATATCGAAATGATTACGAACAATAAGTTTCTCAAAAAACTTTCCGAAGAGGAACTCAGTGAGTTACTACAGAATGCCGCGAACGAGTTAGAGAATACCACGTGGGATGAAAAAAGCTTGCAGGTAGCCCTCAATCAATTACTTGAACAAACTGGCAAGAGACCCGCCGAACTATTTTCACTCATCCGCATCAGCCTATCATATGCACCCTTCAGCCCGGCACTGCATCAAACTCTCGCCGTTCTCGGCAAAAACATCTCTCTTGCACGCCTTCGCAAAACCATCACTGCCATAGAAAATCATTAAAACTTATGCTAAAATGAGAATAACTAAACAGGAGTTATTTTTATGGCGACCAAAAAGCCCGCCACTAGCAAAGCGCAGCCAAAAACCGCTGCACCTAGAGCGCCCAAAGAGCCAAAAAATCTAGAAGTCGACACCGACACAACTACGACCGTAAAGTCCAACAAAAAGAGTAAAAAAGTCAAAAAACCTCGCACTACGAAGCAAAAAATGGTGCTAGCTGCCCTTATCTTTGCTGCCGTGTTACTCGTCGCCGGCACTATTGCCGCTATCGTATTACTGCTAACTCATAAAGACGAAATCGAAAAAGCGGGGCGCGCCGAATATACCGAACCAGTATATAGCCTCCTTACCGGCGAAGAAATCGCCAATGAATCGCTAAAAAACGCTCCGACATATTGCGTGCAGATGCCAAATGGCTCAACTGACGGCGCTCGTCCCCAAGCTGGACTAAACCAAGCCGGCGTCGTTTTTGAGGCAATCGCCGAACGGGGAATTACCCGCTTTGCCGCCGTCTTCCAGAATACCAGCACCAGCGTCATCGGCCCAATACGCTCGCTACGCTCATATTATCTCGATTGGGATACGCCTTTTGATTGTACCGTTGTTCACTCTGGCGGTTCTGACGAAGCTCTTGCCGGTATCAGTACTGGCGGCCAACGCAATCTCGACGAGAGTCTTGAATATATGTGGCGCGAAGACAGCGACCGCTACTGGAACAATCTATTCCCCTCTCCTGCCGATATCTCCGCATTTAATACTAGTATGGGTTACACCAGTTCTGACCTCAAAGCTTTCCCGCGCTACACCCCTGACGAATCCGGCGCAATTGTTGCCGAGATTGAAACTTGCGAAGCCGAGAATGCCGAAGGAGAGGCCGATACCGAATGTACGCCAACTGAACTCGTCAGCGATATTTCTATTGGCTTTGGTTCAATCCCAATGTATAATACCGTATACCATTACGACATCGAGACGAATAGCTACCTACGCTCATACGCCAATGGAGAAGCACACGTCTCGTATAACTGCCCGAGCGACTTAGACCAACCTAATACGAAGACTGCCTGCGGCGAACCCGTACAAGTTGCACCACGCGCAGTCGTTGCAATGTTCGTTCAAGAAAATACTGCCAGCGACGGATACCACGAAAATATTCGCACCATTAGCTCCGGTAGCGCTCTTATCTTCCAGAACGGCGGGGTCACCGAAGCAACTTGGTCGAAGACCTCCCAAAGTAGCCAAATCGTATTCCGTGATGCCGCCGGAGAAGAAATTAAATTCACTCCCGGACAACTCTGGATCGCCGCCGTCCCGCAATACGGCAGCGTGAACTACTAGGCTAAAATACCCGACCCGACGCGCCGACCAACCGAAGAACTTACCACTAGTACGCAAAAACTCCCCGTCAGGGGAGTTTTTAAGACCACAATCAACTCATCTCAGACACAAATCTTGGTTTTACCAGGGCAGCATCGGTCTAAACGTCAGCCGCCCCGGTTATAATGTGCACAAATAGGTAAAACCAGTTAATCGACCTAACGGTCCAATTAACATTTATCTCAACCGACCCGCAGGTCAGGTAAAGTTTTTACTTGTCGACCTACCGGTCCAACAAACTCTATTTACACCGACCTGACGGTCCAGTGTAATAGCGCGCCACGTTTTGCAAGAACGTAGCCAAACTCTCGTATTTTCAGGCCCGGCGGCACTCTGCGACCTAACGGTCAACATCGTGCGCCTATAGTCTGCACGAGTCTTCACGACCTAACGCGGTCAGTGCTGGCATTCGCCAGAGAAGCAATCGTTTTTGAAAAACGACATTGACAAGTTGCAATTTAGCAATTCATTTCTCTATAGCATCCCTCCCTTACTATTTTGAATCTTATCGCTTGCGCGAAATCTCATTGCTACAATGGCGCCCCACCGGGAAATCCCGGTGAGACTTGATCAATAAAGTTACAAACTTCAACAAGCGTTATATTACGGACAATCTTCCTGGAACTCTCCAGCTCCATCTGCTTCAGACTCCTGAGCCGGAGCTTCCTCAGCAGGTTCAGCTTTCTGCTCAGCCGGTGCCGGTGCAGGTGCTTCTACAACTACAGGTTCAGGTGCCGGAGCTTCTTTCTTCTCCTGCACCGATTCTACTGCTTCAACTTCCGTTGCGGTTTCCTGCTGAACAGGCTCAACTGCCGCTGGCGCCGTTTCCTTGGAACCCTCAGAGTACTGCTTTACGTCGCTGTCATCAACTTTATTGCCATTCTCCGGTTCCTTGTCAATCTCTGTCTGGTTACCGTTTTCATCTTCAGTTGTAACTCCGTCAACCTTATCCGTTATCTGTGGGGTCGCTGGTTTAGTCGAGTCCGAGCCATCATTATTCTGATTCTCGCCCGGCTGTTCCGTGCCACCGTTTTCCTTATCGGTTTCTGCAGGTTTCTCTTCCTGGTCATCACCCTTTCCGTCATCGGGGTCATTGTCCCCAATTCCAGGGTCATATCCCGGTTTATTTTCCGGATCTGCCTCCGGGTCTTTCTGCCCATCGCCATCATGTTTCGGCGTATACGGAATACGAAGAGTTAATCCACCTTCAACCATCACACCACTTGTAGAACTAATATCTGCAGTGTATCCAGTAAATGAATCAGCGCGACCGGTTACCGTTGTACCAACTTCAAAATTACCAAGACTATCTGTCCTCAGAGTTGCACCGGATTCTTTATCATAATGGATAAGCGTCGCCGGATATTTCTTCGCAACAGGAGGGTCGTTCTTCTTATAGCCAATCCTGAGAGTCAATCCGCCCTCCTTCATGGAGTCGGAAACAGGGGCCTTAGTAGCTACCGCATAATTTGCGAAAGATTTCGCATTTCCCGTTACGGTTACACCTACCTCAAAACTACCCAAACTCTCGGTATCAAGCGTCACTCCGGTATCTACGTCATAATGAATCAACGTAGCCGGATAAGTCTTCGGGTCAGGCGTCTTCTTATATCCGATTTTAAGGGTGATGCCGCCCTCTTTCATATTGCCAGAAACCGGAGCTGTCGTCGCTACAGTATATCCCGCAAAAGCCTTGGCATTGCCAGTCACTTTTACGCCTATAGCGTAGTCACCCAAATCTTCAGTTGCCATTGTTTTTCCGGTGTCCACATCGTAGTGAACTAAAGTCGCCGGATAAACCTTCGGGTCAGTACCATTCTTCTTGTAAGGAATCCTCAACGTCAATCCACCCTTAACCATCTCGCCGCTTACCGAGTCCTTCATTGCCGTATAATTCGCAATCGACTTAGAGTTACCAGTCACGGTCACTCCAACCTTAAAATTGCCCAAACCTTCAGTATCAAGCGTTGCACCCGTCTCCACATCATAGTGGATTAAGGTAGCCGGATACTTATCAGGGTCCGGGTCGGGGTCGGGATCCGGTTTATCGCCCGGGTCCGGCTTATCCTTCGGTTTCGGGTCTTCCGGAATCGGAGTTTCCTTCTTTTCGTAAGCTTCCGGCCTCCTATCCGTCATGTTGGTTCCATACTTCGCCGTGATTGTGCTCATTTTAGTCCTATGAACCCAAATCGCTGCCGGCAAATTCTCCTGCTCATTCGATTCCACTGTCATCATGGTCTCGAAATCCACCGTCAAAGGCAATTTCCAATTCCGAGTACTTTCTAAACTCTGAATACCTTCATAGGATAACAATTGCTTAAAGATTTCATTCAGTAGACAATACGTATCATAATAGTTATACGTACCTGCCTCTTCATCTGTCTTAGTGCACATGACCATCCTAGAATGGTCCCCTGCAGCTTTCGCAGCAGCATTTTCATACGTCATGAAGGCAGACCAGCCAACCGGTTTCCCATCCTCAGGCTTACGGCTCATTGCTTCCTTCACCTGATTCTCAAACTCGCCTAATTGTGGGTTCTGCTCAATAAGCTCCGGCCAAGACTTCCGCCACTCCTGCACCCACGCATATCCATATGCCGCACAAAGAAATTCAGTGGCCTTTTCTTCCAGCATATATTCTTTCTGCTCTGCCAGTGGCAGAGCCATCAGCTCTTCTTTGTTCTCCTTATAGAGCTCGTCGAGAGCATTGTTCAATGCTGTACCAGACATACTGCGTTTCAGCACGTCAATCTTCTGCTGGTCCATAGGTAACGGAATAGACACCGCCTCGTCGTTTCCTCCGGAAAGGTGTTTCCTTTCGTTGTAATTTTCAGGAAACATGGAGATCGGAATATTCTGTTTCTTTCTAATACCGTACGCATTCTCTTTGTACTCATCAGAAAAGAACACCCTTAAATCATCTTCCGGCTCCTCCGTCGTATCATTGTTCCCAACCTGGTCCAGCCTCGCTGCGGCATCATCCTTGTCATCATTGCCGCCGAAAAACTTTGTAGCCGCAAAAACTCCTCCAATCAGCAATACCAGTGCCAAAAGGCTCGGAATCCCGATTTTCAGAGCTTTTTTCCTGTGCGCAGCCCTACGCTGCGACTTTGTCATTATCTTTCCCATACATATTACCTCCTTTTAATTTTATTTTCAGCACTAATAGCGCCTTCGACATATGGGAATGTCTGTATATAAACAAAAATCTTCCGGAGGAGAGGCACTGACCCCTCCTTCCAAAATTTGAAAATAAGGGATTCAGTGCGGCTAGGCCGCTCAAAATACGAGATTTAGAGCTTAGTACCTAATCTCTAATCTATATATGGTATCGACAAATCGCAACAACTACTCTTGCAACCTTGTCGGTTTTACCTATTAACAGATACAATTATCCCATCGGCAATATAGCCTCCGGATTGTATCTGAGACGAACTGATTGTTAATCTTCCTCGATTCTAGAGAGCATACCCGCTATCCTCGATTACTATCCATTGTAGCACACATGCTTAATTTTGTCAATACCTATCACATATTTAAGCACAGCAGTTTCACCTCTATAAATGCTATAAATTTTGTCAACACTTACTACACATTTATCCATAAACGTCTTGCCGACATTTCTCAAAGAGTAACCCATACCCGTCAATACGCACCAAATCATAGCCTTTTTTACCCACGAAAGCCACTAACTCATCATGCTGACAGGGGTCAGCCTCAAACATCACATACCGCGCCCGCACTATATCGTTGTTCTGCAATTCTCGGAGCAATCGCTTATAAAACGACAAACCGTGTTCTTTCGCCGCAAACAACGCCGTTTTTGGCTCAAACGCCAATCCCTCACCATCCAGCCAATCCCAATTCGGGTCCACATAGGGCAAATTCGCCACCAAAACATCAAAATCTCGCCCATCCTCCGGCAATGTCAAATCTCTGAGCAGGTTAGACTGCACGAGATGTACTCGCCCTTCCAGTCGCAAATTATTCTCTGCCGCCACATCCAGTGCCTTCACATAGGCATCTGTCGCCACTACCTCCGCCTGCGGGAATTCCAGCGCCAAAGTAATCGCAATACAGCCACTCCCCGTCCCCACCTCTATAAAACGCGGTCGCCGTGGTAAGTCCAGCCCTTTCGCCAGCTCAATCAAATTCTCCGTCTCAGGGCGGGGAATTAAGACCGCTGGTGTTACGACAAAATCTCGCCCATAGAACTCCCGAAACCCCAAAATATACGCCAACGGCTCACCTGCCGCCCGCCGCTCTGCCATCTCGTCTAGTCTCTGCCAGGCATCCCGCGAAATCCCCACGTCCGGGTACCCCGCAATAAAGCTTCGATCCACTTTTCTCGGCAAAATCTCTTGCAACACCGCCACCAAAATCAACTCCGCATCCAACCGCGGAATTTTTTCTTTCACCGATTTCAGCCAACCATCAATCGTCATATCAAATCATTTTCCTTAACCCTACCCTGGCGGTAGGCGATATAACCCAACTTACAACCCCACACTCCTTAAACCGCCGCTTCGGCGTCTGCCCGCTCCGCTTGCGTCAATTCTCGCACCAAATCATCAATATCCCCATCCATCGCCGCGCCAACATTCGACCGCGAATAGTGTACCCGATGGTCCGTAATCCGATCCTGCGGGAAATTATACGTCCGAATCTTTTCACTCCGGTCACCTGACCCAATCAACGACTTCCGCGCGTCGCTCGCCGCAGCCATCTCTTCTTGCTTTTTCTTCTCCATCAACCTACTTCGGAGCACCGCCATCGCCTTCACCCGGTTCTGCTGCTGCGAACGCTCGTCCTGCATCGCCACCATAATCCCTGTTGGCAAATGCGTAATCCTTACCGCCGAATCCGTCGTATTCACCCCTTGGCCGCCATGTCCACCCGACCGATAAATATCTATCCTCAGGTCTTCCGGTTTAATCTCAAGATCGCTCTCCGCCGCCTCCGGCAAAACCGCTACCGTCGCCGTCGACGTATGTATTCGCCCCTGGCTCTCCGTCACCGGCACCCGCTGCACCCGATGCACACCCCCCTCAAATTTCAACTGCCCATACGGCTTCTCTCCTGACACCCGTATGACAACCTCTTTCATCCCGCCTGCTTCGTTCTCATTCTGGCTCATTAGCTCAACTTTCAATCCGTGTCGCTCTGCATATCGCACATACATCCGGTACAACTCACCCGCGAACAGGCTCGCCTCATCGCCGCCTGCTCCCGCACGAATTTCCATAATCGCTGGCTTACCATCCGCTGGGTCATGCGGCAACAATTTCTCCTCCAGCTCCGCATTCAAGCTATCTATCTTCAAGCCTAACGTCTGCACATCCTCCTGCGCCATCTCACCCAGCTCTGGGTCATTAATTAGCTCTGTCGCCTCTTCAAGATTCCGCTTTGCCCGCTCAATCTGCTTCACCAAATCCAGAATTTCATTAATCTCCGCCAACCTCCGCGACTTCTCTGCAAAATCCGGATCCGCATACGCCTCTGGCTGCGCCAAAAACGCCTCAATCTCGGCACGTTCCGTCTCAAATTTCTGGAAATCTATCTTCATCTATGCTATTATAACATAGAGAGGAGACTTTTTACATTTATGACGGTTCTTTAGCTCAGTTGGCTAGAGCGCACGATTCACATTCGTGAGGTCACTGGTTCGAGCCCAGTAAGAACCACCATAAGTGCAAAAAATATATTATAATATACCCTATGAAACTCATCGTCGGCCTCGGTAACCCCGGACCAGAATACAACTTTACTCGCCACAACGTCGGTTTTTTGACGCTCGATTTATATGCTAAAATTCATCACCTTGACTGGCAAAAGCCCAAGTTCGGCGCCATCTGGACCAAAGACGGCGACCGCATCCTCCTAAAACCTCAAGATTTCTATAACGAATCCGGGCGCGCCGTTCAAGAATTCGTCCATTTTTACAAACTCAATACCGCCGACATTCTCGTTATTTGTGACGACTTCGACCTCAACTTCGGTCAAATCCGTTATCGCGCTAAAGGCTCCAGCGGCGGCAATAACGGACTAAAATCCATTACCTCCTCACTCGGCACTAGCGACTTTCCACGTCTCCGCGTCGGCACCAACAACCCTTCAATTCGCCAAAAGCTCGGCGACACGAAATTCGTTCTCGGCAAATTTACCCCCGACGAAAGAGAACAACTACCAAACATTCTCCAAGTCACCCTTGCCCGTATCGAAGAGAATCTTTAATCAGCTTGACAATTCCGCTTTTACATAATATACTAGAGAAACGCAAGTTTCCCAAAGTCGCGTCGATTCCGGCAGCACTTGCCTGAATCGTTTTCTATTGGGAAAGAATATTACGAAAGGAAGGTATATTTATGTCGCACGTTAACGTTAGCAGTATTACGGAGGCCACTCCACCACCCACCTCACCACAATCTCAATCTGACAGCTTCTCGGTAACATCTGGTCCTGATCGCAAAAACATGAACTTCGTTTCATCGATTTGCGTCGAACCTCAACCTACCGAATTTGATGTCGACTTGCCCTGCGGCAAATTACGTCTGGCACTCATGTTGCTAAATGACTATTTTTACAGTCGTTTCAATACGCAATTAATCTGCATGAATGCTCACGTCGTCGGTATTAGTAGCGACGACGGCAGTAATTTACTGCCGGAACAGGCCTCATGGGAGGAAATTCTCAAGCAAGGACAGGTCAGAATGGCCTACGACATTACTAAGCACACTGGCACGCTTTTTCTCCAAGCTGCAACCACCGCATAAAACCTATCCAATATCCACTATGCGCTTCAGACCCAAAGGGGAAGAAGCGCATTTCTCATATCAATTCTAAACCAGCATCCATTGATTCGCACCCAGAGCTTTCACTCTACCCTTGATCTCCAACATCGTCATTGCTTGATTAAAATCCTGCGTCGAAACCTCACCTCGCGAAAGTATCTCCTCCCCATCTCGCACTCCCGCCGCTAAAACCCTCAACAAACTCGTCTCTATCTCCGTATCGCCGAACAATAGCTCCGCCTGCGCCGACTTACGCCTCCTCTGAGAAGGGAACAATAAATTCAAAACATCCTCCGGCTCCAGATATGGCGTCGCACCCTGTTTTATTAGCCGATTACAGCCCCTTGACAACGGTCGCCCAATATCCCCCGGCACCGCAAATACCTCTCGCCCCTGTTCCAGTGCATGCGCCGCCGTATTCAACGACCCACTTCGCTCCGCCGCCTCCGGTATCACTACGATATCCGCCAAACCCGAAATAATCCGATTCCGCTCCAAAAAGCAGGTCTTCTGATAGTATTTTCTCCCCGGAACATACTCTTCGCCCGTCTCCGTTCCCGCCGGAACTTCACTCATCACGCATCCGCCCATTTCAATAATCCTCTCCGCCAGCCCTACATGCGTCCGCGGGTAGATTTCATCAATCGGCGTCCCTAGCACCGCCACCGTCACTCCGCCCGCATCCAACGCACCTCGATGCGCCACCGAATCAATCCCATACGCCAATCCCGACACCACCACCGCCCCACGCTTCGCCGCTTCAAAAGCCAATTTATAGGCAATGTCTTCGCCATATTTCGTCGGCCGCCGCGTCCCGACAATCGCCAAACTTTTCGGCCGCTCATAGGCCCTTTTCGTACCCAATTTTAACCGATTTTCCGGCATTTTTCCATAGAAATACAACTTTTTAGGCGTTAGCGCAATGGTATCTAACACCTCTGTAAAATCCGCTTCTTGGGGTCGAATTTCATTGTTTTTTAAAGTTTTTTGTGAAAAAAGTGTTGACATTTATTACTCCGTGTGCTATAATGCTTATTAGTTAGAGTGAACGACTCCAACTGTACCTAAATAAATCATAATTTCAGTTAGCCTCGGAGCTTGCTCCTAGACTAGCAGAAATTGCGTGCTTTTGAAACCCCTAGGGTTGACAATTTCTTCTAAGGTTGTCGACTGTAAGTATTACCTCCACTTTTAGGACCGTTTCGAAGGCATAGCAATCCCTATAACCGGCGGGCCCCGTGTTTGTGTGAGGTGGGTCGCGCTTCTGGGTCACCGGAGTCGAAAAGCGATGCGTTATAGGGCCAAATAGCCCCAGAAAATTAGGTGATGCCCACCCTTACCTAGACCTCTGGGGCTTTTTGGTGTTTTCGCTACCACAAAATCATATTGAAAAACCTTAAAATTAACATAATTAGTATTGACTTTTTTACATAAGTATGCTACAATGAAAATATGGAGTAATTAAGCTCTTGTATCTTATGAAATTGGCTAGATTTTAGTAGTCGATAAACGAGCTTAATTTCCATAAAAAGTCCTAGGACTTTTTATGCCGTACGGCATAACCCAGAGAACACCGAATATTCAGAAAAATGGAGGAATCAGAATTATGGCAGGAGCAGAGAAAAAAGCAGACTTAGCAGAAGAACTAAAAAGATTAAACGACATGCTCGCAAGCGACCGCGGCTCAGCTATACCCAATCTCAACAATATCTTGGATTGCGGCGGAATCTCCGCAATCAAGACACTCACTACAGCTCTTGATGAGCATACACAGGAAATGCGTAGAATGAGTCAAATCATGTCTGCCGCCACAGCATGGCATTAACCTATCGTTAAACCACTAAAATCAAGTCGTTTTCCGCTCCTGGCCTAGTCAGGAGCATTTTTTCGTCTCCGACCCATTAAACTAAATTTCTTTTTTCGAGCGACGCAAGCAGCAAAGCTTTTCAAGGAAAAGATTTGACACTCATGTTATACTATATAACATATGTCAAAAAACTTAGTTATCGTCGAGTCTCCGGCCAAAGCTCATACTATCGAGAAGTACCTCGGTAAAGATTTCCATGTTCTGGCCTCTGTCGGACATATTCGCAAGGATACTCACGTCGACAAAGATACCTTTGACGTTACTTACGAAATCGACCCCGATCATAAAAAAATCATCTCCGAGCTCAAAAAATCCGCCAAGGAAGCCGACGCCGTCTGGCTAGCGACCGATGAAGACCGCGAAGGTGAGGCAATTTCTTGGCATCTCATGGAAGTCTTAAAATTGCCGAAAAATACTAAACGCATCACTTTTCACGAAATTACCAAACCTGCGCTCGAAGCCGCCATTCAAAATCCGCGCACCGTTGACATGGCAATGGTCTCCAGCCAACAGGCTCGCCAAACCCTCGACATGCTCGTCGGTTACGATCTCTCCGGCGTTGTCCGCAAAAAAGTCCCCGGCGCAATTTCTGCCGGCCGCGTCCAAAGTCCTGCTCTCCGTCTCGTCGTCGAGCGCGAACAGGAAATCGAAAAGTTTGCCAGCTCCGCGAAGTTCAAAGTTACTGGTAAATTCTCAACCAAAGATAAGGACGAAGTTGCCGCAACCCTTGATCATACGTTTGATACCGAAAAAACCGCCGAGAACTATCTCGAAAAAATCGCTAGTGCCGATTTTGAAGTTTCCGATATTACTACTAGCCCCGGTGTCCGCCGTCCAGCCCCGCCATTCACAACCGCCAGCATGCAAATTGAAGCCAACTCCCGCCTCGGATTTTCCACTCGTACAACTATGACCGCCGCCCAAGCGCTTTACCAGGCAGGTCTTATTACTTATCATCGTACCGATAGTCTCAATCTCTCCAAACAAGCTATTGCCATGACCGCGAGTTATATTGAAGAGCATTTTGGCAAAAATTATCTCAAGGTTCGTAACTTTAAGACCAAATCCGCTGGCGCTCAAGAAGCCCACGAAGCTATCCGTCCAACCCATATCGAACAGGAAATCGCCGGCAAGAATGATTACGAACGCAAACTATATAAATTAATCCGCAATCGCACCCTCGCTACCCAAATGGCCGAGGCTCAGACTGAAAAAACCGTTGTAAAGATTAAAAACAACGCCGAAACTAAATATCTTTTTGAAGCCAAAGGTGAAGTTATCACTTTTGACGGTTTCCTAAAAGTCATCGGCCGCACAAAAGAAGACGAATTACCCGCTATGACCGCTGGCGACGCACTGAAATCCGAAAAAATCACCGCCCGCCAAAGCTTCGCGAAACCACCCGCACGCTATACCGAAGGCTCGCTCGTGAAGAAACTCGAGGAACTCGGTATTGGTCGCCCGTCGACTTATGCTAGTATCATGCAAGCTATTCAGAATCGCGGCTATGTCATCAAAGGCGAATCCGAAGGCGAACCTCGCGAAGTCATCGAACTTACCCTCGAAAAGGGCAAAGTTGAACGCGGCATCGCCACCGAAAAAACCGGTTCTACAAAAGGGAAGTTGTTGCCGACGCCAATCGGCGAATTACTGGCTGGATTTCTGACCGACAATTTTAACAATATCGTCGATTACCAGTTTACCGCCAATATCGAAGAAGACCTCGACAAGATTGCCGAGAAAAAGCTCGAACGCGTCAAAATGCTCCGCGACTTTTATGGTCCGTTCCAAAAAGAAGTTGTCAAATCCGACGAAGCCGCCAGGTATAATAATGCCAAACACCTCGGTAACGACCCGAAAACCGGTCAACCAATTTATGCCAAGGTCGGGCGCAATGGTGGATTTATTCAGCTCGGAGATAACGAAAAAACCACTGGCGAAAAACCCCGCTTTGCACCACTACCGAAGGGAATGACCGAAAAAACCGTTACTCTCGAGGCCGCTTTAAAACAACTTGCCCTACCAGCCCTCCCGCGCACTCTCGGCAAAACGAAGGACGGCGCCGAAATTATCGCCTCATCCGGTCCCTTTGGACCATATCTCAAGGCCGGGAAGTATAATATTCAGCTCAAAAACGCCGACCCTTATACGATTACTTTTGCCGAAGCCGAAAAACTCTACCAAGAAAAAATGGACTCAATTATTGCCGATTGGGGCGATATCATGATTATTATTGGCGCCTACGGACCATATGTCAAAGGCCCAGGGCGTTTCAACAATGTCAAAATTCCGAAAGACCAAGACCCTAAGAAAATTACCCTTAAAGAAGCCAAAAAAATGCTTGACGAAAAGCCAAAAGGACGTGGTAAATTCGCGCGTAAGCCTAGTAGCGCCAAAAAGGCTAAAACTACGACTAAGAAAGCCGGTGCGAAAAAAACTCAAAAATCCACCAAGCCTCCAGTCAAAAAGTAATTTTTCATATCATATACTTGCAAGCATAAAAACTTTGTGCCAAAAGTTTCTCCGAAACGACCGAATTGTGCTATAATAAATCATAGAAAGTTGACCGAAAGTGAATTTCAGCTGTTGACTCTAACACGAAAATATGCTATCATAAAGCAAATAATTTAATATCAACTATTACATAGGGTGAAGGGGAACGAAGGGAATCTGATGGATCAGCACGCCAGCACTATCGAAAACGCCATTAAGGGTAGTCTAAATATCATTGAACAGGATCGCGAACGCGAAATTATCTCGCGACGCTTTGGGCTTTCCGGTCAAAAAGAAACACTTGAGCAAATCGGGGAATTACTAAATATCACACGCGAACGCGTTCGCCAACTCGAAAAGGCAATCCTCGTACGTTTACGTATTGGCGCCGAAGAAGGTCAAATTGAAGACCTCGCCGCCGCGGAAAAGCTGATTATCCGCAACCTGACTGAACTCGGCCGCGTCGCCCGTACAGCTGACCTCGCCGACCGCCTTTACGGCCATAAGGCTAGCCCCGCTGAACGCGCGAAGCTCACCTTTATCGCTTCGATTTCCAAAAATCTCACCGCTATCGACGAAAATGACTTGTATCATGCTGCAATCGGCATCGCCGAATATGGAGATGCAAAGACGATTCACGCCCGCGTCGACGAAATTGTTGCCGTAATCAAGAAAAACAAGAAACCAATGACGATTGACGAACTTGACGCTGCGCTAGATTATGAGCATCCAGACCATATCAAAGCCGTTGCGTCTATTTCTAAGTTGCTCGCTTCCTTGAACGGTCTCTGGGGCCTCGCTAAGTGGCCAACTGTCAATCCGCGCAATATTCGTGATAAGATCTTCGTCGTTCTCGAAGCCAAGAAGGAACCAATGCACTTCTCCGACATCGCCGAAGCAATTTCTAAGTCCGATTTTCGTCGCAAGAACGTCACAATCCAAGCCATTCATAATGAACTAATCAAAGATTCAAGATTCGTGCTCATTGGACGGGGAATTTATGCCCTTAGCTCTTGGGGCTATCGTAAAGGAACGGTCGCCGACATCATTACTGACATTCTGAAAGAAGCTGGCGAACCGCTCACTCGCGAAGAAATCGTTAAACGCGTCTTGCACGCGCGCAAAGTCAAGGAAACTACTGTTTTACTCAACCTACAAAACAAGCAGCTCTTCGACAAAGTCGACAAAGATTCGTACACTCTCGCCGCCAGCAACAAATAGCTTTATCGCTGGCGTTTATGCTATAATAAGGGTATATGTTTTCGCAAATTGTACAATTCATTATTCAGCCTATCGTTTGGATTCCGCTAGTCGCCATCCTTGGCTTTTTGACTTATCGTAATTATAAAAAACTCAACCGCCTAAAAGTTCTCAATGTCGATTCAGTCCTCCTCATGCTCGAAATCCCGCGCGCCAACGACAAAAAGGAACTTGCTGCCGAACAGCTTTTCGCTAGCTTACATGGTATCCTACGTGACAAGGCTGAATTACAGAATTCCAATGGCGTCCAAGAACACCTGAGTTTTGAGATTGTCTCGACTGGCGGACAGATTCGCTTCTATGTCTGGGTGCCAAAAATCCTCCAAAGCTTCGTCGAGGGGCAAATTTACGCCCAATACCCAACTGTCCAAATCTACAAAATGGATGACGATTATGTTGATGACCGCACAAAGTACCCCGTCGTCTATACCGCCGAGCTCGATTTGACTGAAAACGAAGCTTTACCGATTAAGACTTTCGAGAACTTTGAAGTCGACCCGCTCGCCGGTATTACTGGTACTTTAGCGAAACTCAACCCTGATAATTCTGAGGAACTTTGGATCCAAATTCTCACCCGCCCAATTCCTGACGACTGGCATAAGAAAACCACCGACCGTTGGGTTCAAAAAGTAAAAAGTGGCAATAAATTATTCGGTGGCGGTAACAGCAGCGGTGGTATTGATTGGAAATGGATTATTGGTATCTTTAGTGCACTTTTCCAGCCTCCTACCGGCGGCACTAATGGCGAAAAGGCCGAACTTTCCGAACGCGACAAAACTCGCATCGCCAAAGCCGAAGAAAAAGCCACTAAGCTCGGCTATGAAGTCAAAATTCGCCTAACTTATCTCGGCAACGACCAGACCAATGCTAAGTTAAACATGCAAGCCCTAGTCGGTACGTTCAAGCAATATAACTCAACCAACCTCAACGGTTTCCATCTCACTGGCGGCAGCTTTAAGATGGAAGATCTCGACGCTTACAAGATGCGCCAGTTCAACACTCGCGGTTTTATCCTTAATATTTCTGAACTTGCCAGCGTCTATCATTTACCACACACCAGCGTCGAAACCCCAAATATCGTCTGGGCTAGCTCAAAAACCGCCGAACCACCCGCTAAATTACCGCTTGTCACTGGTGACCCCGCGCACGACGAGAATATCTCCGCTTTCGGCCTTACGAATTTCCGTGGCATTAATCACCAATTCGGCATGTATCGTCGCGACCGTAGCCGTCACGTCTATATCATCGGGCAAACTGGCGCTGGTAAAAGCGGCATGCTCGAGCTATTTGCGCTAAGTGATGTATTTTATAACCAGGGTTACTGCATTATTGATCCGCACGGCGACTTCGCTATCAATAACTTGCGCTTTGTTCCCGAACATCGTATCCAGGACGTCGTCTACTTCAACCCAGCCGACACTGCTTACCCAGTCGCCTTTAATCCGCTCGAACTCGACGATCCCGCCCGCAAACCAAACGTCTGTTCCGAAGTCATTGGCGTTTTGAAACGTATGTTCGGTGATTCTTGGGGTCCACGACTTGAGCATATTTTAAGATATACCTTACTAGCCTTGCTTGATCGCCCCGAGACAACGTTACTGGATATTTCTCGGATTCTAACTGATAAAGATTTTCGTAAGGAGACTCTAGATTATTGCCGCGACGTCACAGTTTTACAATTCTGGAAACACGAGTTCGGCCAATGGAACGAGAAACAAGTGAACGAAAGTATTGCTCCAGTTCTGAATAAAGTTGGCGCCTTCACCGCTAACCCAATCATTCGTAATATTATCGGTCAGCCAAAATCCAGCTTCAATGTCCGTAAAATTATGGATGAAGGAAAAATCCTCGTCGTGAACCTCAGTAAAGGTCTTATTGGTGAAGACAATGCTGGTATTCTTGGCGCATTCTTAGTGACGAAAGTACAGTTAGCCGCTATGAGCCGCTCCGACATACCAGATGTTGCCGATCGCCGACCATTCTATCTCTATGTTGATGAGTTCCAAAACTTCGCCACTGATAGCTTCGCCGTCATTCTTTCCGAAGCCAGGAAGTATGGACTGAATCTTACCGTTGCCAACCAATATATTTCCCAGATGACCGACTCGGTTCGCGACGCCGTCTTCGGCAACGTCGGTACGACAATCTCTTTCCGTGTCTCCGCCGACGATGCTCCGATTCTCGCCAAGCAATTTGAGCCAGTTTTTGACCAGTCTGACCTTATCCAAATGAACAACCGTCATTTTGTCATCTCGATGATTATTAACGGCGAAAAAGCTCCGGCCTTCTCCGCTACAACCCTATCTCTCCCGACCACGCCACAAGACAACTTTGATCGCATCGTTGAAAGTTCTCGTCGCCTATATTCTCGTCGCCGTGAGGATGTCGAAGAAGAAATTCGCGTCACAATTGAGCAATCCGAAAAATATAAAAAGGAATTATCCGATTCCGGCCGCGCCGCCGGTAGCGAAGGCAATGCTATGACAGGGAACGAACAAAAACCGAACAAACCCCAATTCCAATACACCCCCAGCCCCCAGAGCGATTTCCGTAAGCTCAAAATGTCACCCAATGCTGCCGAGGGTAAAGAAAGACTCGGCTTAAAAGATCTCGGCGCACTCGCCGCTCAGAAGACCAGCACAAATACACCGGAAACCGACGAAAAACCTTCAAAATCTGAACAGGGAAATACAAATTCACCTACCTTGCGCCCAAATTCGGAGCAGCACAATACTAAAAACCAACCAGCCAAAAACAACCGTCACAAAAAATTCCGTAATAACAGATAGAGCGTTTCATCCATGAATCTCCAACAGCTCGCCGAACTCGTACTTCAGCTTAACGAAACGCCGCTCACGCGAATTCGTCTCACTAAAGCTATTTATTTTGTGCACAAAGAACTCATCCGCAAAAAACTCATGCAACCCAAAGATATTACTTATATCCGGCTGCCTCTTGGTCCAGCGCCCGATGGGTTACCAGAGATTATTTTAAACCACCCAGAAATCATCATCCAAGATATGCCAGCCAACCTACTATATGAGAATAAAACCTACATCTTAAATAAACCGGAAACTACAAACAATACGAGAGCAGAAGTCATCAACGCCGTCCAAAAAACCCTCAGGCTTCTGCAAGGTTACCGCACGCCCGAACTTGTCCGCGCCAGCCAAGACCCTAGCTGGACTACACACGCCAACGGCGACAAATATCACATCACCACTGCCGATCTCAAAAACCAATTCCCGAATAGCGGAATACGCCTAAAAATTCATATCAAAACTCCAGCTAACGAAATTGGCGCCCTTCAGGCTACCCTCCTACGCGGCATGCTCGCCGACATCGTGAAAGAAAGCACCGACCTCGAATATCCCGACGCTGAGACGCAAAATAAAGCCCCAGATGACCAGGATAGCATCAAGCTGCGCAAGTTCATTATTAAACTGCCCGGATGGCCCAAAAAGAAGGATAAATGAGCGAGGAACGCACAGAAATTGCCGAAGAAGACGCCGCTAAATCGCTTTGGCGTAAATACCGCAAAACCCCAGAATATCGCAGCGGCCGGCGCTACTCGATTAGCTCGATTCATCCCCTAGTCCGCAACGCCGAAGAACAAGGGTTAAATACAATCATCCTCGACTTCGCCAAAGAGCTTGAACAACCCGTCGAAATTCGCACTCGTCTCGCCAGTCGCAACGAGTCCGACTGGATTAACGATTGGAAGCGGATGCACGCAAAACTCTTCCGTCAAGTTTACCGCCAGAGCGGGGAATTACGCACTCGCGGTCACGACGTCCGCTTTGGCGCACCAGGAGACGAAGACCTACATCACATTCCCCGTGGCGGAGCCGAAGTCTACAATGAACTTTATACGCTCGCCCACGACCTCACGAATAGCGTACCCTACGTTATGGCTACGAATATCGACGAAGCCTGTCGTTTCCTTGCACGCTTTCATTATAACTTCATCCGGATTCACCCATTTTTCGATGGCAATGGACGTATCGCCCGTGTCGTTACCGACCAACTCTCCGTGTCTCTGGGATATATTCCGATCATTGCTGGGTTTCCGCGCCATAATGCCGAAAAGAAACAAATCTATCACGCCGCCATTCATGACTGTGCTGCCGACAGTAGCTATACTGCTCTTACCGAATGGATTAAGTTTCAACTTCAACAAAAACTTGCCGAAATTATCTAGCCAAGCGAGAGGGAATTATGAAATTTCTAATCTGCGTCACCATCTAGCAATTTCTTTTTCTCAATTCCCCGATTTTTCACCCCTGTTGCTTCCCCGTTAGTCTTATCTATATCTAGACCCGCTTTCACCTCGAACTTCAGGCAAAACTGAAACCTTAGCACATTGCGACCAATACGAAGCATAGCGCGACGGAGAACTAAGTAGATTTTCTTTAACATTTTCATAACATTAAACAAAGGCGACATATTCACATTTTATCACGTTTTTTATTAGAGGGAAGACGCATGAATACTCATCTTTTTGACTGAAACTTAATGTCGTACAATATAGATTTTGCGACACTATATCAGGGTCCACCTCTGTTACATCCATACCATCCAAGCCTCCACCCCAGTCACCCCTGTAAGTCGAACTCTAGCTCATTTTTTACAAATTTTTCTCCAAATTCCCTTTTTTCGCTCATTTTTCTAAAAATCCTCCCGTCGCGCATCTACCACGCCACCGCTCATTCTAATAACTTTTAGGCTACTTTTCACACACGAACAAAACCCGAACATAAAAGAGAACTACGGAACCTAAAATCCCCCTATTTATAATAAGCCTTGCCTTCAAGACGTACATCAATATATTCAGCCGGATGTAAATCATGCTCATCCAAATATTTCAGCATTTTTTCCGCGTCCTCCACTGACACTTCTACACTCCGATCAATATTCATCTTTAAGAACACATCTCTCCCCTCTAAATCGACATAAATCGCCCGAATCATCCCCGTCGGCAAGGTTACCCGTTCTACCGTGTATCCTTTACGCGCGAATTCACGCTCCAGCTCTGCAATATACGCCCGCACCCGCTCCGAAATCTGACCTCTCTGATCCTCATCAATTACCGGCACCGTCACCTCCAACTTTTCCGCCTTTGCCTGCTCCAAAGTCTCCTCGCGTCGATTCTCCAACTCTCTAAATCCTAAATACGCCGACAACCCAATTACTACCAAAAACAGCACTCCGACAAGCATCGACCGTTTTTTCTTCCGATGCGCCTGCCGCCGCGCCTGCATCCGCTCAGATTCCGATTCTGCCCGTTCCCTCTCTGCAACAATCGTCCTCCCCCGTCGCATCTGTTCACTGCTTTTACTTTGCCCACGCATTTTTCTAATTCCCTATTTCTTCCGATAAGGATCGTTCCCTACCTCTATTACTATCTCTGCTAATTTCTTCGCTGCATCTGGTCGCGCCTCCGCCTGCAACTTTTCCGCCATCGTCTCCCGCTCCCTCGGAGCCCGCACTAAATGTCTCACCGCCTCCAGTAACATCTCGGGCTTTTCTTGCATCTCCGCGTCTGGCACCATCAGCACCGCTCCTCGCTCACTTAATCTCTCCGCATTTTTTGTCTGATGACCACCCGGCAACTGTTCAAACGGCACCAAAATCACCGCTTTCTTTAATGCCGCTAACTCCGCAATCGTCGTCGCACCCGCCCGACTCACTACAACATCCGCTGCACCCATCAGCTCGTGCATCGCCGAATTAAATTCCCACATCCGAAAATTCGACTTCAGCTTCGCCTTATCCCATTCCTCATATTTTTTCAGCTCCACCATCGTTTCATAATGTTTACGTCCTGCTACTAGTCCCACGCTCGTAAACTTCAACATCTCTGGTAAAACTGCCCTCATCGCCTCATCAATATTCAACGACCCCTGACTCCCCCCCGTTACCACGACCAATGGTCGCTCTGGGTCAAACCCAAAAGTCTTCTTCAGAGTCTTCTGCTTCGTTTCACTCACCGCCTTGAATTCCGGCGCTACCGGTATGCCGACACACACCGCGTTCTGCATACTACCCATTCCGCCCCAACCAGTCGCTACTACTGCTGCCTTCTTCATCAACAATCGATTCGCCAACCCTGGCACCATATCTGATTCATGTACAACATATGGTATCCGGAACAATCTCGCCACCAACCCCACAGGTAACCCCACGAATCCCCCCTTCAAGAAAATCACATCCGGCCGCTTCCCTGGCCACAACAGCCTCACGAAACTCTGCACTATACCGCCAACGAACCCCACGAACCCTACTATATTCCCCCACACCAAATCCTTCAGTACCACCCGCCATTCTTTCGCGTAATCCTTCGCCGTCCAGCCCGCATATCGATGAAATTTTCCTGCACAAATTCTTCTCACTCGCACATAATTTCGACCATTCCCCTCTCTACCACCCCATCTCACCCCAATTTCTGTTGTAATTTTTACAACATTCTTATAATACTTCCGATCTGTCCAAAATTCCACTCGCGTCCGCGGCTTCAACTCCAGCAATTCTCTCACTACCGCCACCGCCGGCGTAATATGTCCACCCGAGCCACCCCCTACTACTAAAACCTTCATCGTTCCCTCCTTATCACCGGCTGCTGCCGCCTCCTCACTATCTCAGCGCTACTGTTTCTCGCTTCCACTACTTCCTCTTTTCTCGGTTCCCTACTAGTATAACACGAAAGCTGGAGAGCCAGCCCTAGAGCCGCCGCCATGAACAGCATACTCGTCCCCCCATAGCTCAACAATGGCAGCGTAATCCCCGTCAAAGGTAGCAAGCCCGTCATCGAGGCGATATTCACCACCACATGCGCCGTCGCCCATGCGAACACTCCTATCACTACCAATGACTCCTCATCGTCATGTAAATAATTCGCCGTCCGAAGCAACCGAAGTAGTAGCACCGCGAAACACACCACTACTGCCACCAGCCCAACAAACCCAAACGTCTCCCCCATCACCGCAAACACTGAGTCGTTAATCGACTCCGGTAAATACCCTGTCGCCTGCACACTATTTCCAATTCCTACCCCGAAAAATCCACCCGTTCCAATTGCAATCATCGCATTCTCAATATGATACGAATCGCTCGAGTCCGCATCATTAAATGTCAGCAGCCTCTCAATTCGATGCGGCGAACTCACAATCGCAAGTACTCCGCACACGCCTATTACTCCTAGCGCCATCCCAAAATACCGCATCGGTACCCCACTCATGAACAGCATCGCAACAATAATTGCCATCATGCTCACCCCTGTCCCTAAGTCCTTTTGTACCACCACTACAAACCCCAACGATAATCCGCACACAATCACAAAAGGCAACCAAAAATCCGACCAACTTGTCAATTTCCCTTGTTTTTTTCGCTCCGTCATTAACTCCGCCAAATATAGTACCAACCCAAACTTCACGATCTCCGCCGGCTGAAAACTAATCCCTCCCCCAACTTTAATCCACCGACACGCCCCCAGCTCACAGCTCGCCATCGAACTCCCCGTCCACGATAAAACCATCAACGCCGCGCATGCCAACAACCCCACGATTAGCACCATTTTCCCCCACTTCTTCACCCACGCATACGGTAACTTAAACGCCGCAATAAATACCGCCATCGCCAATACAACATTCAATAACTGCCTGAGAAAGAAATAATTCTCGCTATAATCTGTGCCATACGTCGCATTCATCACATTCGCCCGCATCGGCCCAATCGCATAAATCACGATCAGCCCCACCCCAAGCAAAATCACCGTCAATACCCCGATAATTCTGTCACTCTTATGCTTCCTCATTCCAAGCCTCCGAAAACATCTTCTACTCTCCAGTCGCCTACATCCAACTATTATCCATCACAAACGTCGCGAGTGACATTACCAAGAAAATGGCAAATAAAATCCCAACTGCCGCCTTTAGCAAATTCTTTACCATATTACTACTATCGCCCACCCTATACCTCCTTTAGCTCGTTACTCATAGCCCAAACACCACTCATACAATACCTCCTTGCGTCGCGAGAAAGACGCCAATAATTGCAAACACCCCCGCTATTACCCAAAACCGCATCACGATCTTCGCCTCACCCCAGCCCTTTGCCTCCAAATGGTGGTGAATCGGCGCCGAAATAAACAGCTTCTTATGGAATACTTTCTTCCAAAACATCTGAATCAAACTTGATCCCGCCTCCACCACAAACAGAATCCCGATGACCGGCAATAGAAAAAACGCATTTGTCATCATCGCCACTACGCCTAACCCCGCCCCCAATGCAAACGACCCCACATCCCCCATCATAAACCTCGCTGGTGGTACATTGAACCAAATATACGACAACAACCATCCTACTACCGTCAAGCAAAACCCGGTCAACATCCACTGCCCTTGGAATAACGCAATCACTCCATACGCCCCATACGCCAGCATCGCCAGCCCCCCGGCCAACCCATCCAGTCCATCCGAAATATTCACCGCATTGCTTGTCGCTACCACTGCAAATGTAAAAATCGCAATCATCCCCACCACGCCCACTTCCATTGCTCCTATAAACGGAATTTCAATCGTTGTCCACCCCAACCGCACTGCAAACCACCAACCTAGCGTCGCGCCCACAATCGTAATCATCGCAAATTTCACTGGCGCCCTCAGCCCTGCAGCACCTTTTCCGCTTCCGAACACATTAATCAAATCATCAATCAACCCCACGACACTTCCCCCAATAAACCCAACTAGCGGCAACCAAGTCTGTTCCCGATTCAAATTACAAATCCACGTCACCGCAAACACCGTCACCACCCCAATCACCCCCGCCATCGTCGGAAAATGCCGCGTGAACTTCTTCGCGTGCAATTTCGTCATAATCGGTAACGCATCACCCGTCGCCGTCGTCTGTTTCTGCTTCTTCCAAAACTTATATTTATATGCAAAATACGTGTACACCGGCGTCAAGAACGTCGCCAAGAAAAACGCGCTCAGTGCCAAAATCAGCCCATAAAACGCCTCATTACTAAACGTATCTTCCATCTTACACTCCTGGCTTTATCTTTAAATAATCCTGAACTTGCGCCTTTAACTCATTAAACACCGGCAAAGCGTGCGCATCACCCGCTGCCTTCTTATTCTCTTCCCAGACCCGCACCATAATCAGATATTCCGGATCGCTCCCCTCCGCGCCGCCAAACCCAACATACGTCGCTATCGTCTCGTCAAACGAATATTCTCCATTTTTAATTGCCTGCGCTGTACCAGTCTTTCCACCGACATAATATCCCGCCGGATCCGTACCGTTTTCACGCCATGTCTTACGTGTATTATACATCATTTCCCGCATCGTCGCACTGGTTTCCGCCGAAACTGTCCGTCTTACCAGCTCCTTAGTCGCCTCCTCCACAAACTTCCCGTCTATCATTTTCCCTGCCACCACCGTCGGCGTATAATAATTTCCGCCATTGATAATCGACGCCAATCCCGCCGCCGTCTGCAACATCGTCACCTGCATATTCTGACCGAACGTCATATTGGCATACGTTGCATCAAGCCCATAAATCTCCGCGTGCGGACCTTGTACCGTACCAATCGCCTCTAGCAGTTCAATTCCTGTCTCCTTCCCTAGCCCAAAATGATTATAGTAATAATCATACAACCGTTCCCTCCCCGTCGCCGTAATGTCTGTCTCACTCCCGCTCAGCCATCGCAGCACCTGCGTCGACCCCGTATTCATCGACCAATCCAGCGCCGTCTGCATCGTCGTCGTGCCAACCAAATTCGTATACTGCACCGCATTCTTAATCGGCAGCCCATCTACATACGTCACATTATCATTTTGATAAGTTTTATCCGGCGTCATTACTCCATACTCCAGACCCGTCGCAAACGCAAACACCTTACATACGCTTGCCGGCTCGTACGGGTCTTCGACCACGTGATTAATATAGTCCTCTGCGCTCTCCACCGCCCCAAAATTCGCCGGATCATACCCCGGAATATTCGCCATCGCAAGAATCTTCCCATTTTGCGGATTCATCACCAACGCACTAATATTCTTAAACCCTAATTCCCCAGCCTTTTGCTCCAAAATCTTCTCCACCTTGTACTGCAAATTCCGATCAATCGTCAGCACAATATTCTGTCCATCCTCCGCCGGAATCCGTACATTATCATCCCCAATCGACAACGCCACGTTATTGACATCTTTCACCGTCCGGAGCAGTCCATCCTTCCCCGACAGCTCCTCATTCATTGCCCCCTCGACACCATACTGACCTACCCCTTCCGCATTTACAAACCCCAGTACCGTCGCTCCCAAATCTCCTTCCGGATACACCCGTTTCGTATTCGCCTGCAACCACACTCCAGTAAGATCCGCCTCTGCGACCTTTTCCGCCGCCTTACGCTCCACATTCCGCGCCACAACATAATAACGCAGTTTCTTATCTGCGAATATATCTTTCCACTCGGCTACTTGTTTATCACCTATCAGCGGACTAATTATCTTCTCCACCTCTTCCTGACTCGCCAACATCGGGTCCACGATTACAGTATAGACCGTTGCATTCATCGCCACCGCCACCGGCGTATCCCCATCCATCATATACACCTCCCCCCGTTTCGCAATTAAAACATTCTGCTTCGTCTGCTGCGCCGCCGCCTTCTCCGTCCATACGTCATGATCGATAATCTGAATACAAAAAAGCCGCGCCACGATCACAGCTACCACCGCAATCACTCCCCAGCGCAAAACTTTATTTCTGTTCATGCTTTAATTATACCATAACCAGATATACGGAATAGGGCAAGCATCTAACTATCTTATGTCTTACTCTGCATATCCACTTACGCTCGCCGTATCCATCGTGTTCGCCACCGTACTGTTCTCCGATGCCGCTACCGACGTCAAGCGCGCTTTCTCGACCGCCAAATCCTCTTTTTTCGCCTCTAGCTCCGAAATTTCATCTTCCAATTGCGACAATTCATAATCATAATTCGTCGCCTGCGTCCCCTGCGCTACATAAATCAACCCTACGATGAGTACCAACATCCCCACAATCATCGCATTCGAAATCGACCCCAAAGTTTTTGGCGTATGACGCACCGTGTTATGATTCCTTGACCAAGCCGCCGACGCACCTACCGTCGCTCCTCGCCTTGTCGTGTATGTTTGTGGTCTCATTCTGTTTTGTTTTCCTCGCTGTTTTTATTTTTGTTATTTTTTCATTCCCTACTAATCCATATCTCGCGAACATCAGCAGCCCGCCATCTGCGAACCAATCTCCAAAATCAAAGGCTACTTCAAGCTAGACCAGGACGCGGCGCGACAGAGCTATAACTATCGCGCAACACGTGCTGGGAAGGTCATGTAGTTAAAAACACTTCCGAGACTAACTCTTCAACCGTGGTAGGCCATCAGGCCCATATCCCCAACTCCCCATAAATCGGAAAAACGTAGTCATGCTTGACCGCTTAGCATGTTTTCAAGGTATTAACAGGGCTGACGGCTGAAAATGTTTTATAATCGAAAGATTATAACATTTTCATAGTCACCCGCCACCTAGAAAAACACGCAAGCGGCCGCAACTATGGTCTATCGCTTATTTCGCGAAGTGTACTTGCACCTTTTGTGCACGTGACCGGTTGCTAGTTACAATAATTTGACGTGGCATAATTTTGCCTCCTTTTTATATTTTGTTTTTATTTCTTGGCTGAACTATCAAAAAACACCGCCAGCATCAGCTTAATCGCCAACGCCACCGTATTTCCTCAGTCCAGTTGCCATTATCATGTCCAATCGCTCCGAACGCTCCAGCGCACTCTACCTCGCTAGCCACTTGCCGCGCTCCAGTCTAGTCTCCACACTCTACCGTTTTATCGCCGCTCGCAGCTTCGCGCTCCTCGCTCTTGGGTTGATAAACAACTCTTGTGTTTCCGCAGTTATTGGTTTTTTCGTCAAAATCCTAATCTCTGACTCCTCGCCGTATCCCGACGCTTCGCGCATCCAATCCTTCACCAATCGGTCTTCTAGACTATGAAACGTAATGATCGCTACTCGTCCCCCAGGCTTCAACACCTTCGGCAACAATTCCAACGTCCGCTCAATCTGCCCTAGCTCATCATTCACCGCAATCCGAATCGCCTGGAATGTTCGTGTCGCCGGATGAACTTTCCCCCCTCGTCCATATTTCGCCAACGCATCTCCCAGCTCCTTCGTATTGCTCCACGGTCGCCCATGAATAATCGCTCGTGCAATCAGCTTCGCAAATCCCGGTTTTTCCTCGCCATATTTTTCCAATATCTCTACAAGATCCCTTTCACTCCATTTGTTCACAATCCTTTCGGCGGTCAGATCTTGCCCCTGGTCCATTCGCATATCCAGCGGACCATCCTTGCTAAACGAAAAACCCCGTTCTGCCCTGTCTAGCTGCGGAGAAGAAACTCCAAAATCCATCAATATCATATCAAAAGCGTTTCCACACTCAATTTCCTGCAACACCGCACTATAAAAATCCGCTTTCTGGGTCCTAAGGGGTCGGTTTTCATACCGCGCCTTTAGCACCTGAATCGCATTTTCATCCCTATCTACCAGGACACTATCCTTATAGTTCTGTGTTACATCCAAAATCTCACTCGCATGCCCCGCATACCCTGCCGTCAAATCCATATACGATTCACCCGGCTGTGGCGCTAGCACGCTAAGTACTTCTGACAATAATACAGGTTGATGAAGTTCCTTCATGTGTATATTATACACTCATTGTTTGAGACCGTTCAACTAGAAATTTCCGCGTTTTTGTATTTGCTAAAATTTTTGTTTGCTTGCTACACTTAATCTACCGTAATCCTGCCTAGCCGAAACCAGACTCACTTACGGCCGTTGAGAGACTTATAGTGTAAAAGTGGGTTGTGGATTCTCATCTAACGACAAAAATCCTAGAGTTAATTGGGAGGTGTTTGTTGGGAGGTACTAGTGGTTTCTATGACGCGTATCCTAAACGCGCGCAAAAACTCCTAGTTGGCCGATCTCAAACTTTGTTAATTTGCTATATTTTTATATGTTTGTTTGTGGTGCTTCCCCGCTTCGTGTTTGCTACGTTTTTGTGTTATTTTTGTAGTTTTTCACTTGTTTGTATGGGTTTTCGTCCACTGATTTCAGTTTACCCGATTTTTTCAGAAAACGCAAGCATTATTTTGAAAATTCTTTCGCTTTTTCCACTCTTCCCTGTTACAATTTCCTATCATTTTTCCACAATGTGCAAAACTTATTGAGGTCAACAGATACAACTTCCACTGTGCAAAACTTTCACCATGAAAAAGAGAGCCACACCACTTGCGGCTCTCCCATAAAACTTCATCACCTCTTTCCATTTCCGCCATCGCGATTGCCCCATTCGGCTACTCTCTTCTGTCGCATGATGGCTTCATATTCCTCTTGCCAAGCCTCATCCTTGGCCTTCTGCTCCGCAACCTTAGCCTCACGTTCCATCTTTTGCTGTTCCTCTTCCAATTTCTGATTCATTTCTTTTTGAACGTCAGCCATTGGCTTCTTTTCCTCTTTTTTCTCAGCAATCTTCTTCCACCTAAAATACAATGGTAAACCGATAGCCAAAAAGATTATTTCCCAAGACAATGCAATCGTAAAACTCACCGTAGACTTAAATCCCCAGCCCCATCGGCAAGTCTTCCAGAGTAACGCCAAACACCAGAGATTATTAAAAAATCCCCAAACTTTACCTATTGGCGTTCTCGCATCATCCATACGCCTATTCGCCTCTGCATAGTAAGGATTTTGCAGCTCCGCCGCCGACAATCCTGCCATTTTCTCTTCTCCGCCAAAATGTTCGACAACAGCCTTCTTACCAGTCATACCTGCAATGGCATTAATCACCATTATCACGCAGCAGATCAACGTAATGACAACAAGGATCTTCTTTACTTTTTTCATCCTCTTCGCTGCCTTTTCTTTCCGCGTTGGCTCATAGGCCTTACCTTTCACTCGTGCCATCTTTCTACCTCCTATTTTTGAAAATTTAAAGAATTCTGGCATAGCAAACAGCTCCAACTCGAGATGAATTAGTTTTTAAGCTGCTTGCTATCCCTAAAATTTATAGCACCATGTCCTCAAAAGCAATCCGCAGATTCCCTTCGGATAGCTCTATTGTAGCACACTTTATCCAAAAAGTCAAGCATCCGAGCGAAGAACTGAGGATGCGCAGGCCTTTCTACGGCGTCAGCCGAAAGCAAAGTCAAGCACCCAAGCGAAATAAGGCTTGCTCTCGTTTCCAAAAACCAAGATAGTATGCTATAATGTCTCAAAAGTGAGGTAAATTTTATGGATAATCAAGACGATCAGCTAGCTAATGTTACTCCGGACACTCCGGTCGAAACCACTCCAACCGAGCCTATTGCTGATACCGCGAGCGCACCGACAGAGACTCCAACAAGCTCCGCTTCGCATGAGCACCCGAGTAATAGTTTTGACGTCTTCCATTGGGCAAACGAAATCGACGAGGTGAAGAACAATGTCTCCGTTGAGCTCTTTCTCTTTAACAAAAATTACACCCCTTACCGCGTCCGTTACTCTGACCAGCTCACCGCCAGCGTGAAGGCCCTCTTCATGCAAGAAGCTACCGGTTATATTATCAAAGAAGCCGACAAAGGCCTCGAATGCCGCGAATACGAGAAATCCGACGGCGAAGACAAGGTCATCTACCGCACTCTTCTCAGCAACGTTGGCCGTGCCGAGACCCTCGTCCATCTCATCGAACATGAGTCACGCGACATCGATTCCATGAGCGACCACCTCGACGAGTTTAAGAAAATCAAAGGCATCATCGCCCGCTTCACTTACCCTGGCGACGACGGCGAGACCAAAACTTTCTACATCGCGAAAGCCATTTCCGCCAGCTCTGCCCTCAAAGGCGGCTCTAGCTGGGAGCTAAACGGCGAGGGCTTTGAGCCATTCTCCGCCGAAGTCGCTCTGAAAATGCCCGATGATAATCAAGTCGCTATTATCGACGACACTGTCGTAATCTTTAACCAAAAGAAATTTGAAAACCTTTTCCAGTACGACTACAAGTCCCAAGTTATCGCCGACGCCAAGGCCAAAGAGCTGACCGACAAGTATAAGCTCAGTTTCGCCGAAGGCTTGACACTCAATACCCTGCTCCAAGACAAAAAACCGCTTGTGAAAAAACTCCAAGCCCTCGACATCAACGAAGAAATGTCTCAAGACCAACTCATCGACTACGCTGACGAAATGCAACTTGAACTCATGACCGATGATGACGGCTCAATTATTATCATGGACGACAAGGATTTGACCATGTTCGTCAATCTCCTCAGCGAAGATTACTTCGTCTCCCCAGTCAACGGTCGCCGCTACGAAATCAAATCCAAAAAACTCCTCTCCGAACCCGAGGGCGAACCACCGCGAGGATAGGACATAAAACAGATATTCATATCTGTTTTATGTCCGAAACCCGAAATAACTCATTATAGCTAGCTTTTTGGCAGATAATACGGCTGCATTTGTTCTGTCATCAACTCCGCATACGTCTGCATCAGAAAAGTTTCCTGCCCCAGCAAATCCAGCGTCGTGAACAATTCTTTTCGTACCGCTTCGACCGACATCTCATCCGTTAGTTCCGCCTCAATCTTCAAAAACGGCTGCGGCACACCCTCCAGCGTATCCAGATAAATCACCGTCCGCTCATCTAGGATCAGCTCTTGCCTCTGTCGACTCACCTCCGTCATCTTCCGATATCCGAGCTGATGAATCATCATCGTCGCTTCCGTATAGTCCGCCACCAGTGTCGAATTCACCCAATCTACACCACTATCCTCAATATGCCGCTTCAACCTGAGTGCATACCGCGCCGGCTGGTCAGTCGCTGCTACCTCCGTCCGCAGCATCAATCTCGGATAATTCATCCGCGGGCGGTAATCATGCGCAACATACACCCGCTCATGCTGCCAAATCGCCGGCGAAAGCACCATTCCGATATTCGCCAACTTTCGGTCAAATTTCGCCCGATCCACCAGTTGACTTTTTACAATAAGTTTCTTCATATATCCCTATTATACCATGCTATTTTTGACCTCACAAGCATAACCCCACCTCTATCCCGCTCCTGCTTGCCTTTTAATTTTCCCTTTGCTACAATCAGTGCAAATAAGGAGTTACAATATGAGACGTTCGACCGTTACCAGTATTTTTGTGTCAATTTTAATCACTATCTGTGCCATCTTTCCCGCCGGTCACGCCGAAGCCACCACGGTCAACCTCCCACCCAAATCCGAACTCGAAGCTGCCGTTACTCGTATCGAAACCTTTGCTGACTATTCAAAATATTACGGCGCCAACGCTACTCCTATTACTCCAGATACTCCATACTATCAAGAATACGAATATCTTCATTCCCTTGTTACCAAAACCAATTTACTGATTGCCAACTATAACAATGCTGATTTTACCGTTCGCAATGCTGAAGCCTACGGTATCGCTCTGACCGTTATCGACCAGGCGATTACTAGCTGCCGCTATCTTTTCGGCATCGTCCGCGCTGAAAGCCTCGCCGCCCAAGCTACCCAAACGCCGTCTTCCAGCGCAGCGCCGACCGCCACCTCTACCACTCAAAGCCAGACTTCGGCAATCTCAAGCACTCCAGCCGTCACCGCTGTCGCTACTACCACAGCAACCGATTCTAAGACCGACTCCGACCGCCAATCATCCAACGACATCACCTTAACCACTTTTGAATCTACCGAAAGTTATAATGTCGACGAAGACGCAGACGAAAATCTACCTGTCGAAATCCCCAAAACCGGCGGCATTTCCGGGTCATCATCAATCGTCTTCATTGTCCTCGTCAGTTTCATCGCTGCTATCTCCGCCACAGCCATCTACTTCATCTACAACCGACAGCCAAAACACGCCACCCCAGCATCTCGCCGCAAACCAGGCCGACACTAAACTTCTAGGCAAAGTCGTCTCGAAACTATACCTAAGCTAAGGAGCAAAGTTATCGGAGATGAGATACAAGGCAGGAGCGAGCAACGCAAAGGAGCTGGACTCATAGTCCTGCTCCTGCGTAGCGCAGCTCCTAACGCCGTAGCTCGCTCCGAGAACAAGCTCCCCTAGATTTTTGCGCCTTGCCGAGCTTTGTTAGCCCACTCATCCGCCAACTCATTATCCGCCGTACCAACATGCCCCCGCACCCACACCAGCTCCACTGGATTATCCAAATATAGTTGATACAATTCTTGCACAATATCCAAATTCTTAATCTCGCCAGTTTTCTTCTTCCAGCCATTCCGCGCCCAGTTCCCCGCCCACTTCGTCACTACATTAATCCAGAACTCCGAATCGCTATGAATCTCGCACGGCTCGCCCTTCGCATATTTAATCGCCGCAATCATCGCCAATCCCTCCATCCGAATGTTCGTCGATTGCTTTTCGCTTCCCAGCACCACTGGCTGGTGATTCTCAATCACCGCAAATCCCCCCGGCCCCGGATTTGGACTTGCACTGCCATCTGTCCATAAAATCTTCATTTTCTACCTCCTATTCACCCTATTATATCATGCCATACTTCCTTTTCCTCCATTAGGCACTACCTGGGTAGAGGCAGCGGAGGGGGAAACCAAACCAATAATCACCACTGCTAGACGGGTTGACTCCTGTAGTATTGAAATTCAGGTAGTAGGTATTAATAAAGGATATGGCTATACGTGACCAGGCGTACCCGTTGCCGCCAGCATACCCAATATTACCATTATCGAGACGTATAGCGTCGCTACGGACAAAAGCCAAAAACACCTCTAGGCATATTTTAGCTAGGTTAAATTTTTCTAAAAAATTTAACTCCACTTTCATACTCCACCCCTGTTGTTATCATGGGTTGAGGTTAAAATTTTTCTAAAAATTTTAACCTCCAGAAAATCCACGCATCATATCGCTGGCGCCACCACCATAGTACAGTTACCATTGGCTTTTGTCCGTAGTGGGGATGTCACACTAACGAATGGCTACGTCGGTAGCGTTGGTTACGTAGCTTCGCTCCGATCATGTATCTCCAACTCACTTACTCATGCTTATATATTCTATTCAATTCCTGCGGGAGTTGACCAGTCAAACAGCGCCGTCCGCTATAACGGTCGCCCCCTCCGCTGGCTCTACCGGCAAGAAGAGAAAGGTATGTTAAGCTAAGTTCCTAGCCTTCTTCTGGAATATAAAAGAGTTGAGCCGGAGAGTTCGTTTTGAGCTTTAGCAAAAAGTCAGCACAGACTCCGTTCCGTGGAACTTTTTGCGGTCCATAGGAAAAGCCCAAAACAAACTCCCCGCGTAAGACTCCCATTCCAGAAGAAGGCTAGGAACTTAGCTTAATACGCCTACCTCTACTTACTGGAACCTCTGACGAAATAATCCACCCTAACAACGAGCTCTCCTACAACACCTCATCCACAATTCCGTACTCTTTCGCCTCCTGCGCACTCATCCAGTTGTCGCGGTCCATATCTTTCTCAACCTGCTTCATACTCTTCCCCGTCTGCTCAGCAAAAATCTCCAGAAGCCGCTTCTTAATCTCAATCCCCTCTTTTAGCGCAATCTCTTGATCCGTGATCTTCCCCTCCGTGCCCGAACTCGGCTGATGGATCATCACCCGCGAATTTGGCAACAGATACCGCTTGCCTTTCGCTCCGCAACTGAGCAACATTGCCCCCATCGACGCTTGCAGCCCAATCCCAATCGTCTGCACATCCGGCTCAATATAATTCATCGTATCAATAATCGCCAAGCCGTCATACACCGACCCACCAGGCGAGTTAATATACAGCTTAATATCTCGCTTCGGATCTTCATTCGCGAGAAACAGCAACTGCGCCACTACCAAATTCGCCGTCTGCGCATTTACTTGCTCACCAAGAAACACGATTCGATCCGTCAACAAACGCGAATAAATATCATACGCCCGCTCTCCACGATTTGTCTCTTCAACTACTGTTGGTACTAAATAATTTTTCATATTATCCTTTCTCACATTACATCCTTATTTCGTTTTCCACTCTTTCCACATTTGAATCCATGAGATCATATAATCCTCCTAGCTTCTCCTGCTTCTCCACATACTCATCAATCCGCGCATTATTCTCATCAATTTTCCGGTTCAACGCTTCTCTTCTATCTTCCAGCGCCTCGCTTTCTGCTACCAGCCCACTCCGTTGCGCATTAAACTCTGCCGCCGTGAAGCAGTTCATGGTATTCGCACAAGCATTAAACCGGTCAATCTTCGCATCCAGCATATCCACCTCACGCAAATACGCTTCCCTTTCCGCCTCAATCTCTACTCTTACTTGTTCAATCTCGTCGTACAGCGCATTTATCTCACCCCTCAGTTTCTCAAACGGGGCTTCATAAGTTTCATACATCTCAACGATTCGTCCACGATTCTTAAAATACTTCGCATAATGCGCCTCCAGAACTTCGGGCAACTCTGATAATTTCGTTCCCGCCCGCGTATAGACTTCCTCAATCTCATCTTCTTCGCCATAGGTCTCCAGCTCGTCCTCAAACCATTCCGCATTCTGCGCTTGCACCTCGGCCAACCACCCCATCACCTCAGCCTGCTCACCAGCCCCCATTCGCTCCCAGACCGCATGTAGCAGCTCATGTGCCGCCGTCACCTTGTTCGCAAGCACCAGCTGCTCATCTGTAATTCGATACACATATATCCGACCATCTGTATAACAGCCTAAGACACTCACATCATTACTGTGTTCGCCGCAATGCCCATTAAATTCTTCCGCCCCCTCCACTACCGGCTGCGTCGCGGCGAAAACCCGTCGGCCCGCCCCCGTCAATTCCAGCGCTTCTTCGATCTCTTGCACCGTTTCATCCGGCCGATATCCCCAACCCCTGACATAATCCCAGACAAATTGTTGGTCCAATACCCAGCTTAGCCCCAATACGATAACAATCAGCAGCCACCAATTCCGCTGCCAAAAACCCCGCTTCGGCTTCACCGATTGCGTCTCCACTCCTGCCGCGCCGTCATTACTCATGCACCACCTTCACTTCTAACTCGTCTTTGCTTCCCCGCTTCATCTTCACTTCCATGATATCCCCCGGCTCAACCTTCCCTGCCACGATCTCCTCTGCCACTAGCGACTCCACTTTATCCTCGATCATCCTTCGCAGCGGCCGCGCCCCGTTCTTCGGGTCATAACCTTCCTCAATCAAATAATCTTTCACTTTCTCGTCCAACTTCAGCCCTAGCTTTTTCGTCGCCAGTCTCTTCTTCAGCTCTTCTACTAGATTATCAAAAATCTTCTCTACATTCTCGCGCGTCAGTGCATGGAACACCATAATCCCATCCAGCCGGTTAATTAGCTCCGGCTTCATCGTCTTCTTCAATGCCCGCATTGCCGCTATCTTGCTTGCCTCATACTCCGCCCCCAACTCACGCTTCTCCTTCGCCCCCTTCGCGACAAACCCCAGCTCGCTCTCACGATACATCTCGCTCGCTCCGAGGTTCGACGTCAAAATCACGATCGTGTTATTAAACTTCACTTTCGTTCCCTGACCATCGGTCAGTTCTCCGTCTTCAAGAATCTGCAACAACATATTAAACACATCTGGATGCGCTTTCTCAATCTCGTCAAATAGCACCACCGCGTACGGTTTTCGTCGCACACTCTCCGTCAACTTCCCGCCATCTTCATAGCCAACATAACCTGCCGGCGCTCCGACGAGCCGTGAGACATTGTGCTTCTCGCCAAACTCACTCATGTCGATTTTAATCAGCGCATTCTCACCCCCAAATACCTCTCGCGCCACTACTCGTGCCAATTCCGTCTTCCCTACTCCGGTCGGCCCCATGAAGAGGAACGAGCCAATCGGTCGCTTCGGATCAGCGATTCCGCTCCGCCCCCGCCGAATCGCTTTCGCCACCGTCTTAATCGCTTCATTCTGCCCGACGACACTCTTCCGAAGATGTCCTTCTAGCCCACCAAGTAGTTCCAGCTCACTCCCATGCACTTTCGACACCGGAATTCCTGTCTTCAAACTCACCGCCAGCGCCAAATCATCCTCCGTCAACTTCGGCTTCACTTCCGCCCCTGCCTTCTTCAGCTCTTTCAGCTTCTTCTTTGCTTTCTCCGCCTCTGTCTTGCACAACGCCGCCGCTTCAAAATCTTCCTTATCCGCCATCTCCGCCATTTTCTCTTCGGCTTCTTTGAGCTGCACTTTCAACTTCTTATACTCGCCCCCATCTTTCTTGTCCGCCGCAACCTTACTAATCGCCGCCGCCTCGTCAATCACATCAATCACCTTATCCGGCATAAATCGGTCATTAATATACCGCCCCGACATATTAATCGCTACTTCCAACATCTCATCCGGAATCTCCACCCCGTGGTGCTTCTCGTAATGCTTCTTCACACCTTTCAGAATCTTCAACGTCACCTCAGCGCTCGGCTCCTCGACCATTACCGTCTGGAATCTCCGACTTAAGGCCTTATCTTTCTCGATATGCTTTCGGTATTCATCCATCGTCGTCGCACCAATCAGCTGAATCTGCCCCCGCGCCAGCGCTGGCTTCAAAATATTCGCTGCGTCCATCGACCCTTCTCCAGCTCCCGCCCCCATCAGAAGGTGCAACTCATCAATGAACAAAATCACATCTTCATTTTCAATCGCTTCGTCAATCACTCCCTTAATTCGCTCTTCAAACTCCCCCCGAAACTTCGTCCCCGCCACCATCGTACTCAGGTCTACCTGGATAATCCGCTTCCCGATTAGCACTCCCGGCACGTCATTATTCACCATCCGTTCCGCCAAACCTTCGACAATCGCTGTCTTTCCGACTCCCGCCTCGCCAATCAACACCGGGTTCGACTTCGTCCGTCGACTGAGTACCGTTACCACCCGCTCAATCTCTCGCTCTCGCCCAATCACTGCGTCGAGCTTGTCATCCTTCGCGAAATCCGTCAGGTCTGTTCCGAACCGCTTCAGCCACTTCAACGGCTTCCGTTTATAATCTTTCTTCAGCTTCTGATTCTGCTCCCGCTCCATTTGCTGCGCCATCTCCGCGTCCAGCGCATCCATCACGTCATCTAGCTCCACCCCCATCTTGATCAGCAACATCGCCCCGCGCGAATTCGTCTGACAAATCAACGCATAGAGTAAATACTCCGTCCCGATCACCTTCACACCCTTTTCCATTGCGTAGTGACTCGCCATCCGAATCGTGAGCACCGCTGCCTCCGAGAGCGACATCATTGCCATCGCCGAGTTTCCATTCACTTCTGCTGCTTCCTGATCCAGCGCCTTCTCCGCCTTATCCAGCGTCACGCCATTACTCGCCAAAATCCGCGCCCCCGTCGATGCATCTTGCGACAAAATCCCGAGCAGTATATGCTCCGTCCCCATATAACCATTATTATATTTCTTACTAAACAAGTCGGCCTTTTGCAGCGCAAATCGCGCATTCTCCGACAATTGATTCATCATTTCACTAAAATCACTATCCATATTTCCCTCACTCAGATTCTTCTATTATACTATATCCATTTTAATCCAAGTCTTATTTTCCATTTTACCGTATTAGCACTCGCATGTCAACAGTGCTAATTATCCAAATATTGACATCGCACCACCTCATCCCGCTTATGCTATAATCAAACTGTAACTTGTACCTTAATGTTTTCTAAAAGAGGTGATTTTTATGTTAAGACGTCTGTTAAAGACTCTCAGGTGCTTACTTATTATCGTTACCGGGTGTGCGCTCGGGTTTATAGCCTTCGTCAGTGGAATCGCCGTTTACGCCGAGTTCATCATCCCCACGCCAGTAAAAAGCACCATCGTAGCCGAAAAACTTGCAGAATGTTTCCATACGGAAACATTCCAACTGGACAATCTAGTTGGACCCAAAATTCTGACACCCGGAGAAATCGACATTCTCCAGACCGACTCTTCAATTTCGCGTCAAGTCATCTGGCGTATTGTCTTGCCAGCCTACGGCATCTACCCTTACCCAGCGGAAATCTACTCTGATCTCCCCTTTTCCGCTACCGCCGACGACCCAGCAGAGCAGCCTTATGTCGATGCCCGTGCCGCCGCTGTCATTTGTGGCCTCGCGAGCAGCACTCAAAACCCCGCAGCAGCGATGTCTGAGCAAGAATTTGACGTCCTCATTCAAAAACTTGATTCGGGTACCATATCTTTACCCGAATACAATATAGATTGCCCTTACCTACAGGGGCATACCTGGAACGCCGAAACTTACCGCGGGCGCAACGCGCTCCTCTCCGCTTGGGAAGACATCCCTGTCGCCTGGCGCACAGATTTCATCGCCGAAGACTGGCAAATCGACTTCACTCTACCCAGCGAAATCGAAACCGAACAAGGCCTCGTCTCGCGCGACCGTGCTGCCGGTTCAATCCATTATGCCGGGCACATCATCCATCTTGACACTTCCAACCCCAAAACCACACTCCACGAGTTTGGGCACTACGTCACTTATCGGGTTGGCTGGCTGTACGACCCAGAACTAGAAGCTGAATTTCAGACCGAAGGTCCTGCACTCGCCGAACTTCTCGGCAAACATTCGCAAGAAAGCCCTCGCGAATATATTGCTGAGTTTATCGCGCACTGGCTCGCCTACCCCGACGAACAAGTCCAACTCGCCGAGCTCGCCCCGAATACAGCCACTCGCGTCGAGCGTCTTATCTCAGACTACAATTCACTTCTGCCAACCGAGGCGCCTTAACGGCGCCTCTTTCCCTGTGCAGATTACACCCGATTTATCACCGGAATCACAATCGGCGTATGTCCGGTTGCATCAAACAAGATATGCGTGACGTCCTCTTTCACCTCTTCCTTGAACGCTTTCATATCATCACCTTGCAGCTTCTCCGTCCTCACCCTGAGGTAATGCCGAATCTTCGCCACCAACTCCTCCGAATTGTCCAAGTAGATAAACGCCCGCGAGACAATATCCGGCGTCTTCACCAGCCGATTCGTCTTCTTGCTCAGCGTCAGCACAATAATGAATATTCCCTCGCGCGAAATATGAATCCGATCTTTCACTACCGCCTCATGTACCGGCTTATCCGCGTCATCAAACAACTTATTTCCGACATGAATTCGTCCATTCTTCCGCACCGTCTTATCTGGCATCAGCTCAACCACATCGCCATCATCCGCCACCAAAATCCGATCCGACTTCATCCCAATCACATTTTCCGCCATCTCCGCGTTATGCTCCAGCATATAGAACTCTCCGTGATACGGCATATAATTCAGTGGTTTCATCCGCTCCACAAAATCCACATGGTCTTCGAAATACGCGTGCCCCGAGAGGTGCAACGGTCCCAATCCCGTGAGATGCGTCTTACCATTTTGCATCACCTGCGCCCCTTCACGTAGCAGCCCATCTACCACCCCGACCACATGCGGCTCATTCCCTGGAATCGGATTACTCGAGAAGACAATCACATCGCTCGCCTTAATCTTGATATACTTGTGCGCCCCCGTCACCATCCGGTTCAGTACCGCATTCACTTCCCCCTGCGACCCCGTACACACCACCGTCACCTTATCATCCGGCAGCTTCACGATGTCTTCCATCTTCATAATCACGTCTTTCGGCACCTTGATTACCCCCGCCCGCAGCGCCACCTCAACGTTATTAATCATCGAAAACCCAGCAAACGCTACTTTCCGCCCGCGTTTCGCCGCTTCGTTCAAAATCAGCTCAATCCGTTTAATCTGGCTCGAGAAACAACTCACAATCACCCGCCCATTCGCATAGTGGTCCATCACTCGCCCAATATTCTCACCAACATCGTACTCCGAATGTGGATGCCGCCCCGGACTATCAATATTCGTCGACTCATTCAACATGAGCGTAATCCCCTCTTTTTTCACAATCTCATCCAAACGTTCGTAATCCGCCTGCGTCCCCAGCGGCTTCTCTTCATGCCGCCAGTCACCACTCAGATACACCACCCCATTCGGCGTCCGTACCACAATCCCGACGTTTCCCGGAATTGAATGCAGCATATGAATCAGCTCAATCGAGAAATACTCCCCGACTTTGATAATCTCATGCTTCAGTGGATCAATCGCCTGATAATTCATATCTGGCACTTCCGCGAGCTCCGACATCTGTTTCTCAATCATCCCGATCGTAAACTTCGTCGCATAAATCGGCGTCGTCGGCTTGAATTTCGGCAACAGATGCCGACACGCCCCAATGTGATCCAAGTGCGCATGCGTGAAGCAAATCGCTTTTACTTTGTCGATATTATCTTCTAAATACTGAATATCCGGCACCATATAGTTCACACCCGGATAATCTCCACCCGCAAACAGCGTCCCCATATCGACCACAATCATCTCATTCTTGTACTCAATAATGGTCATATTTTTACCAATTCCAAACTCACCGACACCACCGAGCGGAATTACCCTCACTGCGTCTGGATTCGGCCGCGCCGCCTTCAGCTGTGCATTCGTCACTTGCGCGCCATCATAGCCATTATAGCGACTCCGGTTCACCGGCACCCCAATAATATGCTGTGTCGCCTGCGTATTCACGTCCTGCGACAACATCCGCTGATGATGAACCATCTCCCCCTTGCGCACCGAAACACCGAGCCCAGCTCGCTTATTCGCTGCCGCCGTTTGCCCCTGAGAGCCTTTTGCAGCCCCTCTGGCGCCACTTTTAGCCGTAACCGCCTTCACACCTTGCTTTTTCGCTCCACCCCCTCTAGCGGCCTTCTCCGTAGCTTTAGCGGCACTTTGGCTATTTTTCGCCCCTCTAACACCACTCTTCGCGCCCCCATTCGCCCCTTGAGCGCTCCTCGCACCCCTATTAGAGCCTTTTTTCACCAAAGCCGCATCCTTGCCGCCTTCTTCGAAATTCGAGTTAAAATTGCGCTTCTGCGCCTCTTCAAATTGTTTTTTGATATCCGGCAAACGTTCATCGCGCATTTTCATCAAGCGCGCACGTCGCTCATCTTCTTGCTTATTAACCATATTCCTCTTATATTCTCCCCCGTTATTCCCCCTGAAGTACTTTCAGATACTTCTATTATAGCAAACTCACGCCAAATCACAAGGTTTTTCTGGTATTTTCCTTTCCCTACCTCTGTAAAAGTCCGGCTATCTATTGACATTCTGCTGATTTAATGATAAAATACCGCCGTAGCTAACATCTCGTAACTTAAAACCCCGCTCTCCCGAAAGGAGTGTTTTTAATGACAAAGATTCATTATAAAATGCAAGTCATCACGATTATACTCATCGTGTTTTTATCCCTGATTCTGGGATTCGTTATCACAACCTTTCTTACCATCAGTGCCGTCTGTACGCTCTATCCGCACCTCGATTTTACCGAAGACGCCATCCTTATTAGCACGGGCGTTATCACACTCGCTGCGTTTCTGATCTGCCACTTCAGCATCGCTGTCGCCATGACAAGTATTTTCGAGAAAATCATCAGCCTTATGATCCGTGGTGACCTCATGAGCGAAGCCTCCGTTAAGGACGGATATCACCCCAAAGGCTTTTGTATCCTACGTGGTAATCCGAAAAACGGTCATGCGCGCGCCTTACAACTCGTGCAGAGGCACATAGCGTATCGCCCGAAACACTGTGTCGCCTGTCTTCGACTCTCCTATGCCGAACTCCAAGATTATATTTATGTCATGGAGAATACGCACAAGACGGTCTACGACTTCAGCACATGCGATTGCGACGAACTGCGGCATCAGCCCGCGCTTTCATTGCGCATCGCTCGACGCATTTATCGCTCCATGCACGCCGACAATACGGTCTTTCTCGTCTATCGCCAGCGCAAATTTTATAAATCCGACCCGTCCGTCATCTTTCTGGACACCGACGGCGTCTCCGAAACTCGATGTTAACTACCACCCCAGCTTGTCTGGGGTATTTTCTTGCGCCATCACCATAATACGGTAAAACGAGAAAATAGCCGGACACGAGCGCCGGCTATTACCTTATCCCTGAGGGATAAACTTAAATGTTCTACTTACCTTTTTTCTTGTGCTGTTTATGCGTGTCCCTGACCGTCTCATATGCCACTTTTACTAATGCTATTACGACTAAAATCGCCGCTACCACTAACAAAAATGTCAACAACGCCACAAAACAGAAAGCCAAAACTGCTATAAGTACTATAGCCGCAACGACCGCGCCTGCACTAAGCAGTGCCATGCCAAGTTTATCTTTCAACCTGCCCCACAAAGTCGTCTTATCAGCGTCAACCAGTATCAATTCGCCATCCCGGCCGACAACCTCAGTTTTGTGCTTTTTCTTTGACTTTTTCAAGCATATTCCCCCTTTCTACAGTAAGTATCAAAGCAAAGCCGTCTCCAGCTCCCCTCTTACCTAAATTATAGCACACTTTACAAAATAAATCAAGCGCTTTTAGTTTCGCTTACATTTTGTAAACAAAAATCTTAAATCAGTACCTAGCCTAGTCTCCTCCCTTTTTCCTCCATTAGGCACTACCTGGGTAGAGGCAGCGGAGGGGGAAACCATTCTTGACCCACAAATCTACTTTGTCCATAAAGAAGATTAACTAACCCGCTACGGACAAAAGCCAGTTGAACTTGTACGGCCTGTACAAGTTCAATCTCATTCTAACAGAAATAGCTTGGTGTTTTTATAAGTCTTAATTAAACTGTTTTGTGGCTTACTCTAGCCTAGTTTCTGGAATATAAAGGCGTTGAGTCCGAGGATACTTTTTAATTTTTAGTAAAAGTCAGCACGATTACGTTCGTGGAACTTTTACGTCCTGAAAGGAAAAATTAAAAAGCATCCCCGGCACGAAATGCCCCATTCCGGAAACTAGGCTAGGGTAAGTTAAAGAGTAGTGAAAATAGGGGATATAAAACACCAAGCCTTACAACTTCTTCAACAATTCCCTCAGCTCCTCATCCGTCTTCACCCCAAACGTCACGCTCCTCCCCCGCACCCGCACCTCTGCGCCATACTTCTCACACAGCTTCGCCTCCTCTTTGACGAAGCTATTCACCTTCACCGCCTTCACCGAGCTCTTCTTCTTGTGATCCGCAATATACCGCTCAACTTTCCGTGCCGACCAACCCTCTTCAATCATCTTCGGCAAAATCTCATGCACCATCTCCGGATCCGCCGAAATCAGCGGCCGCATCGGCCCCTCCATCAAACCATACTCCTGCATCGCTTTCTTTGCCTCTTCCGGCAATTTCAGCAGCCGCATCGTATTAATTACGCTCCCCGCACTCTTCCCCACGCGCTGACCAATTTCTTCATTCGTCAGATTAAACTGTGTCTTCAATTTCGCATACGCCGTCGCGAGCTCAATCGGATTCAAATCTTCCCGCTGCGCATTCTCGACAATCGCCATCTCGAGCCGACTCTGATCATCCAAAGTCCGTACGATCACCGGCACCGTCGCGAGCTCCGCGAGCTGCGCCGCCCGCCACCTACGCTCCCCCGCTACAATCTGGTACTTCTCGCCTTGTTTTACGACGACAATCGGCTGCAAAATCCCGTGTTCCTTAATCGACTCGGACAGCTCTAGTAGCCCCTCTTTGCTAAATGTCTTCCGCGGCTGACTCTCGTCCCGCACCACCTCATCTACGCTGACCTCAATCAGCTGGCTGACCTTCTCATCCTCTTTCCGCGTCGGGTCAAATTCTTCCTCTACTAAATTCGTCGGAATTAACGTCTCAAATCCTCTCCCTAGACCATTTTTTTTCATCACCCTCTCGTCCTTTCCTCTACTTCCCGCGCAAATTCCTTGTACGCTTTTGCCCCCTTACTAAACTTATCATACGCCCCCACTGGCACTCCATGACTCGGCGCCTCCGCTACCCGTACATTCCGCGGAATCGTCGCCTCAAACACCTTTTCCTTAAAATACTTCCTTACCTCTGCCAATACTTCCGCCGACAGACTCGTCCGCTTATCATACATCGTCGCCAACACCCCGAGTAACTTTAGCTGCGGATTCATCGCCTTTTTCACCATCGCCATGCTCTCAAGTAACTGTGCCACCCCCTCCAGAGCATAAAACTCCGTCTGCACCGGCAATATCAAATAATCCGCCGCAATCATCCCATTTACCGTCAAAAGTGACAAGCTCGGTGGCGAATCAATAATCACATAATCATAATCTTCTTCGACGCTCTCAATCGCCCGCTTCAACACCCCGAATTTCTGCCTCATCCCCGCCATTTCCACTTCTGCATTCGCTAGCTGCGGTGTCGTCGGCGCCAGATCAAAATTCTTAAACGCTGTCTGCTGTATTACATCGCTCATCTTCGCCACGTCCAGCATCACTTCCGTCATACTCGCATCTAGCTCCGTCTTGTCCAAGCCCAACCCACTACTCGCATTGCCCTGTGGGTCAACATCGACGAGCAGCACCCGATTCTTATCTTTCGCCAAAAAATACGCCAAATTCACTGAAGTCGTCGTTTTGCCTACACCACCCTTTTGATTCGTAATACAAATCACCTTCGCCATAATTACTCTAATTATACCACACCGCTCGTGTTTATTTCAAATAATACACATCACTCATTACCAGGCGCTGAGCATACTCCACCTCATCCAAGCCCGTCGCCGACTTCACTGCCTCCAATACATCCTTATTATCCTGACCATCATTAATAAATACAATCAGCCCTTCACCTAAATCCTTCCCTGCCAAGATTTCCTTCAACGCTTCCTCATCTACCCCTACATCTTTCGCAATATAAGACTCCTTAATCTCTCGCACCAGCAAAATATCATTCAAAAATCCCCAATCATCTCCCGTTTTCATCAAATACACCGCTGGAACTTCACTTAGCTCCTCAACCTTCTCCATCCATTCCGCCCGCTCTCGGTATACTACGTCCGGCTCCAGACCTGCCGCCACCGGCATCACGACACTAAATATCGCAACTACCACTACCATTCCCAAGCTTCCTCTTTTCTTACCCCAAACTCCTTCAAACAACCCCCACAAACTCCATAACACTAAGGCCAAGAGTAGCCCGCACACCGGCGCCACATACCTCAACGCCGCAAACGGCGAAGCCGCCGCCACTACTACGAGATAAAACAGCGTCGGCACCAAAATCATCATCACTTTTTCTCCCTGCCCCTTCGCCACCGCCAGTTTCTTCTGTGTCATAATCACGTACCCACCAATCAACATCAATCCCAGCACAATCACCAGCAGCAACTTATGAAAAACATATTCATCTAATACGCCTACATACGTCCACAAATTCGCGAGCAATACTAACGGCTGTCCTAGTGTCGTCATCACACCTTCACCTCGATAGCCAAAGAACATATGTTGCACCGCCCACGGCCATATCACGAGCGACACCAACCCCGCTACAATCACCGTCACCACATATTTTCGCAGATCCTTCCACCTCTTCTCCCTTACATACTTCACTGCAAACACCGTAAACATCGCCGCCAAATAAAACCAGTAATAATACTGCGTCAACGCCCCCGCGAGCTCCACCGCCCCTATCGCTACATACAGCCCCGCCTTTGCCTCTCCGCTCTTCGCCTCCAGCAGTTTCAAATGCAACCATGTCGTCATCAGCACCCAAAGCGTCAGCAACTCATACATTCGTATATACACCACCGTACTCACAGCCGCCATCCCGAGCGCCACCACTACCGTCAACACCAAGGCCTTAACTTTCTGACCACCAGTCAGTTTCTTCACAATCAACCACAAGACTACCGTACTCACGCCTGCAATCAAGATATTCAAGACGATCCCCGTCCACTTAGAGAACTGACCAGGAGTCATTTCCATCCCTAGTCGGAGCAAGAAATAAAACAATGGCGGATGTACATCATTTTTCTGATTCTCATACACTGGCCGGAAATCCCCGCGCTCATCTTCTCCCACCGTCAAATATTCATCATAATAATTTCTAGTATGCCACTCATCATAAAACCCTTCCGTCTCATAAATCTGCACTTTGCTATGATTCGCCAACCCATATGAATAAATTTCATCCATATGGAAATATGCTTTACTCGCTCCCGCCAAGACATAAACTACTGTCTGCGCAACAATAATCAACGCCAGCCATACCGCCGTCGATTCCCATAATCTTTTCCCAAACCTCTTCATTACTCTCAGTATATCACAAATCCAAACCCAGAGTTTTCTATGACACCATTTTCTTCACTATCTTTAGAGTCGGCCACGCCAAACCTAAAAACACCGCCAAAAGCGCCAACACCGGCCATCCCATCGTCGCCGTAATTCCAAATAGCAATTTCAAAAACAGAAAACTAAACACCAACCCCGCCGCCGAAATTCCCCAAATCGCTTTCTTATCCCACGTCATCGGCCTACTCACGTCCCGTAGCACCATCATCCCAATCGTCGCAAGCAAAACCGTCGCCGCTGTCGTCATCTCCGGTGCACTTATTCCCAATACTCGCCCGAGCAACGCCATCAACATCACCAACACCATATCCGTCACGCCACCCGGCAATGCTTTCAGGATAATATTCTTCATAAAATCCCCTCGAATCAATGCCGTATTCGGCACTTGCGACAACAAAAACGCTGGCACCCCAATCGTAAACATACTTATGAGCGAAACTTGCGTTGGCGTAAGCGGATACCGCATCGCAAAAATAATCGTCAGTAGCGCCGTCAAGAACGAAAATATATTTTTCACGAGGAATAAGCTTCCCGACCGCTCCAGATTATTCACTACCCTTCGCCCCTCTCTCACCACATCCGGCATCTTCGCAAAATCCGAATCTAGGAGTACTAGCTGCGCCGCCTGCACCGCCGCCTCGCTTCCTGAAGCCATCGCAATCGAACAATCCGCATCTTTCAATGCCAAAACATCATTCACTCCATCTCCTGTCATCGCCACGGTCCGACCTTGCGCTTTCAATGCTTGTACTAACTTCCGCTTCTGCTCTGGAGTCACCCGCCCAAACACCACATATTTCTCTACCGCCTCATCTATCTGCTTTTTCGTCTTTAATTTCATGCAGTCAACATATTTCTCCGCACCTCGAATCCCCGCCTGTTCTGCCACTCGCGCTACCGTCACCGGATTATCCCCCGAAATCACTTTTATCTCAACATCCTGCTCATAAAAATACCGAAATGTCTCCACTGCATTCTCCCGTATCGCATTCGCGAGTAGCACCAATCCATATGGCTCCACTTTCCCCGTCAATTTCCTCCCATCAAGCTTACCCTCATATCTTCCGAACACCAACACGCGATACCCTTTTTCGCTATACTCTTCTACTTTTTCAGCATACTTCATATACTCATCCCCCAGCACAAACTCCGGCGCCCCCAGTACCACTACCCCATCCTCAAACTCCACCCCGCTATACTTATATCTCGAAAAAAACCCCACAACTTTCTTCACTTTCCGTTCCTCCCCTTCTCCATCCAGCCCCTCTTTCAGTGCCATCATCGTCGCATTATCCGCCTCCTGTGCTCTCGCAAACGCCCCCAGCAACTCCCGATTCTCAGCTTGCATCCTTCCCGCAAAATCCACCACTTCTACCAGTTTCATTTTCTCTTCCGTAATCGTCCCCGTCTTATCGACGCACAACGTATCCACTCGCGCCAGTGTCTCAATCGATTTCATATCATGCAGCATGACTTGCCGTCGCGCCAGCTTCATCGCGCTAATCACCAATGTCACGCTCGCCAGCAAAAACAGTCCTTCCGGTATCATCCCAATCACCGCCGCCACCATCGCCCGCACACTCGCCTGTAAGTCCTGCCCGCCCCAGAAATACTGCTGGCAAAACATTACAATTCCGATCGGAATAATCGCTATCCCCGCCATCTTCACAATCTTATTCAACGACCGAATAATCTCTGACTGCTCGCCGCGCTTCATCGCCTTCGCTTCCAAAGTCAACTTTGAGGCATACGACTCCGCCCCGACCCGCGCGAGTCGCGCCAAACACTCTCCTGACACCACAAACGTCCCCGACAATAGTTCCTCGCCAGCCTTCTTCTGAATCTCTTCTGCCTCCCCCGTCAGTAATGCTTCATTTACCATCACTCTCCCCTCTACCACTACCGCATCCGCCGGTATCTGATTCCCCGCCCCGAGACGTACAAGATCATCTTTCACCAATTCATAAATCCCAATTTCTCGTTCCTCCCCATCGCGCAACGTCCGCACTCGCGGCATATTCATCACTTTCAGATTGTCCAAAACTTGCTTCGCTCGTACCTCTTGAATAATCCCAATCAATGTATTTGCAATAATAATCGGCAAGAATGTCAAATCCCGATATGATCCCACCAAAATTAGCAAAATCGCAATGATTAAGAACACTAAATTAAAATACGTCAACACATTCGACGCAACAATCTGCCGCACCGACTTCGACGGCGCTTCTACCTCACGATTATCTAGTCCCCGCTGCCGTCGATCTTTAACCTCCGCTTCCGTCAACCCGCTTAAATCCTGTACCATGCCCTCAGTATAGCACAATAAATCCGTCGTCAAACCCCACACTTCTCAAAAAGTCACCCCGCCGTCACCTATCACAAAAATAATGCGTAACTAAAATGAGAGCAGTTCGGAATTTGAGGAGATGAAGCGCGTCTTACGACGAGCAAATCTCCGAAAAACCGAAATGCTCCATTTTAGCAAGCATTACCCGATTTTTTCGATCTCAATCATCGAGTACTTCTGTCGATGACCAATTTCCTTGTGAACGCGTTTCTTCGACTTGTAGCGAATCACCCGCAACTTTTCACCTTTTACGAGCTCTTCGACAACTTTCGCTTTCACTTTCACTCCCGCAACTTCTGGCATACCAACCGTAGTCTTGTCGCCGTCAATCACAAGCAAAGCACCAGCTTCGAGCTCTTTTGTTCCTGCCGGGAGGAGGTCCACCCGTAGGGTCTCTTTCTCTTCGACCAGATACTGCTTCCCGCCGATGAGTACAACTGCTTTCTTCATAATTTTCCCTTAAAATTATTATCTCCCGCCATTTTAGCATACTTCTCTCAGAAAATCAACCTCCGTACCCGCAAAAAGAGGGCAACACCCCGCATATATCCACTGCAGGGCTCACCCTCAATAATTACATTCTAGCATATTCACCTGCTTAATTCAATCATCTTTCCGCTTTTCGTAATAATCTTAATTCTCTTTATACTACGGGAGTTATCAAACTCTCGTTTAATTTCAGCTAAACATTTCATCTGGTGCCTCTTTACTCTACGTAAATCTATGATCACATTCTCCGATTGTCGCACCGCTTTTTGTAAAGTATTTTTCATTAAAGATTTTCCCTCACCTTTTGGCGCTTTCATCTCCCAGAATAACTTATCCATGCAAATATCAGGCGTATGCACACCATATTTATTTGATTTTCGGATCAACTCAATATCGTGTCCATAATCCATGAGAAATTCTACCGTTACCCATTCGTGCATTTCCATTTTGACATCATTTGTAACTATCTTTCCTTTTTTCATTTTTCCACCCTACCACACCCCTCAATTTTTTACCACCCGCAAGCATTTTGAGGGTCCATCTTCCCTTGCGCAAAACTTGAACTCCGCTATAATACAAATCAAGTAGTGGGTGCAACTTAACAGCCAAACAGGAGGTTCCAAAAAAGGAGGTGATCCTTTGGATCAAAAACAAAGCATTAAAATTGTCACCAGTACTGGTGACATAGAAGTCAACTTCTATGTCACGGTTGATTCAACCGTGACCACCCAGCACATCGTAATTACGCAAAATGGTACACCGATTGCGCACCAGTCTTACGATCTCAACTGCCCGACTGGCATTCATCCAGCTTCTTTGGATATTTGGCGACGTTATGAACGTGTACGCCTCGGTAACCTTGTAGTACGTAGTGGTTTTGGCCTCTGTGGTTGTTATGAATATTACGACCCCTATGCACTACCTAACCCTCGCCATCAAGAATCTGACACCGAACACGCCAGTGGATGCGTTGAGCTAATCCGGAGCTTAGAAACCTATTATCCCAACTTATTAACGCCGGAGCTTTATCGACGTGCCGAGCACCTGCTCAAAGACCATGATTTGGGAGAAAACGAATATGGCGATCGGCCCGACGACGGAAGTCAAAATCGTTCCGAGAAAAACCAGGCCGAGCTCACTGGATTTGCGCTTGCTTCTGCGCGTCTACCAGCTAATCTCCGAGTGACCGCAATTTCTGATTTCATTTGTTTCCAGGACCCAACTTTTGCAGATTTCCCAGAGGAAATTTCCCACCTTGTACAATTAGCCAAGGTCGTCGACAAAAGCGAAGCCGTTCTTTCTGCTATCGCCTACGAAAAATCTGGTGCACCTGGGGATTTGTTCTATAAAGAGCATCATTACGATACGCTCACCGACCAAGATCGCCATTTTATCCGCGAAACCGACGGCGATTCTTCAATTGCCGCTGGTTGGCTGGCGCATGTCGTTCGCGACTATCACAATTATTATGGTTTTCCATATATTCTGGATATCGTCCGAGCCGCCATTATTGACGTCCGCGGATCGTGGTTTCCTTGGTTTGATAAATTTTGCGAACGCAATCATATTCCAAAAAAGCACACTACCCACCCCCTCCTGTAAACGGCATCCCCGGGTTATTACTAACCTGGGGATTCTCATGCGTTTCCTTTTACTTCTTCGCCGTTATTTCCGTCCGCGCGCCTTCGTCGTCGCTTTTTTCACGGCTTTATGCGTGCGATACCAGTAAAATCCACCCGCCGCCAGCGCTAACACGACCACAACCGCAAGCGCCACTTCCGCTGGACCCGTCGTTGGTAGTTCCTCTGGGATAATCGGCTCTACCGGCTTTGTTGGATTCGTTGGCCCCGGATCTGGGTCTTCTGGATCGGGGTCAGGCGTTGGTTCTGGATCTGGATCCGGGTCACCACCTTCATCTACCGCTTTCGTCTGAATCGTATAAACAATCTGCCCCGAATACCTATCACAGCCTAAAATCACACCATTTAATTCATTCAATCCCAGTGGCACGCCCTCTGCCGAAAACAGCGCCGTCGCCAAAGTCGAACCATTCGCTCCCCACTGATTATAAATCTTTGCCGACCCAGTCACATAATGCAATGTCACCGCCTCTTTCGCCGTCACATACGCTTCATCCCAGACCGCCGCCGGCTGTGCATTGCTCGAAGTAATCTTCCCTGTCACCGCCGCACGTTCATTCGCCGCCAAAGACTCCGGGAAAGTGCTAGACAACCTCACGTCACGCGCCACACCCACATAGCCATGCGCTTCATCGTTGTAAGTTTCTGAAGCATCATTGTGATAATAAATATAAACCTCGTACTGCTTACCAGCCTCTAAGATAATCTCGCTGCTATATGGACGTCCCGAATTCTTCTCCTCAATCCGCACAAAGTCCCGCTCATCTCCTACCGCCGCATTATTCGTAATTGAATTAAATGTTGCATGGTCAGCTGGTTTCTGATTTGTATAAGTCGGGCGCTCTGGCCCCCAAGCCATTACCGGCGCCCCCGAGACCAGCGGCGACAATGCCAACGCCGCTAGTCCCGCACTCACAATTTTATATTTTTGTTTTACCATTTTTTGCTCCTCTTTGTCTTTAATTGCTACAATAAGCTATTTACATATTCATTAAACTCATCGTCTGTCATATCGGTCAAATCCGTACTTTCGTACGCCTCATCAGCCGCCTCTTGATTATTTTGGTCAACTTCCTGCTGCTCGCTACTCACCGTCTCGTCTGCCACTTGATTATCGACCACGGTTTGTTCAGCCCCACCATCCGGCGTTGCCGTACTTTCCTCAGTCTGATCATACGTTCCCGTTGTATTCCCAGTAATCTCGTCCTGTGAGACCTGATTCTCTGGCGTTTGATTCGACGGAGTCTCTATCTCGCCCGGAGTTTTATTGTCAATATTCTCAGTCTGATCTACTGGGTTAGTCTGACCGCCATCTTCGACCACCTTTTTCTCATTATCCTCATCCTTCGGTTTAGGATCTGGGTCTGGATCTGGGTCGGGATCTGGGTCTGGGTCGGGATCTGGGTCTGGATCTGGGTCGGGATCTGGGTCTGGGTCGGGGTCTGGGTCGGGATCTGGGTCTGGATCTGGGTCTGGATCATCATCGTCAATCGTCACAATTTCCGGTTCCGGCTCATCATCCGGCACTTCTTCGATTACCGTCACCGTGACAATCGGCTCTCGCTTCGTCGGCGTGTCAACTTTCAAATTCGGCTGGAACCCACAGTTCAAGTTAAAATCACCCGACTCCTGCGTTCCATCAGCAAACGTCATGACAATTTGTACTTGTTTCGCATTATTTCGCTTCTTCGTATCCAACCTAAGTTTGACATTCTCAATCGTATCACCCAGCGCCACATCTTCTTTTGCCATGTAGAACGTCCGCTCGGTATCATTTTCAAGATAAAACTCAAAGTTCGTATTCTCATTGTATAGCGCCAACCCACTCGCCGCGAGCAACTTCTTCTGCAAATCACCACCGTTTTCACCTAACAGCGCATCCATCACTCCCTGCGCACGCTGTTCGACATTCTGATTCTCGATCACGCTCGCATCAATTCCCGCCGCTTCCATAATCTGCGGATAATTCGCCACAAACGCTGCCATCGTCTGCGGTTGATCGCGGACGATGCTCAGGAGCTCCTGAGCCGTAGTAGCATTACGCGCTTCACTGAGGTCAAATACGAAATCTTTACTCTCACCGAAATGATTCGTACCCTTACCGGCATTCGCCGTTTCGTACTCCGTCAGATTCCCCATCAACCCGTTCGGCAATACTTGCGTCCCTTCACGCTCCGTCATCCCAGCATACATCTGTTCACCTACGCTAAGTAAGTCCACGCCTTCATAGTCAATATCCCCACTATTCTTCAAATCTTCCGGCCCGATCCCCAGCTCTTGCATTACTGCCTCAGCCTCAGCCTGCGCCGCCTGAATCTCCGCTTGCATCTCAGCCTGACCCGTTACTTCGTCACCACCGGCATTCTCTTCCGCCGCATACACCACATTCGTCGCCGGTTCATTACTTCCACCCGCACTTCGCGATGCAAAACCAGCCAGCATCAAAGTCGACATCAATACAATCCCGACCCGCGCCACCGCTCGCGCCATGACTCGCTTAAATCCTTTTCGCGCTTTCAGCCTCTCATGCAATTTTTGCACCAGCCCCTCGCGCTTCTCAGCGGTCTGTTCTTGCTCAGCCAATTCCGCTTTTTCTTCCTCCGACATCCAGCGCCCCGGGTTCGCCTCAGCTTCCGCCGCCATCGCGGCCATATTATCCCAATATTCCTGACTGCGCTGCACTTCCGCATCTTGCTCCTCCGCAACTTCTTCATCGACAGCCTCTTCTTCCGCCCCTTCCAACTCCGCCTTCTTCTTCTCCAACATTTCACGTAACGCAGCGTCCTGCACACCCAGACTCGCTATCACCGCATCATACGCCGCACTCGTCATCTTCCCTGCCGTGTTCGCATCCGCCTCACCAGTGATCTCTTCAGCTTCCCCACTCACCGGCGACGTCTCATCCTGCTCATACAGCACCGCCTCTTGCTGCGCCTCCGACATCTGCTCAAAAACCCGCTCCCGCTTTTCACGCATCGAGTTCAAATCCGCCTCTGCTTCCGCAATCCGCTTCTTCTGCAATTCTCTGTCCGCGTACAATACGCTCTTTTCTCGCTCAATCTCGCCCGCCAACTTCTTCATATCCTGCGTCATCTCACGTGCCGCCACCTCTGGTGACCGCCCCGCAAGGATATTCTTCATCTCCGCCTTGCGCTTCTCTTCAAACGCTTCACGCGCCAACTTTCGCTGCTCTTTTTCGTAAGCGTTAATATCAAAATCTTCTTCCCCATTTTTCTTTGCCTCGAGCGCCCTTTGGATTGTCTCTTCCGAGTACTTCTGTTGATTGCGCCTATCTTTCTTCTCACGCAGCCTTTTCTCTAACTGCGCCAATTCCTCATCGCTAGCCCGTTCTGCCTTCTTCTCTTGCCGCTCGTAATACTGATCGCGCGCTTTTTCTTTCTCGCTTGGCGTATGCTTCATCGCCTCCCCGCCAAGCTCCTGCTCAACCTTCTTGCGCTCCGCGCTCTTCTCACGCTCACCGCCCCCGCTCGGCGCCCTTTCACCCTTATTCCGCCTCGCCATCTCTATGCCTCCGCCCCACTACCTAAAAACGCCGACCGAAATGCCGCCATTGTCTGCTGCGCTACCTGCTCAAAATTCACTCCACTTCCATCAAAGAACTGCTCAATCTCTTCGTCGCTCGCCTCACGGTCCAACATGCCTTCTAACTCTACCAATTTCTCATCCGGCAACATCCGAATCATCGCCTGCTCAATCTGCTCCTCAAGCTTCGCCTCTAATTGCTCTTTCAGCGCTGCATCTTCTACGCCCTTATCCGCCATCATTTTACTGACGAACGTATTGATTACTTTCCCCTTTGTGATTTGTTCCATTGGTTTATTTTCTGGCATTTTGATACCTTTCTACATGACTTTTAAGTTAATTTACCATAAGCGAAATCAGATGTCAACTTCCACACCTTACGCCGCCAAAGCTTCCGGAGCAGTCTCACTCTCAGCCTCTACCTCAGCGATCTTCGCGTTCAACTTCACAATCAAGTCCGTCAATCTCAATATCGCCGCATTATCGCCCTGACTCTTTGCCATTCGTCTCGCCGCCTCTACTCTCGCATCATTTAGCTTCCTCAGCAATTCTTCCCGGCTCACCTCTCTCGCCTCAGCTTTCCCCTGCACCGCTTCCACACTCTGCGTCTGCCCTGCGCTTACCGTTTCACTCTCGCCATCTTCCGCCAACACCCCTTCAGCCCAAGCCGCCGCACTCATGACCGCCCCCGCGACTTTCGTCATCACCTTATCAACCACCTTCCGGAACCCAAGCTTCTCGCGTACTCGCTCAAACAACCGTTTAATCCGTCCTTCACGCTCCACCGGCTGCTCAGTCTCCTGCACCACCTCCGCCTTCGCGCCATCTTCGCTCGCTTCATCCCACTTCAAATACGTAAACTCCGGCAAATCATCCTTCTGCCCATTCTTCAACACCTGCGCCGCATACTCCATTGCCTCATCTGGATGTTCCGCATTATATTCCTGATCGCGCTTCAACTGTTCTTGATGTTCCAGCGTATCCTCTGCATAATTCCGAAGCCGCGCCTCATACGCATCGCTCGCCTCCTCTGGCCTCCGCGTATGCTGCTGCATTACCAGCAAAACATTCATTTTCGCCTTCCGCGGATCCATCTTCAAATGCCAAGCAATCTCCTCATCTGGTGACAACTCCTCGTCCTGCGCATCTTCCCGCAGCTCACGATTCCCCCGATACATCTCCTCCAGCATCCGCTGCGCCCCGAGAAACACATTCTGCATCACCTCATCCGTCAATTCTCCGCCGCGTTCTTTCAACTTCGCAATATCATTCAAGATCGCTTTCTTCGCCATCTCTTCCCGCACTTCTCGCGCCTTGCCAGTCACTCCGACCAGACCATTCTCAAAGAAATTCTGAATCGCCTTATCAACCTTCGTGAGATCCGGCATCGCGCCAAGCTCAACACCTTTCTCGCGCTTCTCCTCTGTCAATCGCTGCCAGTACTCTTCCGGCGTACCCTTCACCGACTCCAGCCAAGCATCCAATTGTTCGCGCCCCGCTGCCTTCGTCTCCGCCTGCTCAGCCTTCTGCTCCGTAACCTGTTCTACAGCTTTCTCCGCATCCGCAGCCTCACTCACCTCCACGTTCGCACTCTGCTCGCCAGCCAAATCCGCCCACGCATCCGTCACCGTCTCAGTTTCCACCTTCGGCATCGCCGCCTCAGCGCTTTCCACTGCCGCCCGATACGCATCCGCATTAAACGCTGCAGCCTGTTCCGCAGCTCCCGTCGCGCCCACACCCGCAGCAACCGTATCCTCTACCTCATACGGTCTCATCTCCGCCTTTGTCGCCGTCAACACGCGACCATTCGCGTCAACCACCTCAGCGCTCAACGTCTCAACATTCTCCTGTTGCTCTTGTTTTACATCATTCGCCATCTGCTCCCAAGCATTAAAAGCCTCGTTCGCAGCGTTATTTGTTTCTGTTCCTTGATTTTGATTATTCAACCCTTCACCCGGCATAATAGTACTACCTCTTTAAACTACTTATAGTTTAGCACAAAGCAAGATAAAGCACAACCCCAATCCCTGTTACAATAGTAAAACCCGAACATAAGTTCGGGTTTTACTATTTTACTTTCTTAATCTAACTTATACGCTTTTTCCTCTTAAATTCTACTTTATGAAATCAATCCTTAAATCTATCTTATAGCTAATCTCTCCGTTAAGCCGCATTCCGCATCGCACTTAGGATGCTCAGACCAATTTTCCTCTTCTTAATTCTCTCTAATGCAGCCTCCATTTTCGCCGGATCGGTCTCTACTGGCGCGACATATTCTCCTTCCTCTCTATTATTTGCGCCCATTAATTCAAAATCGTTCCAATCCGCTTTTTTACTTCGCTCGACTCCAGCTTCCTGAATATTGAAGTCGTCATCTGGTATTACATAGGTGTCTCCTTTGGTGTTAAAGTTGATTTTTTCGCTCATGGCTGTTTCCTTTTTTGTTTTATCTTGCTATGGCCTACACTCACAGCCTTCGCGGTTTTATATTTTGATTTTTGTTAGATATTTTTTTGTTTAATTTGTTTATTTATTATCTAACTAATTCCTATGTTAGCACACATCTTCCAAAAAGTCAATACCTTTTATGCTTTATTTTCCAAAAATGTCAATTTTACAGGGGTCACAATTCCCCACCAAACATACATTACACCTCTGCTCTCCCGTTTTTCATAATTGCATTTATCGCAAATAAATTACCAAATTCATAATAGAGCAATAGGATTTTACACTTGCCATAACTGTTTTAGTAGAGTACAATTAAATTACGGTTTGAAGTTACCGTTCGTTATCGACAATAATCGTGACGACGGTAATTTTTTGCTCAACATCAACCTTAACATTCGTCTTGGTCTTTAACTGTGAACAGTTACGCAGCTTGCTAAGCAAATCTAAAATCAGTGTTAACATGTTTTTCATGTTCCTTTCTGTTTTTCTTAGTGTTTATCATTATCAACAAACACCGCCCATAACAAAAAGACCTAATTTCTCCACACTCCATTTTCTAATCGCCACCCTACCCCACAAAATGACTAGCTACCCATTGCTCTGTAATCAAACTAACATAATTTAGAAATTTTTAGCAAGCATAAGTTTAATGTTTTCTGCATTTTATTCACAACACAAACGCTTACCCCGCCACCACCATAGTACAGTTACCATTGGCTTTTGTCCGTAGTGGATGGTTGCAGCTCGATGGCGGACAAATCAGCCACGTCGGATATGAGGTGACCATGCGATCTCGAGTTTCTCATTCGTCTAATACTACTTATGTTTTATACTCTCATCCTACTAGTTCTGGAACATCCTATAGCGGACCGCGTTATAACGGGCTTTCCCTCCGCTGCCGTACCAGAACCAGTAAGGAAAAGAGTGAGGATGATAAATAGCTGCTTCTTGGGAATCTTCGCGAACTGCGTAGAAGACGAGCGAAGAAGTAGAGCACGCTCTACTTCTTCCGAGACGACGCCCGCAGAAGGCGATAGCCGCACCAACGGGGAGCGAGCGAAGCGCAGACCCGCCTGTAACGAATCTAGTAGGAGTCCGAGAGAATAGAATGCTAACATTCTATTCCAAGGCGACGCCCTAGAATCTGAGCAAAGCGAAGATGGGACGGGTCAAGCGGGTCCTGAAAGTAGCTATTCCTCATATCTTTCTCTTTCCTCCATTAGGCACTACCTGGGTAGAGGCAGCGGAGGGGGAAACCATGATAACGGTAGCTGATGCTCAACGGATCAACACCCGCAGGAACCGTGCCCAGGAAGTATGTGTAAGTCGACGACCTAGAAGTCTGCGACCAACCATAGCCGGCGTTACCAACGTAGTTGACCGCGCCATCCGGAGGATATATATACCCGCTACGGACAAAAGTAAGTGGTAAATTCCAACTTGTACACCACGTACAAGTTCAACTCATTTTCAACAGAGATAACTTGGTGTTTTATAAACCTTAACTAACCTATTCCTAGCTTACTCTAGTCTAGTTTTAGGAATATAAAAGAGCCGAACCCAAGGTCTGTTTTTGGATTTTAGAAAAAGTCAGCGTGACCAAACGGAACTTTTTCGACCCATCGGGGTAAAATCCAAAAACAGACCTTGGCGTGAGACTCAGCATTCCTAAAACTAGGCTGGGGTGAGCTAGGGAGTAGTGAAAATAGGGGGCATAAAACACCAACCCCCTTACATCTTCTCCAAACTAATCGTCACATTCTCCCCATTTACCTTGACAAGTTCATCATACGCATAATTCTTCCCCCTAACTAGACTTTCAGCCAGCACCTCGTTCATCAGCATCTCCCGCCATTCTTCCGGCACATCTGCCTCCACGTCCAGCCTAACCCTGTCATCTACGTTCAACCCCGCTTTCTTTCGCGCGCTTTGTACCGCCCTTACCAGCTCTCGCGTCCACCCCTCTTGCGCCAGCTCATTAGTAATCGTCTTATCGACCCACATCTTCTCCCCCTGGGTCACGCGCTTCACGTTCACCTCATCTCGCACAATTTCCTCACCCCACTCCGGCAATTTTTCCCCATCATAAACCAACTCTGCGAGCGGCTGCCGCACCTTCACCTGCTCTTCATGCTCATCTTTATACATCCTAAGCCTCAGACCTTCCGCGATCACATCCCTTACGCGCTGCATCTCCGCGAGTATCGTCTCGTCAATCTCCCCCGCCGCAGTCCAATCCGTCAAATGCACGCTCGCAGAAGGATCATCCCCGCCGACCATCTTCTGCCACAATTCCTCCGCGAGAAACGGTGTAAACGGCGCCAACACCTGCGCGAGCTTCGTAAGCACCTTCCACAGCGTCCAATACGCTTCCGCTTTATCGCCATCGTCCTCACTCTTCCAGAATCGCCTTCGACTCCTCCGTACAAACCAATTACTCAGATCGTCCACAAACGGCAATACGCCAGAGAGTGCCTTCGGAATATTATATTCTTCCATTCCCGCCGTCACATCTCGCTTCAGCTCATGCAACCGCGCGATAATCCACCGGTCCAGCGGGTTTTTCAACCCTCCTTGCCAATGCCCATCGCCATCTGGACTCTCCCAGCCATCTACTTCTGCATAGGTTGTGAAAAAATCATACACATTCCAAATCATCGCGAGCTTCCGTGCCACATCACTCACATCCTTATCGGTCAGCGCAAAATCCTCACCGGAGAGCACTGGACTACTCAGCAACAAGAACCTCAGCGCATCCGCCGAAAACTTATCCATCAACTCATTTGGGTCAGTATAATTCCCCAAGGACTTCGACATCTTCCGCCCATCATTCCCCGCTAGCGTCCCCGTCGTAATCACATTCTTAAATGCATTCTTTTCTGCGCGTTCCTGCGCCGCCTTCCCAAATCCCCCCACTTCCGCTAGCGCCGTATTCACACAGTGCACATAATAAAACCACGCTCGCACCTGCCCCACATATTCCACAATGAAATCCGCCGGATAATTCCGCTCAAACTTCTCCTTATTCTCAAACGGATAATGCAACTGCGCAAACGGCATCGACCCACTCTCGAACCAACAGTCCAAAACCTTCTCAATTCGCTTAAAATGCTCCTTTTTCGCGCCGTCCGTCTCTTCCGGAACTACCTCACCATCTTTCACCCACGCATCAAACTCAATCTCATCCACCCATGGCCGATGATAGTCGTTTAGCCTGACTCCGCTCAACTTCTCCAACTCATCATACCCCCCAACAACCTTCACGCTACCCTCTTCACTCTTCCACACCGGCATCGCTGTCGCCCAGAACCGGTCCCGGCTCAAATTCCAATCCGGCGCTTGTTCAATATTCTTCTTAAACCGCCCCTCTTTCAGATACCCCGGAAACCAATTCACATTCTCATTCTGCGCAATCATCAATGGTTTAGAACCTTGCACATCGAAAAACCAACTCGGAAACGCCCGGTACATTATCCGCTGCTTACTTCTCGGATTAAACGGATATTCATGCTTAATGTATTCAATCTTCTCAATCGGCCCATTCGCTTCCAGACACTTCGCGATAAACTTATTCGCTTCCCAAATCTGAATCTGCCCCTCTTCATTCGGCCGCACCCCCGCCGCTCTCAAGCCGTCATCCGCCCCTGGCAAATAATCCCCATATTCATCCAAAACATCCACGCACGGCACACCACATTTCCGCCCCAACTCATAGTCATCCTCACCGTACGCCGGTGCAATGTGCACAATCCCCGTGCCGTCACTATCCGACACAAACTCCGCCCCCCACACTCGATGCGCGTTCTCTGCCCTACTTTCATAATACCCCTTGTCAAACTTCTGCCAGTCCACCAGCTTCACCCCACCTTCAACTTCTAGCGCCTCGTACTCTAGTCCAACCAGTTCCTCCCCCTTAAACTTCGCCAGTTCCTCCCATTTCTCTTGCTCTTTCGCAAATCCCGTCCCCGCGACCACGAATTCACCTTTTTCATTCCAATACAACCCATATTCCAGCTCTGGATTCACCGCCAGTGCCATATTCCCCACCAAAGTCCACGGCGTCGTCGTCCACGCCAACAAGTAAATTTCCGACGCCCCCTCGTGAATACGCGCCGCATTCTCACCAACTAGCTTGAATTTCACATACGCCGACGGATCTGTCACCTCTTGATACGCATCATTATCCATCGTCACTTCCGACTTCGACACCGGCGTCGCAAACTTCGTATCATACATCAAGACTTTCGCCCCCTCATAAATCTTCCCTGCCTCATACAACGTCTTAAACGCCCACCACACTGACTCCATAAAGTCTTTATTCATCGTCCGATAAGCATTCTCAAACTCCACCCAGCGCCCAATCCGGTCAATCGTCCCCTGCCAAGTCTCGGAGTTCGCCACCATACTCTCCCTCGCCTTCAGAATATAATCCTCTAGCGACCACTTCGTGCCAATCTCCCGCCGATCCGTAATTCCCAACTGCTTCTCGACAAAATTCTCCGCCGGCAAGCCGTGACAATCCCAACCCCAACGTCGCTCAACTCGTTTCCCCCGCATCGTCCAAAACCGCGGTACTGCGTCTTTCACGATACTAGAAAGCAAGGTCCCATGGTGTGGCATCCCCGTAATAAATGGAGGTCCGTCATAAAATACATAACTATCATCCACCGGTCGCTGCTCGACCGATTTCTCAAATATCTTATTCTTCTTCCACCACTCAACGAGCGCTCGCTCATACTCCGCAGCGCGTCGTCGGCTCCCTGCCTTATATTTCATACCCTATATTATAGCACAAACCGCCCCTACCCCGCAATAACCCCTATCAGCCGCAAACCAACATCTTTCCGTCCCAGATGAATATTGACTTTTTTGGCAATCTATGATACAATAGAAATATGGGTACTCCGTACCTTCTTTTAGGATGTCTTATTTTAGCATAAGCATCAACCTGATTACCGCTGACCCCAGTACTTTTGAAAGGAGAATAGAATAATATGGATAATTATTTACTTAGCGCCAGCCGCAAGCGACGCACCCGTAGAAACCCGAAAACCTGCAGCCCCTGGCGACGCCTCAAAGACCGACACCATCAAGTTGCTTTAAACGATCATCGCAGACGTTGGATTGAATCTATGAACCCCGAAGAGCTTAACCTCTTCCTTGGCGTCCACGGCCCCAACAAAATCCCCAAGATTAAGGATTGCATTCATCTCAAAGTCCAACCCTATTTGGAAGTCAAGAGTCGCGTCGATCCGAATCTACCTCCCAGAATCTATGAGTTAGGCGATCAATCCACCCTCAATATCATCGGATTAGTTGACTTCAAGAAGTTAGCCGACAAACGACGTAAAAGCAAAATTTCATCTCTATTATATGACCCCCAGCCCGCAAGGCAGCTATCAGGGAGTTATCGACAAAATCTACCAAGAAAACGGTGATCTCGTCGAGCAATACCTTCCCGACAATTTCCGCCCGTAAAACCTCTATTTCTATCCATTAATCTTCTGTACAGAAGATTAATGGATAGAAGAGGCGCATCTGCGCCTCTTTCTTCATGTTACTAGAAGCCGTCTACTGCATCGCCCAATAATTCACCTCATCAAACGTCGGCAGCATCTTTCCTCGCCACATCTCCAAGACTCCACCCTTGTTATCCAGTGCCATCATCGTCGGATATTCTACTACATCATATGCCTGACAAAAGCCCTCACCCTCATGCGTTTGCGGATCCAGACTCTCAATTTCTCTCCCCGTCCGCCGTTCAAATTCCCGCATCCATTCTCTCACGATACGCGAATAATCCTCACCTTCGCGCCAAACACAAACTACTCTCATTATTTCGCCCTCCTTTCACGTAAAATCCTCTCAAAATCCCCCAATGTCTTGAAGTCTGAAAACACGCTCGCATACCTCACATACGCAACTTCATTTTTCTCAGCCAAAACATCTAACACCGTATTCCCCACCTCCTCATATCCGACAATCTCCTTACCATCCTGTCGCAATCTCTCTTCGACCGCGTTCACGACTTCTTCAATCGCCAGTTCTGAACCTAAGAATTTCCCTACACTCCGCCTCACTGACGTCGCCAACTTATCCCGATCAAAAACCTCTCTATTACCGCTTCGCTTGCGCACCATCAACTGCGGCAATTCAATCCGCTCATACGTCGTAAATCGCCGCCCATCTGGGCTCACTCGCCGCCGACGAATCGTAGTTCCATCGTCCGTCTCACGGCTCTCGAGAACTTTACTATCACCGATTCTCGGAGTCGTCGCCATCTCGGCTTACTGCTCCTTCTTCCCGCGTAGCCGCTCACGCAAACTTGGCGGAACATCTAGATCGTCTTCATTTTCGGTCCGAATTGAATCCCACATATTCGTCCGATTTTCAGCCGTAAAGTCTGCGCTCGCTGGCTCCACACTCGGCTGCTGTGGCACAGCTGGCTGATTCGACACTGCCTGTTCTCTCTGCGCATACGTATCATGACTCGCGCTCGCGCAAACGCTCTCATTACTACTACCATAACCACCCCCATATCCCCCGCTATACCCACTCGTGCTACCATACCCACCGGTATTACTCATATCAACCACATCTGCCACTGTCTGACCAGAATAGCTGCTCTGCTCCTCGGCTGCCCGTTCCGCATCCAACTTCCGGTAATACTCTGAATCAAACCCTGTCGCCACCACCGTCACGACGATTTCATCTTCCAACTCTGGCCGAATGCTCGCACCAAAGATAATATTCGCATCTGGCGCTACCGACCCCGTAATCACTTCCGCCGCGTCCTGAATTTCACTCATCGCCATATCATATCCGCCAGCAACGCTAAACAACACACCTCTCGCACCGTCAATCTTCACCTCAATCAACGGAGACTCAATCGCTTGTTGCGCTGCCAACACCGCTCGATTATCACCGCTCGCGCGCCCAATCCCCATCAGGGCCGAGCCGGCATTCTTCATCACGGCTTTCACATCTGCAAAGTCCAAGTTAATCAGCGCATGTTCCGTAATCAGCTCCGAAATCCCCTGCACACCCTGCCGCAGTACATCATCAGCAATCTTAAACGTCTCAAGCAACGGCGTCCTCGGGTCAATCGTCTGCAATAACCGATCATTCGGAATCGTAATCAACGCATCCACATTCCGTGACAAGTTCGCAATCGCCTCATCAGCATTTTCACGTCGTTTCGGGCCCTCAAAAGTAAATGGCTTCGTCGCTACACCAACCGTCAAAATATCGCGATTTTTCGCTTCTTCCGCTACTACCGGGCCGGCACCAGAACCGGTACCACCGCCCGCACCCAGCGTGATAAACACCATGTCCGCACCTTCCAGCGACTTTCCAATCGCCTCGCGCGCACTATCAGCCGCTTCGCGACCCTTATCCGGATCACCACCAGCACCCAAGCCTTTCCCGATATGCACCTTCGTCTCAGCGCTCGAATGATGCAAAGCCTGTGCATCGGTATTTACCGCAACAAATTCCACCCCAGACAAACCGACTTCTTTCATCCGGTTAATCGCCGAATTACCTGCACCACCGACACCGACGACCTTAATGCTTGCTGAACTCTCTACCTCTGTTGGCTTAATCTCGGGCATTACCTAATTACCTCACTTATCACTCTTACTTCTCTCCATTATAGCACACAAAACTCATACGACAACCGTTAAAACTTTCCCAAAAACTTCTTCAAAAACCCTGGCTTCTTCTCTTTCTTTGTGCCACCCTTTGGCGCCTTTCTCGCCCCCTTTACTTCGCCCCCCTCCGCTGCTAGCAGCATCAGCCCCACCGCCGTCGCATACTCCGGCTTCAATACCGCTTCTGCCACACCATTCAACCCTGTCGGCACACCGACTTTCACCGAAGTCTGCAGCGTTTCTCGCACAAACTTATCCAGCTCCCGCATCTTCGCCCCGCCACCGGTCAAAACAATCCCTTCCGGCAACCGCTGTTCATAATGCGCTTTCCTGAGTTCTTTCCTCACCAGAGTCAAAATCTCATCCAGCCGCGCCTGCACGACCTCATCAATCTGACTTCGTTCAAATCGCACTTCTTTTCCGCGCCAACGTATCACCACCGGGCTATCTACTGCCCCAAAATCCCCAGTTGCAAACCGCCGCTTAATCTCTTCCGCCACCTCTGTATCAATCGCCAACATCACCGCGAGGTCATTTGTAATATTATTCGACCCCACCGGTACTACACCGATATATTGTAAATCATTCTCCTCGAACACCGCCACGCTCGTCGTCGCCGCGCCAATATCGACCACTGCCACCCCATTTTCCTTCTGCCGTTCGCTCAGCACCGCTCGCGCCGCTGCTACTACACTCGGCACAATCCGCTGCGGCGTCACATTCGCCCCCTCTGTCGCCCGTCGGAGATTCTCATAATTCGGCGCCAACGTCGATACAACATTCGCCTTCATCTCCAATCTCAACCCCATCATCCCCAGCGGATCTTTAATTCCGCCCTGCTCATCCAACATATACTGCAACGGCACAACATCCAAAACCTCTTGATTCGCCGGAATCCGCCCCTGAAGCGCCACATCCTCCACTCGCGCCAAATCATTCTCGTTAATCTCATGCTCCATCGCCCCCGTTGTAATCATCCCCTCTGTCCGCGTCGACACAATCGCCGCCCCGTTAATCGAAACTGTCGCCGCATTCACCTCGTAGCCACTCATCCGCTCGACTTCACCCAGCATTCGGTCAATCGCCTGCGCCGGTCCCGACAAATTCGCGACTACACCTCGCCGCATCCCTGAATTCGGCGCCTCCGCGTATCCAATCACATTCAAGTTCCCCCCACCCGAAATACTCGCCACTACCGCTCGCACGTGAGCAGTACCCACGTCCAAACCAACAGCATAGCGCGAAATTTCATCCATAAGCGTATTATACCACCACTAATCCGCCAGCGTCAACACCTCGCATCCATCTTCCGTCACCAACACCGTATGCTCACAGTGACATCCAATCGATCCATCCCTCATCTTCACCGTCCAATTACTCTCTCGATCAACATAATTCGCCGGCTTTCCGAGGCATGACATCGGCTCAATACAAATCGTATCCCCAGCTTTCAACATATAACCATGCCCCCTAGAACCATAATTCGGAATATCTGGCCGCATGTGCATTTCCTTACCAATCCCATGCCCAACATAATTCTCAATCACTCCCAATTTCCCCGCCCGCAGCACTTTTTCTACTGCATAGCCAATATCACCAATCCTCGTCCCTGCTTTTACCACATCAATCCCCGCCCACATCGCACGTTCTGTCGTCTTAATCATCTGCTTCACTGCTGGTGAACCCCTATCTCCTACGATCATCGTAAACGCCGAGTCCGTATAATACCCCTCGTACAGCACATCGAGATCAAAACTCACCTTATCCCCCTCTTCAAACACATAATCCGTCGGCGCTCCATGCACCAACTCGTCATTCACCGAAATACAAATCGCTCCCGGGAACGACTCCTCTAAATAATCATACGCCACCTTCGCCCCCCGCTCCTCAATCGTTTTTCGCACCCAAGCGTCAACCTCTTTCCCCGTCATCCCCGGCTTCACATACTCCCACAAATCCCTGAGTACGCCCCCTAAAATCTTCCCCCCAGCTCGCATCGCCTTAATTTTCTCTTCTAGATTCTCCGATTCTCTCTGTACAAATAATTTATTCATTTTCTACCTCTGTTATTCTCCATATTCTAAAAGTTTTCCACAGACTTTTCCACAACTTACGTCTCCGCGGCCACCACTAATGCATCATTAATTCGCCATGCCACTTCTTCCATCGTTCCCATACCATCAACATCCAAAATCTTTATTTTCTTCTCTGTTAACGTCTCACAAACTGTATAAATATTTTGCTCAACTATCCGAAATCGCTCCTCAATCGCTCCTCGGCTCGCGTCATCCGCTCTTCCGCGCGCCGCTAACCTCCGAAACAGTTCATCTTTCGGCACGATTATCCGCACTACCGCCTCAACTTGCTCCGCCACATGGTCACGAATCCACTCCGCCTGCGGTACTGTCCGCGGATATCCATCTAATACAATCTCTTTCCCTTCTGCTAATGCTTGATTTATCGCTTCCGCCATCAACGGTATCGTCAACCTATCATCCACAAGTTCCCCCCGTTTTTGCACTTCATGCACCTCTTCATTCGGTGTATCGCGTAGCACCTGCCCCGCCGATAACCACACTCCACCCCGCGCCTTCGCTAAAATTTGCCCTTGTGTACTTTTTCCGCTCCCCGCCAAGCCCATTAGTATAATCATTTTGCTCCTTCATCCCAATTATACTACAAAATAGGGGTTGTGAATTCATAAAAAATTTGTTATAATGACACCAATATGGCAATCAAAGTAACTAGAAAAGATCAGAACGAGGCTAACGAGAACCTCATTCGTCGCTTCAATCGCAAGGTACTCCAGAGCAGTATCATGCCTTTGAAGAAGTCGCAAATGCGCTTCTCGAAACCAATTTCGAAACGCGAACGCCGCAGCAAGGCTATCATCCGCGAAATCCGTCGCGCCGAAAAAGCCGAACGTATGCGCCTCGGACTTAAATAATCCAATGACCTCCGCATCACTCAGAACGGAGGTCATTTTTTGTTAATAAACTGAACACGCAAAAGAGCTGGCAGTTTGCCAGCTCTTCCCCTCTTCCCCTCTTGGCCAAGATTACTCTACGAGAAAGCTTTTACCATTTTCTGGTATCCAACTTCATCAAACCGCGAAGTTACAATCGCCTGCCAATAGGCCGGCGAAGTCTCAACCCACAATCTAACAAAATCTTCTTTGCTTTCCATACGGCGCGTCGACGGCGAAACATCAACCCAATTCTTCGGGATTAAACTTATAATTTTCTCCTTCCATTCCTCTTTTTCCGCCTCAAATCGCTCCAACCTCTCCGCCGAATCCTGCAACATATTGCGCGTACTTTCGTCGCATTTTCGGTATAATCGCCACAGCTCGCAATCTAATTCCACCATAGCATAGGTCACGCCATGCAGACCATAATCGTCGTCAACATTCACCACGAACTTCAGTGTATTTCCCAAACGCTCAGACAGTACTTCATGCTCCAAGCCGCCAGGTTCTTCACTCTGCAGTACCTCTCCGTCTACGATTTGCGGTATCCTTACATCCCACTGAATCTTAATCAAAGCACAATTCTTCGTGGTTCTGGTTACCCAAAACGCGCGCTCATTCGGATAGTAATCACCGAACAGAACCCAAGCCTGGATAGCATGCGCAGGTACGTCTACTAATATCGTCTTCAATAATTCCAGTGGAATCGGAATCATAACTGTCGGATTCAAGAAGCTCCCGTCACACAACTGCGGCAGCCTTCGGGAAAATACCAAATCCGGCAATAAATCCGGGTATTCATTAGGAATTCTTACCATATCGCAATACATGCCGTTTTTAAATATTGTAAAATCCCCAAAATAGTTACTTAATTCATCATCGGTCAATCTGGCCGTTTTCAACATCTCTGCGCCCATAGCGCCCACCTCACTTTCATGTTTTTCGCTAATAATTCCAAAAACACCGCGCGAGCTGAATATCCCTGTATTTAATCTATAAAGCCAAATTCCTAAGGAGCTATTCGCTTATTCTGCGATATCTTTTCCGTATTGTACAACAAAACCTAAAAATAATCAAGTATTTTAGCACACTGCCAGCTTCAAAATCCGTCCCTCCGCACTCCTAATCCCCCGAAACTCATTCTCCACCAGTTGTATCCAAACATTCACCGTCTCTCCGCCCTGCAGCCGCAAATACTCCTCTGGCGCCCGAAACTGCACCAACTTCATGCTCTTCCCTTGTTGATCCCATACAATCAGCCTCAGATGTTCCCCCTCCGCTCCCATCTTTGACACCTCTACTACCCTCACCTCCTTCAACAAAAATACCGGCTCTACATTCCCATTTCCAAACGGTTCCAACTTCCGCATCTCTTCTAATAATTCCAAAGACAAATCCTCGAACTCTTGTACCTCAAGATCCTCTCGCACCCCCAAAAATCTCTCCTGGTTCTCTAGCCGCAAACTCCGATAGTACTCATTCACTGCTCGCCGAAAATCCTCCATTTTCCCGGCTTCGACTTTCAACCCGCACGCCTCTGCATGCCCTCCACCCCCAATAATATATTCACCGCACACGTTCAACGCTTCCGCCAAGTTAAACTCGCCAAAACTCCGCCCCGATCCCTTTAGAGCGCCATCCACCTCCGCGAGTACAAACGCCGGCCGTCGATATTCCTCTACCAACCTCCCCGCAATAATCCCCAGCACCCCCTCATGCCATTTTCCATCCACGACAATCACCGGCTCATCCCCCACCCCTCGCTCTTCAATCTCCGTCACCGCTTCATTTTGCTGATTCCGCCTCTGTTCGTTTAGTCGATTCAACGTTAGTGCCAAACTCGCCGCCTCCATTCGCGAACTCGCCATTAGCAATTTCAATGCATACTCCGCCGTCTCCATACGCCCCGCCGCATTCAATCTCGGCCCCAGCTGAAATCCAATCGCCTCACCCCCGATCCGCTTTGTTCCCGCCACTCGCATCAGCTCTTTCAATCCCGGTCGCCGCGTCTTCGCCAAAACTTTCATCCCATAATAGCATAAACGCCGATTTTCCCCCGTCATTCGCATACTATCGCACACCGTCCCAATCAAGACCAAATCTAGCAACCACTTCTCCTGCCCTTCAGGTATCATCCCCGCCAACACTAAAGCCTGCGCCACCTTGAACGCCACCCCCGCCCCCGCTAGTTCTCTAAGCTCCGCCGGGCATTCCATATCTCGCCTCTTCGGATTGACAACTGCCACCGCCTCCGGCAAACTCTTCCCGCACTCATGGTGATCCGTCACAATCGTATCTATTCCATTCTCGCGAAGCTCCCCAATAATCTCATGATTCCGACTGCCACAATCCACCGTCACCACTAGCCCCGCCCCAGTTTCTTTCGCTTTTTGAACAACTTTCTTGCTCATCCCATATCCATCCAAAAACCGATTCGGCAGCATCACCTCTACCTCTGATATCCCAGCCAGCCTCAGCGTATCATACATAATCGTACTCGCCGTCACCCCATCAACATCGTAGTCCCCATAAATTAGCACCTTCTCGCTTCGGCTAGCCGCTTCCCGAATCCGCTCTACTGCCCGTGCCATATCCGGCAATAACCTCGGACCCACACACTCCTCATACACCGGACTCAAAAACCCTGCATCAAACTCCCGCACCCGCAGCAGCTCATCAAATAACCTACTCACCCGATCGTCTTATCCGTCCGATTGCTCTTTGATTTCGACATTTGTTGCGACTTAATCACCATACTTTGCAACTCCTTTAGCAACGGAAACTGTTTATTCATCTGGTAAATCTTCGTATTCCCCTTTTGCGTCACCAAAAGAAATCCACCTCGCTCCAATCTTTGTAATTCTCGCTGGATATTCCCTGGATCTTCCTTAATCAACTTCGACAGCGCCCTAACGTGCGTCTTAAAATCCGGATATTTCGCAAAAACCACAACAATCTTCCGCCGTACACGCGATGTGATGAAAATATCTAGCATTTGTATTACCTCTCCTCTACCTCTAGTATACGCCTATGTTGTGTTTTTTACAAGCCCAACCCCACCCCTTATGCTTATCTGAATGCTATAATACTATTATGTTTTACGAGGTCATGCCCACAGAAGTCTATCGCGCCGACGGCGGTGCCCTCACCTACTCTTACGACCCAAAATCACAAAACGGCCAAAAGCTCCTCCCCGGGCACATTGTCCTCATACCCGTTGGCCGCCGCCAAATCCCCGGCATCGTCATGAAACGCGTCCCCAGCGTTAATTTCCCCACCAAACCCATTTCTCGCCTTATCCATCCCACCCCAATCCCTCAGCACCTCTTAAGATCCATCACCTGGCTTTCCAAATACTACCTCGCTCCCGCCCCCACTGTCGCCAATCTCCTCCTCCCCGCCGGTCTCATCTCCAAAAAACTCCTCAAATCCTCAGAGAAACTCTGTGAGCTTTCTGCTGGTATGGATTTAGACGTAAACGTACCCATCTTGGGTAAAAGCGTCAGTATAAACAGGGCTGAAGTCCAGAGACGTGTTACAAGCCCGCAGGGCAACACGTCGAAGACTTCACCCGCCACTGATGATTTTACCCAAGATAGGTTCAATATCAAACTAAACCCATACCAGCAGAAAGCCCTTAGAGCCCTCCAGGAGGCCCCAGGAACCACTCGTCTCCTCCGAGGCGTTACTGGCAGCGGTAAAACCAATATCTACCTTAAAATGGCCTCTGATGCGCTCCTAGAGCAAAAGTCCACTATTTTACTCGTTCCAGAAATCGCCCTAACCAGCCAAATCGTCAAAATCTTCACCCAAACCTTCGGAAACCGCGTCGTCCTTATCCACTCGAACCAAACCCTAGTCGAACGCCGGAAGACCTGGCTACGCGTTCTAGAGGCTTCTGAACCTCTAATTATCATTGGCCCTCGCTCTGCCCTCCTCACCCCCATTCACAACCTTGGTCTTATTATCATTGACGAAGCTCACGAAGGTGCCTATTATCAGGAAAACACCCCTCGCTATTCCGCCCTCCGGCTCGCCAGTTTTATGGCGAGTTCCCTCAAAATACCTTGCATCCAGGGCACTGCTACCCCTAATATCGTCGATTTTCACCTCGCCAAGACTCACAATTCCCTGATCGAGCTTACCGAAAAAGCCAAATCCACCGCCATCACCCCTAAATCTACCATCGTCGACCTCAAGGATCGCGCCAATTTTCTCAAAAATCGCTATTTTTCCAACCAATTATTGACTTCTATTGAAAATAATATTCAGGCTGGACATCAAACTCTTATTTTTCATAATCGCCGTGGCTCTTCACCCCTAACAATTTGCGAAGAGTGCGGCTGGCAAGCCCTCTGCCCAACCTGCTATCTCCCCATGACGCTCCATACTGACGGTTTCCTCCTCGCCTGTCATATCTGTGGCCATGAAGAAAAAGTCCCTACTAGCTGCCCCAGTTGCGGCCACCCTGGCATTATTCACAAAGGTTTCGGCACCAAACTTCTCGAATCCGAACTCACCCGCCTCTTCCCCAAAGCCAAAATCGCTCGTTTTGACGGCGACAATAACAAAAAATCCAACCTCGCCGAACTCTACAATGACGTCAAAACCGGCAAAATCGACATTTTAATCGGCACCCAAACCCTCGCTCGCGGACTTGATCTCCCCCTCCTTGCTACCGTCGGCGTCGTCCAAGCCGACGCTGGCCTTTCCCTCCCCGATTTCGCCGCCGAAGAGCGGACTTTTGAGCTTCTCACCCAAGTCATCGGCCGTGTTGGCCGTGGGCATCTCGACCGTGCCGAAGTTGTTATCCAGACTTATCAGCCAGACCACCCTGTCATCCAGACCGCCATACAAGCTGATTTCTCCAATTTCGCAAAATATCTCCTCGAAAAACGCCGCACCGGCAAACTTCCCCCCTATACTTACCTCGCCCGCCTCTCTATTACTTATAAAACCGAAAAAACCACCTTGAAATACATCAACCAGGCCTTCCAAACTCTCAGCCAAAACCCCAAACTCGCCATTTCTCCTCCTACTCCCGCCTTCCATGAACGCACCGCCAGTGGCTTTACCTGGCAATTGATCATCAAATCCACCTCCCGCGAAACTTTACGCCAAGCCCTCACCCCTTTTAGCAAATACCGCATCGAACTCGACCCCCCGTCTCTCCTTTGAGCATTATCTTTTCTAATTTTTATGCTATAATATATAAATATGACAACAAAAGACACCTCTAGCGCCAACCCGACTCCAATGAATCGCGAAATTATTACTACCCCTGATCCGCGTTTACGCCAAAAATCGACCAAGGTTCACCAAATCACCGACGAAACTCACGAAATCATCGGCGATATGGTTCGCTTATCTCTTGACTGGGAAAAAGCTCACCCCTATGAGCTTTCCGCCGCCATGGCTGCCCCCCAAATGGGCGTCAACCAACGCATTATCATCATTCGCGACGATCTCGATGACAAGGAAAATAATTCTTTTACGGCGCTAATCAATCCTGAAGTCATCAAAACCGAAGGCAAAATCATCAAAGAGCAGGAGGGTTGCCTCTCTGTTCCTGAGATTTACGGTATGGTCGGCCGACCCAAAAAAGTTAAAATTAAAGCCCTTCTTGAAGACGGTCACGAAGTTCGCATCAAAGCCGAAGGTTACCTCGCCCGCACTCTCATGCACGAAATCGACCACTTGAACGGTATCCTCTTCATTGACCATATCAAAGACGACGAAACTGCTTTCTATCGTCTCGACGAAAACGGCGACCTAAGGCCCGTCGACTACAACGCCGAAATCAAAAATAATACCAACTTATTCCCCGAAGAGGATTAGCGTGAGTAATGCGAACGCCGACTGTCAACCATTTTCAGGAATCTCCGCGACCAACGGGGAGCGGACGAAGCGACCAGAGCCCCGTAACGACGGGCGCGAAGGAGCGTGTCCTAAAAAGGCTGACAGTCGGCGTTCAGCATTACCCAAGATACTTTTCTTCGGTAACGGCCCATTAGCCGACTACACCTTAAGGGTCCTCGAAAGGCATTGCGACCTCCTTTTCCATGCCCGCACTCGCGAAGACCTCACGACTGCCGCCGAGTTCAAGCGCCAAAACCCCGACGCCCACGGCATCCTCGCCTCCTTTGGCGTTCTCATTAAATCCGACTTTCTTGAACTTTTTGAACCCGAAGGTATCCTCAATCTTCACCCCTCAAAACTCCCAGAATATCGCGGCGCTTCCCCAATCGAATCCGCCATTTTGCATGGCGACAAAGACTTCAGCTACTCTATCATGAAGCTAGTGAAAGCCATGGACGCTGGCCCAGTATACCATCAGGACACACTTAAAAATCTCCCAATCGACAAAAACGCAATCTACGAAGCCCTTGCTACCGCTGGAGCTGAGTGGCTCGTCGCCAATCTAGACAGCCTACCGCAGCCTATTGAACAAGACGACGCGAAAGCTACTTTTACCACCAAATTCGACAAATCCATGTCTTTTCTTCATCCCGCCGACGCTCCCGCCGAGACTATTCTTCGCCAGATCGTCGCCTATCAAGGTTTTCCAAAGCCCAAATATGACTTTTATGGCAAAACTTGCATCATCCTAAAAGCCCACGTTCTCCGCGTCACCGACATTCTCTGTGAAGCCGCCGGCATGACCCCCAAAGATTCCCCGCTCATGCTCAAATGCCAAGACCGCAACTTCGTCGTCGTCGATGAGCTTCAGCCCGAAGGTAAAAAACCCATGGACGCCCGCTCTTTCATCAACGGCTATGGCAAAACTCACCCACAAGCATAGGCATTAAAATCTCCTGTCATAGATCACAAAAACCATACTGCCTATCGTCTCCTATTTTAGGAAAAACTAAAATTCGCATTTTTATAAACTAGTATCACTCTCACTACCCCTATTATCTAGCAGCCAATCCACTACATTAACCTGCCTAATCCCATCAATATCACCCGACATTGGGTCCATCGTAATCAGCATTTTCTGATAGTTATCCTGAATGCTCCGTAATGGCCTCAGTTCCCGCTCTAAGACTTCTGGTCGCTCTGCTACCTGATACGCGACTTGGTAATACTCTAGCCCACCACCGTACTTCTGTACCACAAAGTCCACCTCACAGTCACGCTGTTTTCCTACAAACACCTTCCCATTCTGACGACGTACCAATTCAAGATACACTACATTTTCCAACCTATGTCCGATATCCGTACTGATCGAACTGCCCAAAATCGCCTGCCTTAACCCCAAATCCACTACATAATATTTGTCGTTATTCTCCAATAGCCGCCTACCCTTAATTTCAAATCGATTCGCCGGATACAAAATATAGCATTTAGTTAAATAGTTCAAATAATTTATCACGGTCGGCACCGAAATCATCGTACCTTGCTTTTCCAACTGTGCTGCGATATTGGTCGCTGATACCAAACTCCCCACCGAATCAAACAAAAATTTTACAATTCGATTAAAAACTACTGTATTTCTAATTTCATACCGCGTACAAATATCCTTCTGTAAAATCGTGTCATACAAATCTTGTAAATATACATCTACCGCCGCCGGATTATCCACCAGTATCGACGCCGCTTCCGGGAAGGCTGTTGTATTCATGTATTGCAAAAATAACCGTTCCATATTCTGCTCATCCGGGAATAGCTGCGAATACTCTTGAAACGACAATGGCAAAATATGCAAACTAATATACCGACCCGTCAAATATGTCGCCAGCTCCCCTGATAGCAGAAATGCATTTGACCCCGTTATGTACAAATCAACATTCGGTTTCGTCGCAAGTGACGCTGCCATCTCCTCAAAGTGCTCCACCTTTTGCACTTCGTCTAAAAAAACATAATTCATCTCCGTCGGGATTAACTTTTCCTCAATATATTGGTGCAACTTTCGCCAATCTCGCAAATCAGTATTCTTTTCTTCCTCAAAATTATAGAACTGGATTTGTGATTTTTTAACTTTCTGACTCAATAGCTCATCTCGAAAAAGTTCCAGTAGAGTCGACTTTCCTGCCCGCCGTACGCCAGTTATTACTTTTATTAGTTGTTTATCTTGCAGGCTTTTTAGCCAATTCAAGTATTCTTCTCGTCTAATCATACCTTTATTATATCATCCTACTTTACAAAATTCCCAAATTTGTATTTTTATAAAGTAACCATATTTTGCAAAAATCCCCCAAATCTTCCCGCTTATGTTATAATCAATCAAAGGAGTAAAAATGATACGTGTAGACGAAGATTTTATGACCGAGGTTGGTCTGACCGAGATGCCAGCCGCCGAAAAACAAGCATTTATGGATCATGCTGAGGAAGAGCTGGAAGTGCGTGTTGGTCAAAAAATCAGTGCTGGTCTGTCCGACGAACAAATTGACGAATTTACCCGCATCCACGACGACGGTGATGCCACTTTGTCTTGGCTTGAGCGCAATGTACCGGATTTTCGTGAAATCGTCATGCAAGTTTTTCAAACCTTTAAACAAGAATTAACCGCCGAACGCCAAAGTATCCTTGGTTAAAATCACATCCAAACAAAAACTAGAACAGTTATTCTTAAGGGGAAAGCATGACTAAGCCATCATCAATTAAGACTGCTGAGCTCGAAAATTACGATCACCTCGACATCCACCAACTAGAGGCTATCCTGAGTGATATTCAAAAATCTACACCATCCGCCGAATCAAAACACACCGCGCGCATTATCCGCCAGGCCTTACGCCAACGTCAACGCTTGATCAAAGCCCAGGCGATGGAGTTTGAGCAGACCAACGACCACCATCTCCTCATTTTCGATTCTACCGAAAACTTCTCTAAACTCGCTGGCCATTCCGTCCTCTTTTATACGATGACTATTGCCGACCGCATTCACCGGCGTTTTAGCGTCAAAAATGACACCGACAATTATTCCCCGTCAAGCGATGGGGTCGTTTCTGTTCGTTCCCTCGGTCAGCTCGAAACCCAACTCGCCGAAATTAATGTTTTTCCTGACCGTGAGCGCAGTACCGCCGAACTCCACTTTTACAAACTACCCAAGATTTACACCGAAGAACAGATCGAAAAGCTGCGCGACCGCTCTCATCGCGATATCGAGCGTATTACCTCGACCATCATCCCCAAATCCCCTCTCCCCGAACTCTATAATCTCATCCTCGAACTTAATCGCCAACTCTATTACAACTGTAAACGCATTTCTGACAGTCTCGCCCGCGACACGCTCGTCAAACCCCTCATCGTCGAAGCCAATGAACTACTTGTCGGCTACCTCAATTTCGCCAACGCCAAAGCCACCAGCGGCATCATCCACCCACCCCTCCAACGTCTCCTTGCCGCCACCAACGCCGAATCGCCACATACTATCCAAGCTCAAAACCTCCTCGGCATCATGATTGGCGCCCGCAATCTGCGCAACAATCTCGCCAATATGGAGAATTTGCGCCTCATCCATCATCGTGATCTTTGCGACATTCTCGAAAGCCTCGTGCGCATTGAACGTATTACTGCTCGTGAATACAACAAACAACAACGCCCTAAGTCCGAACTATGACCGATGACCGTTTTGAAAAATTTCTCCTCCGTGAACTCTGGATCGCCTATGATGTTGCCCGCAAGGGTAAACGCTCGACCGTTGATGAACACCAATTTGAGCTCAACGCTATGGAAGATATTATCAATCTCCGCGACAGCCTCATCCGTCATTACTACAAGCCCAGCCGCGGCGTCGCCTTCATCGTTCACGACCCTGTCATCCGCGAAATTGTCGCCGCTCCCTTTCGCGACCGCGTAATTCATCATTTCCTCTTCAATATCTGCGCAAAGTGGTGGGACCGCCGTTTTAGTGCTGATTCTTATTCCTGCCGCGTCGGCAAGGGTACACTTTACGGCCAAAAACGCCTCGCTCACCACATTCGCCAAGTCACCGAAAACTATACTCGCCAAGCTTTCTCTGTCAAACTCGACATCCAAGGCTATTTCATGAGCCTAAATCATGATCTGCTCTATGAACGCGTCCTCTGGGGCCTCGAACGCCAATTCTTCCACAGTAAACTCCCCGACCCCGAAAACGACATCCGCTGTCATCCTGCCGACAAACATAAACTCTACAATCTTCTTAAATACATTTGGCATGAGATCATCTACGACGAGCCTATGGAGGGCATTCGTATCCACGGTCACCGCCGCGACTGGGATAAACTCCCGAAAAATAAAAGTCTTTTCAATCAACCCAAAGAGCGCGGCATCGTCATCGGCAACCTCACCAGCCAGCTCCTCTCCAACATCTTCCTCGATCAACTCGACCGCTTCGTTCAATTCGACCTCGGATATAAGCACTATGGTCGCTATGTCGACGACTTCTTCATCATCGTCCCCATGGAACAGCGCGAACAACTCCTCCGCGACGTTAGTGTTATCGAAAAATATCTCCGCCTCGAGCTCAAACTCACCCTCCATCCCCATAAACAATACAAACAGCCAGTCGACAGGGGCGTCCCATTCATCGGCGCCGTCGTCTACCCCGGATTTATCATCCCCGGACGCCGCATGCGCCGCAATAGCTACAAAGCCGCCTACAAACTCGCTACGAACGGCGAAGGCAGTATCGAAGGATTCGTTTCGCGCATGGGCTCAGTTAAACAAATCAACAGCCGCAAATTCTACAAAAAACTTTTCGACAGTTTCGGCTGGGATTATGATTGGACTCCTGAAAAACCCAGCAAACCCCAAAAATCCAAGAAATCCACGAAACCTAACAAGCTTTAGCATGTTACAATTATCTCGTGGGCCTCGCCCATGGGCGCTGAAAGTAGCAAATGAGGTCAAGCTCCAACTACCGCCAGCCCTCTTTCTAAAAGATCGTGAAGTTACTCTTTGCAAATCCCTCGGGCGGATTCAAAAAGAATTGTCAATTAGTCTTGGCCATGGCCATACCTAAATTAGTTAACTTCTTTACCTGCGCTCCGCGGATAGCACTTTGGCTTTTGTCCGTAGCGGCTATGTTAATCTGAACAACGGTCAGGCTAGGAACGCCGGCGAGAACGGCTACGGCTGGTCGCGTACGGCGAACTCCTCGACCAACGCCTACAACCTGAACATGAATACTACTAACGTCAATCCGTCAAACAACAACAATCGTTACAACGGTTTCCCCCTCCGCTGGAGGCTTGGCCGGTTGCGGTGCCGATCTTTCCCCACCCTGCTACCACGGTAGCAGGGGTAAATCCCACAAAAAAGAAGTCCCCGGCTCAGCGAATACTCGCCCACGTGGACCTCAATACTTTCATTCTATCGCATAAGCTGGTTTATGTCAACTACCTCACGTTTACGGTTTACAAAGAGTACTCTCTGAACGCCATGCCTACGCTTTAAGCACTCGACTAAATAGCTCTGGATACTGCGATCATGAATTTTCTTAATACGAAAAGAATCTATTACTACATTTGGCGACTGATGATTAACAGCCTTGCGTAAGTTACGCTCAATACACTTAATACTTGTACCCTCTGGAGCTTTCAACTCGAAAATAGTGTTATTAATATAGCAGTCAGCAACACTCATATTTACACTATCGGGAATAAAACGAACATCATAACCAGCGTCCGCCAAAGCTTCAGCTGTAAAATACTCGTGCGGTTTTGGCCTCGCGCCAGGCTCACGCGTAACTATACCTCTGCAAGCCGTAAAAGGCTCAGGATTCTTTTTCATGCCCCCGACTATATCACAACATCAAAATTTTTACCACCCGCCGCCGCGCCCTTAAAGGCGCGGCAACCTGTCGCGCGCCCCAAAAGGGGCGCGCTAAAGAGTAACCGTATTTCATTCAACCAACCCGATACCACTTCATATTCCCAACCTCGCGAAACGCAAACTTCTCGGGTGGCTACGCCACGTCCGATTGTTTGCGTATTCCTCCGGTTTTCGCTCCAGCCTTCTCTTTTTCAGGAAGACTCTTCTCTCCGCATTGCGCTCTGTTCCAGCGGCTTCCCGTCTCCTCTCGCAAGGCCTACATCCGGACAACTTATTTCATTCTATCGGCACCTTCACCGGGCGATTTTTGATTTACCCAGGTACCGGGTTTGATTACTTATTCTTCTTGGTAGCAAAGATGAGCGCCTTACGCGCTCATCTTTGTCTTATCCTAGTCTCCTTCCTTTTTCTCCATT
>CALBZW010000021.1 GCA_937889535.1 uncultured Candidatus Saccharibacteria bacterium | reverse complement strand
GGTTTTACTGTTCTTCAACAGTAAAACCCGTATACGGGTTTTGTCCGATACTCTTTACGAAAAGTCTAATTCTTAATCTGTAGTGAGATTTTCACTACATACTTGCATTGTAGCACAGATTTGTATTTTTGTCAATAGTGTTTATGAATATCCGCTGCCGCCGCAAAAAATGATAGTCAAGTATTAGCTTTTGTCCGTAGCGGGTGGGTTAATTTGGGTGAGGATTATGCCTTTCGGGCGGGTTTTGGTGTCGGTGATTACTGGGCACGTTCAGTCATGTCAGCTACCGATGCACGCGCCTTATATTTAGGCTCTACAAATGTCGCACCGTCAGCTAACGCGTATCGTCGAGCAGCTTTCCCCCTCCGCTGCCTCTACCCAGGTAGTGCCTAATGGAGGAAAGAGGAAGGAGACTACCGGCGCCACCACCATAGTACAGTTACCATTGGCTTTTGTCCGTAGTGGGTGGACTAATGTTGGTACTACTAATGAAGGCGCTGTGCGGGTCATTGGTCAATACGGCGACTATTGGTCGCGTACGACTAGCTCATCTACGAACGCCTATCGTCTAATCACGAGCCCTACAGGTGTCAATTTGTCAAACAGCAGCGATCGTTGGGCTGCTTTCTCCCTACGCTGCCGCTACCCAGAATCCAAAAAATCGCCCATAGCATGGCGACTTTTTGAACATATAAGCTCTCAACTTATCGTTGGCTCGCAGTTAGCCTTATGTTCTTTCGAACTGTTACTAGTATACTTGACTCGCGTAGAAATAGCAAGGATTTTCGAGGATTTTTGCTGACTATTTTTCATGTATTTTTTACAACATTATGCCATATCTCCTCTGTTATTACTGTGGAAATGTATGTTGTTACAATTACAACATTTCGTCACCGGCTTTTGTCCGTAGCGGGTATATGCACCTAGCTAATGGCTATATCCGTAATGCTGGATATTATGGCGATTACTGGTCGCGTATTGTTTTCTCGGTGGATAATTCTTATTACTTATCCATGAATCCTGCTGGTATTAGTCCATCGTACAACAATAGTCATTGGTTCGGTTTCCCCCTCCGCTGCCTCTACTCAGGTAGTGCCTAATGGAGAAAAAGGAAGGTGAGATAGCTACTTTCTTCAACACGGAGTTCTCGCAGCCCGTCGTTACGGGTGCGAGCCTCCTCTTCCTCGGGCCGTTGCCCTGCGGATGGTTTCTGAAAGTAACTATCTCGCCTTATTTTTCCTGCCATGAGTACGGCAGCGGAAGGGGAAAGCCGTACCAACGTTGAGCATTGCTCAACGAGTCAATGAGGGAAGCATAGAAACCTAGGAGGTAAGCGCCTGTAGGCGACCTGGATGTACGTGACCAACCATAGCCATATTCACCAATGAGACCAACCTGGCTGTCACTAGGCCAAATCACGCCACTACGGACAAAAGCCAATGGTAACTGTACTATGGTGGTGGCGCCGGAGGGATAACGCGAAAAGAGACGCCACGAGAGCGCCTCAAATCAATAGTCCTTATTCCACTGAAAATTTTATCGTTCCGTATTCACTGGAAGCATCTGCCGCGAGTGTTTCAGCTTTAGTTGTAGTGCAGCGCAGTGTAAGCTGCGTATTTCCTGATACTTCGCTCAATTCTGGCGGGTCCAGTGTTAGGTCTTCCTGCGCTATAAAGGCACAGAAGCCGCAGTAAACATAGCCGTTGGCCGAATCCGCATAGACGACTATGCCAACGGGGTCGCCAGCTTTAACGCTTTTGGGGTAACAAACTGTAATCTCGCAAGGTTGCGCTCTCTGACCAAAAATAGCATCAGGAGTACTAAACCAAAGTTCGTACGTTGCGTTACTCCGCCAGTAAATGTCATTAGTTGCCGCATAGGCGGCAACTGCCGGCTTACCAGTGGTAGCGGCCGCGGGGGCTACCAACCAAGATAAGGCACTGCCTTTATCGGCAATAATTTCGCCAGAAGTAGCGGCAAGCTCTTCAGTGGCTTTGGTCTTGTAGGCTTCCAGCGATTCTAATGCACCCCGTTGCTCCGAGAATAACATATCCAAGAATAGCGCCGCATGCTGCCGGAGATCCGACTCACAATCATACAACTCGTCACGTAGTTCCTCTTTGCACGCTTGTGTGATTCCCCGTATGCACAGGTAATCTCCAACCAGTATCACCGCCAAAGCTGCCAACACGATTGCTGCCACTGTCTTAAATTCCCTACTTTTCATAAAATCCTCCTTTTTGTTTGGAGGGGAATAAAAGGCTACCAAAAACTTAATCTGCCTAGATACTCCCCTATGTGTCTACCCTTTCATTGTAGCACACTTTGTTCAAAAAGTCAATACTATTTACGCTAAAGTCGTGTTTTCGCAAGTATTTTATTCTTCAACCAGTGTAAATTCTTTCCCAGCAATCGAGATGATTGATTCCGGTTCGGCGCCTTGCGAAGTAAGCTCAGCGCGAATACCGAGCTTTTTCATAATGTCGCGCAGGCGGTTTACCGAAGCGTAATTATTCAAATCTGTGCGGCGAGCAAACTTTTCAATCTTTGGGCCAGTGACGACAAATTTCACCTCGTCGCCGTCTTCCAACTTTTCAACTTTCCAGGCGTTACTGAGCTGGGCAGAGGAAAGAGAAATAACAGGCAAAGTTACGACATGCCCAGCTTCTGACTCGGTCGGGGGGGCGCTCTCCTCATCTAAAGATTCGGACCCGCGCCCGCCCGAGGAGTCGGAGCTCCATGACCTCGCAGAAGCTGAGTTTGTCACTGCCCTGTCGTCCATCTCGAATGAATCCGGAGCCGTAGGCTGGCTCTTAGCTTCGCGTTTAATTCGCACTAGCTCACGCAACACTTCCGTAATTCCCTGCTTCGCGGCGGAAGAAATCGCATAGACCTCCGCATCGGGATTAACCCGTAGAATACTGGCAATCTGCATATCAATAATATCTTGGTCGACACCCTCGCATTTCGTCAACGCGACAATCTCTGGACGGTCACGCAAGTCAGAGTAACGCTCCAGCTCTTTGCGAATCACCTGATAAGCCTCACCGGCGTCATCATTATAAACGTCAACGAGATGCAACAATGCCGCCGTGCGATCGACATGGCGAAGAAAATCATGACCCAGACCCTTGCCGTCAGCAGCGCCTTCAATTAGCCCTGGAATATCAGCGATCAGAATATCTTGGTCATCAACCGTCGCGACGCCGAGCTGCGGCGTCAACGTCGTAAAGGGATAATCGGCGATTTCTGGGCGAGCGTTACTAACGACGCTAAGGAAAGTTGACTTACCGGCATTTGGCAGCCCGACTAGCCCAACGTCGGCAATCAGTTTCAGCTCGAGTGCCGCCTCAAACTCATCACCTGGCTCGCCAACTTCGGCAATCATCGGCGTCTGACGCACGCTTGACTTAAAATGCGCGTTGCCAAAACCGCCATCGCCACCCTTCGCAATCACCGCTTCCTGCCCGTCGGTCGCCAAATCCGCCATCACGACGCCATCCTTGCGCACAACCGTACCAACTGGTACCTCGACAATCAAATCCTTTCCTCCTCGGCCAGCGCTACGTTGGCCAGAGCCATTCTTACCGTTCTCAGCTTTCAACTCGGGATTGAATCGAAAATCAATCAAGGTATTCGTGTCTTTGTCGGCGCGAAAGATAATACTACCGCCACGACCACCGTCGCCACCGTCCGGACCGCCTTTCGGGATATAAATTTCGTGGCGAAACGATACTGCGCCGTCGCCGCCCTTGCCGGCTTGGAGTTTGACTTTTGCCGTATCGACGAACATTTTAATATTTCTCGTGAATATAGTTAAAGCTGCGTGCGGAGCTGGCTGGAATCGTACCCTCGGTCACAACATAAGTACCAGCCAAGTTCATCTCACGAACCAAGACCGAACCATCACCATTCACTGCCAATACTACGCCGACGTGACCATAGCCACTACCGCCACTAGACGTCTGGAAGACGGCACCGACTTCGGGGTTATTGTCGACCCTGTACCCTGCAGCCCTCAACGTGTAAGCCCAAGAATATGCGTGACCCAAAGCACCGCTCGGTAAAGCACCCTGCGAGCGCGGATCGGTCGCTCGCCAATAATAAGCATACCAAGTACACTGACCAGCGTAGCTACCGTTGCCCGGGGAGTTAGCATAGAATCCGGTAGCGATAATCGACATGTTCTGACGTCCAGCCGATGAACCGGCATAGGTATAGGTGTAATTATTACTGCTGCCATAGCTATAGCTTGGCGCAACATACTCGGGACGTTCGGTCTCTGGCAAGCTACCGCCCGGCAAGACAATCAACGTTCCTTCGACAAGACTGCCACCCTCAAGGTCATTATAAGCGATAATCCGCTCAGCCGACGAACCGTAGCGGCTCGCAAGGCTTTCCGGCGTATCGCCGTTTTTCGCAGTATAAACAATGCCGGCTACTGACGGAATACGCAATAAATCGCCCGGATTGACGTCGGTCGTCTTCAAACCGTTCGACCAACGAATCTGGTCGGTGCTAAGCCCGAATTTCAAGGCGATATACGCCATTGTCTCGCCTTCTTTCACGGTATAGGTCTCGACGCCGCGGGAAATGTTGGTATTGATTAAGCTTGGTTTTTCCAGCTTATCGGCGCTAGTCTGACTAATCTCTTTCATCGCCGAAGCAACGACGTAATTCGACGCAACTGTGTCGACGCTAGAAAGATCAAAACTATTCGACAGGCTCGCGACTGCATAAAGTGTTGAAAGCTGATCGGTGGTGATATTATAATCGCTAGCCGCCATCGCGTTCAAGCTCAGCGCACCGCTATCAAGCTCAGACTTAGTGTCAATTCCGACCTTCGCCACCCCAATAATCATCAAAAACACCGCCAGGTAAGGTAAAACTTGACCCAGAAAACTCCTAACTTTGTGTTCTTTACGTTTCTTCTTCATAACAAATAAACAACGCTACACTGCCCGGAGGCAACCTCCTACAGGGCAACGCTACAGAGTTCGGCGCAATGCTCAGAAATATTCCGTTGGTGCTCCTCATCTGTAGTACTATAATACATCATACCGTCGTCTCCTGTCAAGAAGAATAAGTAGTTTGCCATCTCGCTATCAGGGGTAGCAGTCGCAATCAGAGCCTCAATACCGGGGTTGCTGATCGGACCATACGGTAATCCGGGGTTTTTACGGGTATTATACGGCGAATCCAGTTCGACTTTTTCGGCGTTACTCACCTCTGTACCGTCTCTGTCCGGATGTAATAAGTCCCAAGCATAGCTCACCGTCACATCGCTACCGAGGTTCATATCTTGCCCTAAGCGGTTATAGAACACCTGCGCCACTTTGGCGTAATCAACCGCATTATTCGCCTCTTTTTGTACTACCGACGCCAGCGTAATCCCCTGATACAGATTAAAGCCACGCTCAGCAAATTTCTCTTTCAGACCGTTCTGCTCTAAAACTGAGGCAAATTCAGTCAAAATCTGCTCGATAATCGTTTCTACGGTGTCGTCAGCGTAAAATTCATAGGTTTCGCCGTACAAATAGCCTTCCAGGCCAGCATCATCGGGTTTACCCTCAAAAATCCAGCTGTACGAGCCCGTATAAGGCTTTTCTAGGGCTTTTTCAATATCACCTTGGTCATAGCCTAGTTTTAATAAAGTGTCGCTAAAATCGCTTACAGTGGCCCCAGGGAGCAAAGTGAGCCGAAATACCGCATCGCCACCACCGATCATTTGGGCGATAATCTCGCTTGGGGGCATAGTTTTGGTAAATTCGTAGTCACCAGGGCGAAGCGCCGTACCAGAGTAATTGAGGCGATAAAACACCTGAAAAACGATGGAATTACGAATCAAACCAGCGTTGCTGAGATTCATCGCAATGTCATTCACGCTCATGCCTTCACTAACCTCGAATTTAACCGGTTTACAGGCGCTAGAAGACGCATCTTCGGTGTCACTACAATCAACGTCGGTGAAAACCGGCTGGAGATTATCTTGATAGAAGTAATACGCACCACCGGCGGCGGCACCAAGCAGCACTAGCATGACAATGAAAGCGGTCAGCAGCTTGTGCGATTTGCCCGGTTTCTTGCCTTTGACGGATTTATGTTTCGCGGCAGCAGCCTTAGAAGTGGGTTTACCGGCGTGTTTTTCGAGGAAATCCTGCAAGATGATCGTCGCAGCTTCGGAGTCAATATCGCCTTTTTTATAGCCTTTTTTACGGCCTTTGAGGCGCTTTTCGGCCTCGACTGAGGTCAGAGATTCATCCTGGAAGCAGACTTTTGCTCCTGGAATCGCCTGTTTCAAAGCCGCGGCGAACTGACGCGAGTATTGACTCTGTTCCGTCTCCTGGCCTTGGCTATTACGCGGCAGACCAACGACAAAACTATTAATATCCCAAGCGCGAGCGAGCGAAGCAATCTTGTCGAGCTCGGTACCATCGACCTCAACGGCGGCATACGGTACGGCGATGCGGACCGCCGAATCCGCTTTGGCGACGCCGATGCGCTTCGTGCCGACGTCGAGACCGATTAACTTCATTATTTATCCTCCACGGTTAGGTCGACTTCGATGCGGCTTGGGTCGTTCGGAACGGAGCGAACCCAGAAATAAGACGGAGAGACATTGACCGAGCTGACGCCATTGATCGAGCGGAGGAGAGAGTTGACCTCACCAATCTTCTTGCCCTTTGTACGCTCAATAATGGTTTCTTCGGTGACAGTCGGGCCAATCTTGACGGTCGTCTTCAGGCGGGCCGGTTCTTCAATACTAGTAAAGCGATCGAAATATGGTTCGCCGATAGAGTAAATCTTCTGGTCGTCACCAACGGACATTTTCTTTTCCATGAGCTGCTCAAGTTGAGACTTCTTCACGGTGTAAACGGTATAGCTAATCTTCACCGAGACGGTCGGTTTCGTGCCATCGCTAACCTCAGTGCCGACTTCTGGCTTTGAGGTCGTGTCACTAATATCGGCAGCGTAGCTCGGCTCAATGATGACGAATTCCTTATCCTTTTTCAGCTGATCCATGAACTTCGTCTTATTTTCTTCGGCGTGCTCCTCGGCAATCTTATCACGGGCGTTATGGACATCCTGGAGGGAGACGACGGTAACATTATTAGTCGTGCCGCCAGAGATAGCCTCATTGGTGACGTTTGCGCCCTGGTAGCTATTCCAAGTTGCCCCCTTGTCGAGGTTGAAGTCAGCGCCAGATCCAGCTGCTTCAACTGGAATTGTGACTGACTTAGTGCATGGGCTGCTCTTACTGCTAATATCTTTCCCGCCATCACAGACTTTCTTATAATTATCACCATCCCAGGCAATACTGCCGCCAGCCGTTGCCTTGTAAATTTTGCCATTGTTTGCTACAAATTCCGTGCCAGCTGGGATATCAATACCGAAGCCGTTTGGGTATTCGTTCGCCGTAAATGTCCGCGATACGATTACATTCCCTTTTGCATGTTCTCCGCGGTCTTCCTGCCCTGTAGCCGTAAACTCGACATCATAGCGCTGCTCGAAGGTCTGTTTCTCGACATAGAGAGTACCCTCGTCAAGGTTTTCGGCGTTTTCTTCGGTCGCGAATTTCACTTCTTCAGAGAAGTTATCAGAGGAAGTACTCATAGCGACAGTAATCTTCGCAGCAGGAGCGAAGACAAAGGCCCAGACCCCGACCGCAATCAGCAAAACCGCGGCAACAGAGCCGATAATGATCCATTTGCGGTATTTTTCAAAACTCGGGACTTTTTTACCGTTTTTGTCTTTTTTGTCCTTATTTTTGCCCTTTTTAGCGTCTTTAGAGCCGTTTTCGAGGGTTTCTTCGTCAAGATTAATAATTTCACCGTCTTTTTTGGAAGTCGTTTCAGGCGCGCCCTTAGTACCCTCTCCGGGCGTTTTAGCGCCATTTTTTCCGTTTTTGTCAGATTTTAGCTCGTCAAGCTCAGCGGCAGCGCTTGCATCAGCCAAATCTTCGTCAATTACCTGTTCCTCGGCCATGGTTTTATCAATATCTTCCTTGGTCGGGACAACCGGGCGAGATTGCAAGGTCTTCGCAATCGGAATCTGGGCGGTCATCGCCATCTTCACGATCGCTGGGTCGGCCGTCACGATAACTGCAACTTTGTCACACTCTTTCGCAGTGCGTGCGACGAGCTTCATATTCACCGCGCTGCGTAGCATGGTTGCTTTTTTGGGCGGCACGAGAGCCACCAGTTTTTGTTCCGCCTGTTGAAGCTTGGTCAAGATGTCGGTGATATCATCTTCCGGCTCCAAATAAATAACTTCCTTATTCATATACATTAAATATAGCACATTTCGGAAAGGTTGTGCTAAAATAAACATAATGAGTTTGTTCAAGAAGAAAATGAAGCCGGTGGCGCTGTCGGCATCGGAAATTCCGAATTATTCGGCGCTTGCGTCGTTGACTTTAAACGCAATCAATGACGGGGTAATGTTGATTGACGAGACGGGGATTATTAAATTCGCAAATCCGGCCGCAGCGACAATGTTGGGATATGGCAGCCCGACGAATGTAATCGGTCTGAGCTATCAAGCCGTGCTGAGGTTCGAGACGACGGATGGTCAGCCGGTGAATCCGGAGACCAGCAAGTTGACACAGGCGATTCAGACTGGCCAGCAGTTTGATACGCGTGAATATGTCCTAATTTCGGCACAGAGTGAACGCAAGGCGGCGATTTCGCTGACGATGATTCCGACGGGCGGGCCGCGGTCGAACAAAATTATCACTTTTCGCGATATTACGAAAGAGCTGGAGAAGGAAGAAGACCAGAATGAGTTTATCTCGACGGCGAGCCATGAAATGCGAACACCGGTGGCTTCGATTGAGGGGTATCTTGGATTGGCGCTGAATCCGCAGACGGCGACGATTGACGACCGGGCAAAGCAATACTTAGAGGCTGCGCACAAGGCGAGTCAGCATCTCGGGCATTTGTTCAAGGATTTGTTGGACGTGACGAAACTGGATGATGGGAGGCTGAAACTACACTTGGTACCAGTCGAAATAGTATCGACAGTGCGCGAGATGGTGGGGGCGCGCGAAAAAGACATGGCGGCAAAACATCTGAAGTATAGTTTCGGAACGAATGCTCCAGTAAACGGTAAACAGATTGAGCAGCTAGTCTATGCAGCAGTGGATCTCGGGATGCTGAGAGAGATTTTGGATAATCTGATTGAAAATGCGATAAAGTATACGCCGGAGGGGGGTGAGATTTGGGTAAATGCGCGGGGCGATGGTGATAAGGTTTTGATTAATGTGACCGATAACGGAATCGGGATTTCGCCAGATGATGCGGCGCATATTTTCCAGAAATTTTACCGGGTGGACAATTCGCAGACGCGGCAGATTGGCGGGACAGGTCTAGGGTTATATCTAGTCAAGCAGCGAGTTGAAGCGATGGATGGTCGAGTATGGGTCGAGAGTGCGTTCGGGGATGGGTCAACGTTCTTCGTGAGTCTACCAAGGCTAAGTAATGCAGAATACCAGAAGCGCTTGCTAGCGTATCAAAATGAGCAGACAGTACAGGCGTTTAGCGAGACGCAGAACGGAGCGAAGCCGCAAGTGACGACATCGAGTGTGAGCGTGCCGCTACGGGGAGCAGAGGCAGGCACAGCGACGGTAGTGCAAAGTGTGGAGCAGAAGGCGCCGGTGCAAGCAGCGAGTGTGCAGCAAGCAATGCCGGTACAGCCGGCGCAAATGCAGGCGGCGCCAGTATCGCAAACGCAAGTAGTGCCGCAGGCACAACAAGTGCAGCCACAGGTAGTGCCGACACAGCAGATGCCGGTGACACCGGTGCAGTCAGTGACCGGGCCGAATGATTTGACAATTCCGCGTAATGATCAACTAAATAACCAAAAAGGAGTCGCATGACCAAGATTATGCTGGTCGAGGACGATAACAGTCTTCGCGAGATTTACAGTATCCGTTTGACCGCTGAGGGGTACGCAATTGTTTCGGCGGGGGATGGCGAGGAGGCCTTGGCGGTCGCCGTCAAGGAACGCCCAGATTTGATTATTTCTGATGTGATGATGCCGAAGATTTCGGGGTTCGATATGCTGGATATTTTACGTTCGACACCGGAGACGCAAAATATCAAGGTGATTATGATGACGGCATTATCAAGTGAGGACCAGCGTGAACGCGGCGAGAGTTTGGGGGCGGATCGGTATCTGGTGAAGTCGCAAGTAGGAATCGAGGACGTAGTGAATGCAGTACATGATGTGCTGGGTGATAGAGATGGAGCTAGCGATATGACGACTGCTGGTGGTCAGGGTTCGGTAGCGGCGCCGACAGAGGCTGCACCAGTCGTGCCGATTGTAGATGCAGCGCAAGAGGTACCAGTCGTGAGTGCTACGCCGGGTGTTGCTGAGCCAGAAGCACCATTGGGGAGTATGGATACGACGAGCAGTACTACCGACACGGTGGGGGCGAATGATTTGACGGCAGGACTAGGCGGAGCGCAGTAGGCAGGGGCATGGCTGAAATAGTCAGGCTAAATAAGTTCTTAGCCGAAAGGCTGGGGATTTCGCGACGCGAGGCGGATGATGCAATCGCAGCCGGAAAAGTGACGGTAGATGGTGCTACGGCGGAGCTGGGGGCGAGGATTGAGGTCGGGACGGATGACGGGGGCTCTGGGATTGACAAAAATCCAAATGTGTGCTATAATGGTAAGATGGTGCCGTTTGAGGCGGCTTATCTATACGTAGCGCTAAATAAGCCACGGGGAGTAGTTTGTTCGCGAAGAAGTCAGGGTGGCGAGCCAACGGTTTATGATTTATTGCCGAGGGAGTATCGTAAGCTGAAGACCGTAGGTAGATTAGATAAGGATTCGTCAGGGTTGATATTGCTGACGAATGATGGTGATTTTGCATTCCGGATGACCCATCCCCGGTTTACAAAAACGAAGATTTATGAAGTGGAGCTAGACCGAGCGCTGGAGCCGCTACATCAGCAAGAAATTGCAGATTTTGGGATTGAAATCGGAGACGGTGTGTCGAAGCTGGGACTAGCGAAGCTGGACGAGACGCGAAAAAAGTGGCAAGTGACGATGCATGAGGGGCGGAATCGGCAGATTCGACGAACGTTTGGCGCGTTAGGATATACGGTCGTGGGACTGAAGCGTGTGCAGTTCGGAGCGTATCGGCTAGATGGGTTAGAAGAAGGTGGGTATACGAAAGTAAAGGCTGTATAGCGAAAAAGAGACACTGAGTGTCCCTTTTCTGGTACCAGAAAAACCGCTTGTAAGCTTCAATGAATAGTAAAGTATTCTTTGAGTGCCATAATACCGGCGAAGATTGCCGTAAGTATGCCGATGCACAGGAGTACGCAATAGCAGGCGACTGCTATATGATCTGAGAGTGGCGCCAAGAGAATAGCCCAGAGACTAAAGGCCGCGACGCCGAGGTTCTGAAAGAAAGCAGAGCGCCCTCTGGACGTCTGCAAGTCATGTGGACCCTCCGAAATCAGTGGCGCGCCGTAGCGACCATAGTCATGGTTATAGGGGCGCATCTTGGCGCGCAAGTTCGTCCACGCTCCATCAAGCAAAATCAGCGGGATAACGCCAAGCAGCGAGATCAGGTAGCGTACCCACCAGCCGGGTCGCAGGACAAACAGCCAGCCGTAACTGACAGCACTGGCGCGCCAATAACCTAAAGCTAAAAGGCCAGTGAAGAGAAACAACAGCGTTTCAACTTGTTCCGTAAATACAATGTGATTCTTCATTGGGTTTTTGACTTCCATGACAAAAACCTCCTTCCCGAGAAGTAGCATTGCGCAAGCTGGAAATTACTGGTACAGATTTCCAAGGTGCTGGCAATGCCCTATCTTTCTATTGTATCACAGGTAGCGCAAAAAGTCAATAGGTTAGCGCTTAAGTCTAGTTCTGCAGCAGCCGAGCCAGCTTCGATCGAATACCATCATCTTCGGGCGTGCCGGCAAGGGTGTCGAGCGCCACGCGCAGTAGACCAAGCGCCGTAACGTAACTATAGTCAAGCGTGGCGCTCGTCTGGTTGTGGATACCAGGAATGTCGGCGTTTTCGACGAGATGGACGACGGGGCGGCGCGCGAATGGTAGTTCTTTGAACCAGTCAGTGGTTGCCAAAACCTCTTGGAGTTCGTTTAAACCCGCGCCGCCCCCACAGAGCAGGATTTTGTTCGGCAGCATGTCGTTCAAATTAAACTCATCGAGGGTAATTTCGACGCCAGAGAGCCAAACGGCGAGATTGCGCCGCACCGCCATGAGCATCTTATCACGTACGTCAGCCGGGACCTTGGCCGGATTCTTGATACTGAGCTTGTATTTCTCTGCCGTGTCGAAGTCAACTCCTAAGGTCTCGGCAATCTGATGCGTAAAGCTACGACCACCAATGCCAAACATTTTCGTTCCCTCAACGCCACCATCATCGACGACGGCGATGTCAGTCGTGCCACCACCGATATCCATGACAATACCAGAAAATCCGCTATCTATATCGTCACCAAGGCAGGCGCGACAAACCGCAAACGGCTCAACGGCAACTGCTAGCAGGTCCAGACTTAGCTCCGCACAGACCTTCTCAATCGCAGAAATGTGTACCAGCGGCGCAAAAGCCGTATAGAACTGAATCACGACGTCAGTTCCCTTGAACCCAATCGGATTGCTAATCTTATAGCCGTCAATCGCAATGCTAACAATCGCAGAGTTAATCAATCGCACTTCGACATTCGGATTGTTCGTCTCGTCGGCAATTTCTTTACGCGCGATTTCACCAGCCCGATCCTGGACGCGTTTAATAATCAGTGACATTTCTTGCTCGGACAGCGGTTTATTGCCATTCTTGCGGCGATACCGCACCGTGCTCGTATTGCCCTTGATAAGCTCACCGGCAATCCCGACGACGGTCAGCTTGCTGGTCGTGCCCGACATTTTTTCGGCTTGGCTAAGCGCACGCTCGCAGACTCCAACCACTGCTGGAATGTCGGCAATCGCGCCGGCATACATATTGCTAGCAGCTTGATGAGCGCGACCAATACCGATTACGTCAAGACCGCCCTTCTTGTCCTGCCTTGCAATCACCGCCTTTACATATTCCGTACCAATGTCGAGAGCGAGAATCGTGTCGTCGTCTTTGACCGGACTACCGAGCTGTTCTTCCTGCTCTTGGTAGATTTCGTTTAGCTGGTCAAGTTTTTCGTTCTTAGGAGCGGTAGATTCTTTGTCTCCCGCCATTCCCTGCGCCATCTTGGCCATTTTGCCAGCCGCGGCCTTTTTGACATTCTTTAGAACTCCCATTATATTTCCTCTATTTCGTTATCTGTAAAAATCCATTCATCATTATCGAAATCATATTCATAGTCGGGGTCATAGACATATTCACAATCATCGCCATAACAGTCTATGTTGTCAATCTCGATGTCGCTGCCTCCGTCATCAATCGTGACTCTTCCCCACGCATCTTCAATCGGCAAGATCTCAAATAATTCCGTAATGTCACGATATTCGCTCGGGGCACTCACGGTCGCTTCCTGATAGCCTAGCGTCACAGCAAAGCTGTTTTGCCATTCATCGCTGTCAGCATAAGCCCAGATGCTACGAATCTTATGGCCAAATTGTGATACCTCAGCGTACAGGTGTAGTTCTTCCGGAATGTCGATGTCGCTGGCGGAGATTTCGTCGAAGTCCGATGCACTAATCCCGTCGGCGCCAGGGTTGTACTGAGTCATAGCGTTGTTATAACAAGTGTACATTTCTTCGGCCATAGCAGTATCTGGAATCGCGTTGATAAACTCCGCTAACGCATTCTTGTCAATCGTAATCTCATATAAATTGTGCCAGGCCTGCGCCGTATAATCGGTGTAACCGTCGCCCGAGGCAATCTTTTTAACCGGCGTTACTTTTACAAACTTGTTTTGCTTATATAACTCAACCAGGGTTTTAGAATTGTCACGCGTACCAGCCTCAAGTACACAATCATACAAACTGCCGTACAAGTCGGCGACCTCGCGGCTGCCGCTCATGTCTTCAAGCACATTGCGCACCGAAATCCGCCACCATTCGCCATCAATCGTCTCAAGGGCAGAGAATAATTCTTCCATTTCACCCTCGGCATCGGCTTCAAGTCCCATGCTGCGCACGCTATCCATGATACCGCTAACCTTGAGATAAATCGCGCCGTCTGTCATTTGGACCGTGCCGAGTTGGAGATTAATACTTTGTTCATTGGCCAATGTAATCAATAGCGAAACGTCGGTCGCATTTGGTAACTTTGAGCTAGAAGAGGTAAGATTTAGGATTACCATCTGGACCGTGTCGTCATCATTACCTTCGCGCAAGGTCATCGACCCACCGCCATTCAGAGAGATATTCGGCGCGCGGAAGATATTATTTACGCCGTCAAGCATGACCTTTTCGGGATTGTTATAGAAGGCAAAGAACCAGATCGCGAGCCCACCAAGAACCAAGACGAGTACACCGATAATTGCTGCAATGATCATCTGAGTGCGACGTTTTGCTTTGTCTCCGGGAAGACGTAAATCATGCTCAATATGATGACTATCGACTGGACGCGAGACCTGCGGCTGCGCTACGGTTTCGACATTCGGGGCAGCACCCTCCTCGGCCGTCGGCATCATGGGCTGTTCTGTAATCGTTGCATTAGTTTCTATGTTTTGGCCTGGCTCAGACTGCGACATACTATTGTCTAGATTCTCTGCGCCACCCGCCGTGATTGGATCCTGATCCATGGCTCTCCTTGCTTAAGCTTTACCTTATTGTAACATATTAGCCCGCAAAAATACAACCACTTTGCGCGGGTCAGACGGCGTGCTATAATGTGATTATGAATAGTTTTACGATTAAAGAGATCAAAGCTCGGCAGGTACTCGATAGCCGAGGTAATCCGACCGTGGAGGCGGATGTATTTTTGTCAAATGGTTCTGTAGGACGTGCGATCGTGCCTTCAGGCGCATCGACTGGCGCTGGCGAAGCATTGGAGTTGCGCGATGGCGATGCGAGTCGCTATGGCGGCAAAGGTGTCTCGAAAGCGGTCTGGAATGTGAATCACGAGATTCATGATTTACTGGTTGGCAATTCCGCCGATCAGGAGCGCGTCGATCAGCTCATGCTGGAGCTTGATGGGACTGACAACAAGGAAAAATTGGGTGCGAATGCGATCTTGGCGGTTTCGCTCGCAGTAGCAAAGGCGGCAGCCAAGGCGCAAGGTTTGCCATTCTATCGTTATATCGCGGCACTCGCCGGCACGACTGGTGAAATGTGCTTGCCGATGCCGATGATGAACGTCATGAATGGTGGTGCGCATGCGGATTGGGCGACAGATTTCCAGGAGTATATGATTATTCCGAAAGGTGCCGGGACGATGGAAGAGGCAGTGCGGATGGGCGCTGAGGTATTCCATGCCTTGAAGAAAGTTCTGAAAGAGCGCGACTATCCAGTCACGGTTGGTGATGAAGGCGGCTATGGTCCGAAAGTACGCGAAGGTAATAATGAGCCGCTAGAGTGTATCACGGAGGCGATTGAGGCGGCGGGATACAAGTCGGGACAAGATATCGCGATGGCGATGGACGTCGCGGCAAGTGAGTTCTGGAACAAAGATCATTATGAGCTAAAGACCGATGGTAGCTGGAAGACCTCGGCGGACATGGTCGATTGGTACAAGTGGATTATCGAGAATTATCCGGTCGTGTCGATCGAGGACGGTCTAGATGAAAATGACTGGGAAGGCTGGAAAGTGTTGACCGAGACGCTAGGCGATAAGATTCAACTCGTCGGTGATGATCTGTTCGTGACGAATGTGAAGTTGCTGGAGCGCGGTATCAAGGAGAAGGCGGCGAATGCGATCTTGATTAAGCCGAACCAAATCGGCAGCGTAAGTGAGACAATTGCAGCGGTAATGATGGCGAAGAAGGCGGGTTATCGCACGGTCATGTCGCACCGGTCAGGCGAGACTGAGGATACGAGTATCGCGCATCTTGCGGTTGGTCTAGGCACGGGTCAGATTAAGACCGGTTCGATGTCGCGGTCAGAGCGGATTGCGAAATACAATGAGCTAATGCGCATCGCTGAGGCAGAGCCAGAACTGAAGTTTAATGCAAAGTTGATGGCGTAAAGAAAGCACGCGTAAAAAATCCCGTTCGCGTAGGCGAGCGGGATTTTTGTGGTGCTAAAAATAATTTTCTTTGACCTTCATGAGGTAGCGTCCGTCAGTATTATTGTCATTGAAATCTAATTCACTACAGCGATAGTAACCTTTATTATCCTGCTCGGAAAAAACGAGACGGCTACTGGTGAGTCGAATATCGTATGAACGATAGACTTTTGTCTTGCGCGTAACCCCGACACTCCAATTAGCAGTGCCGTATTTTGGCTCTATATAAGCAATTGTACGGCCCGTATTGAGTTCATCGGCATAGTCTTCAGCTAAAATATAGCCATCCCGACGATATGTTTTAGGATTAACTAGCCATAACTGCGCTACTTTTTTGCGGAAGATGCAACGCACAAGCTTCCAGTTGCTTTCTTCTCCTCGCAATGCTTTAATGATTTCCGGGCTAATTTGTGCATCCAGCCATCCAGACCCTAAATTATCCCAAAATTCCTGATCGGCCTTTAAGATACGTAAAGGTTTGCCCTTAATTTCATCTTCCGTCAGTCGGTCATCATAATATCTTAAACATACTGGGATATTAGTGATGACAAATGGGCACGTGTCATTATCAAGATCAACGGTAACCCCGTATTCCTTAAACATAAAACCCCTCCTTTTCTAGAATCTAGCACCACAAATTCGTAAAATGCTTAAGGCGTCCGTTTACGCCTTAAGCACATGAAAAAACTGTGGCGCAAACATATAGTTTCGTCTTATGCTTTCATTGTAGCATACTTTGGCGAAAAAGTCAAGTACTTTAACACAAAACTTGCTACCGGGCGTCATTTCGGAAGAAAATGCAAGCATTCTCTTCGCTCAGAACCACACCCATCTACTGCACTTTCACGCAGCCATCGCCCAGCAACTCCGCCAACGGCTTCGTCAGTTCATCACTAACGTCAACCTTGAACGGCAACTTGAGCGGGCGTTTCCCTTTCTCATCCTTCAATACCATGATAATTTCTTGAACGCCTGGATTAAGTTCGCAAAGCCTTCTAACTTCGCTCAGTACCTCGACGTTCTCGGCGTCCTGAATTAGCACGTACAACTTCTCGCCACGCGTGTCTTTCGGTGGAGTGATGACGCGATGCTCCTCTTCCTCGGCCTTTGCCTGCGTGCCATCTCCTCCATTGTTGCCTCCGGCAGCTACCACCCCGCCGCTGCGCCGGTATCCACCGCCACCGCCGCCAACATTACTAGCGCGACTGCGCCTCGCTGGGCGCGGAGCGGCTTCCTTCGGTACTGGCAACTTCTGTCCGGTCGACTGGTACGTTTCGAGTACCGTATCCGGCACAATCTCGACTGTATCGGCAATAATTTTCACCTCGTTCGTGACATTACCGTCTTTATCTTTGGCATTCACACGCCCAGAAATCTTCACGACATTATCTTGCTCGAGCTTCGCTCCAACCTCCTCATACAAGTTCGGGAAAATGATGACTTCTTGCTCAGCGATTTTATTCTCAAGTTTGACGAACGCCATGCGCGTACCGCTCTTAGTCAAAATCGTGCGTACCGCACTAATAATGCCACCAATAACCAATTGCTTACCATCATTTTCGGCCGTCACTAAGTCATAACCATGCGTCTGTTCCTCGAAATACGTCTCGTAACGATCTAGCGGGTGACTCGAAATATACAGCCCCATGAGATCACGCTCCCAAAGTAGCTGCTCTTTCTCGGGATACTTGCTCGGCGCAGGCTTAATCTCTGGCTCCGGTACAGCTCCAGCATCGCCGAGCGCACCGAATAAATCGGTCTGGCCGCTAGCGGCATCCTTTTGGCGCTTCGCGCCGTACGCTTGGACGTTTTCCAGGTTGAATAACAAATCGCTCCGATCACCAAAGCTATCAAACGCCCCAGTCTTAATCGCGGCTTCCCAAGACTTTTTATTAAATTTCGTTGAACTAACTCGAGAGGCGAAGTCGCAAACGCTAGTAAACGGACCATTCTTGTCGCGCTCGGGAATGACAAACTCCTCGACTAGCGCTTTGCCCATATTCTTAATGCCGCTCAAGCCGAAACGAATCTTCCCTTCTGTACCGACAATACCGAAATCGCCATACGATTCATTAATATCCGGCCCGAGTACCGGAATGCCCATACGCTTACACTCAGTAATCTCAATCGCGAGACGATCTGTCGAACGCATATCCGCCGTCATGAGCGCGGCCATGAAAGCATCCGGATAATGCGCTTTTAGATACGCGGTCCAGTACGCCACCAGGCCATAACACGCAGCGTGGGATTTGTTGAAGCAGTAGTTCGCGAAGTCAAGCAGCTCGGTCCAGAACTGCTCAGCGATAGCCTCAGTCGCGCCGCCGACCTTGATCGCGCCTTGGATGAACTCGGGCTTTACCTTGTTCATGAGGTCAACTTTCTTCTTACCGACCGCTTTCCTCAAGGTATCAGCCTGACCGCCAGTAAAGCCACACCATTCACGCGAGATCTGCATGAACTGCTCTTGGTAAATCATGATGCCGTAAGTGTCTTTCAAGGAGTTTTCTAGGCCCGGATGCAGATAAGTAATCGGCTCTTTGCCATGCTTACGGCGAATGAAGCTGTCGATAAACTGCATCGGCCCTGGACGGTACAGGGCGACCATAGCGATGATATCTTCAAAACGGTTGGCCTTGAGGTCGCGCAAGTAACGTTTCATGCCGGCAGATTCCAGCTGGAAGACACCCGTCGTCTCAGCGCGCTGTAATAGTTCATAAGTCTTCTCGTCATCCAGCGGCAATCCGTACATGTCAATATCTTCATGATAAACTTTGCGGATCATCCGAAGAGCATTATTGATTACGCTAAGGTTGCTCAACCCCAAGAAGTCCATCTTGAGTAGCCCCAGCTCCTCAATCTGCGGGCCAGGATACTGCGTCGTGAGCGGCCCCTTCGCGCTAACTTCCATTGGCAAGAACTTCACGAGATCATCCGGCGCAATCACAACACCACAGGCGTGTACGCCATGGCTACGAATCGTACCTTCTAGACGCTCGGCAAAATCCAAGACTTCGTGCGAAATCGGATTACCCTGATACTCGCGCGCCAAGTCCGGCACTTCCTTAATTGCGCGGCCAATTGGCACGTGGTGTCCCTGCTCTGGATCAGGCACGAGTTTCGCAAGATGGTCAGCTTCGGCGTACGGAACTTCCATGACACGAGCAACATCGCGCACCGCCATCTTCCCCATCATTTTACCAAAAGTCACAATGTTACCGACTCGACCCTCGCCGTACTTATCAGTACAATACTGAATTACCTCGTCGCGGCGCGTGTCTTGGATATCAGTATCAATATCCGGCATACTAATACGGTCTGGATTCAAGAAACGCTCAAAGAGCAAGTCGTACTTCAATGGGTCAAGCTCAGTAATCCTCAGAGCGTAGGCCAAAATACTACCAGCAGCACTACCGCGCCCTGGACCGTAGACGATACGTTGACTCTTGCCCCAGTTAATGAAATCCTGGACAATCAAGAAGTAGCCGTTGTACCCCATTTTGTCGACAACGCCAAGCTCATAATCAATCCGCGGCAAAATTTTTAGCTTCTCCTCTTGGCGCGCTTCTGACTTGTCTATTTCTTCAAGAATTTTTCGACACTCTGGAACGCTAATCTGTTCGGCCTCTTCAAGGGTTTTACCGCCATAGCGATACACTAGACCTTGAAAGACTAGTTTATCCAAATACTCTTTTTCGCTACTGCCGTCCGGTACCGGAAACTTCGGAATCAGAATCCGCCCAAGTTGCAAATCAACATTACAGCGATCAGCAATGCGTCTGGTATTGCGAATCGCTTCAGGGAAATCCTTACCCCAGCGCTCAATAATATCAGTCGGTGGGATAACATGTAGCTCGAAGTCCTTCAACGTCATACGGTTCGTGCTCGAAAGGTTAGCGGCCGTACCGACACAGAGCAGGACTTCGTGCGCATCTTGATCTTCGTGGTGCAAATAGTGCGCATCACAAGTCACAACAAGTGGAATTCCAGTCTGCTTGGAAATTTCTTGCAATTTAACGTTGATGTCATTCTGGATTTCCCAGTGCGTAGGCGAATCAGGATGACCGTGATCTTGCATCTCAAGATAGAACCGGTCACCATAGATCTTGTGGTACCATTCGACGAGTTCCATGGTCTTTTTCTCATCATGCGCACGGATCGCCTCAGAAATTTCCGACCCAGCACAGCCGCTCAGACAGATAATACCTTCGCTATACTGCTCCATGATTTCGTGGTCGATACGAGGCTTGTAGTATTTACCATGAATTTCGGCTTCGGTCATCAGGCGACAAAGATTTTCAAACCCTTCATTGTTCATCGCGAGCAGAGTAATATGGAAGCGCTGCTTGTCGTGAGCCGGGTCGCGATCTTCGCGTCCGCGCGCGGCAACGTAGGCTTCGAGACCCAGCACCGGCTTAATACCAGCGTCATTGCAGGTCTTGTAGAGCTCGACAAGACCGCTCATCGTGCCGTGGTCGGTCACGGCGACACCTTCCATGCCCTGCGACTTAACAAAATCGACAAGTTCTGGGATTTTTGTCAGACCATCGAGCAAAGAATAGTGAGTATGATTATGCAGATGAACGAAATCACTAGGCTTTAGCGGTTCAGAATCTTTGGTTACCTCCGTCATAGTTCAATTATAACACAGAAAATACTTAAGGTGTTACACTTGACTTTTCTGGCGATGTGTGCTACAATAGTGCGGTAACGAGACTAGGTGAATAATCTGGTCTGTCTGTTGGTGTACTCATAGATCAAAATATAGAGAAAGGTTGGTGTGGGTATGAGTAATATAACATTAGAGTTGCCAAAAACGACACCGGGAGAAAATGCAACATCGGTAGAGGTAGCAGAAGCGAATGTGCTGAAAGAGGTCAGTGACACAATGCAGCGCATTGCTCAGCTACAGCCCGAGGAACAGCAGCAGGTCACAAGTTTTGCACAGCAGATTGACTTACATAATAGCGAAATTATTACGCGTTATGGCGAGACGGCACAGCAAAAACTGGAGACTTTTACAAACGGAGCACTAGAAGGCGTAGTCGGGCGCGACGTCGGTGAAATCGGAGATTTGCTCGCAGAAATGAGCGTAAATATCAAAGATTTTGACAAAGACGTCGAGAACGGCGGAATTTTTGGAGCTTTTCGATCCGTGAAGAAAAAGGCAGAAATCATGCGGGTGAAATATACCGAAGTTGCCGGAAGTCTGGAGCGAGTGAAAAAAGAGTTGCTCGGACAGCGTACAACATTACTTGTAGATATTAAGATGCTGGATGAAATGTATCAGCAGAATCTCGAATATTACAAGGAGCTGACGATGTATATCTTGGCCGGAAAGCAGAAGCTGGAAGAGACACGGAACGGTGAGCTCGCCGATCTGAAACGTAAGGCTGAGATAACTGGCGCGCAGGAAGATGCATTTCTGTATAGTGATCTCAAGGATCAATGCGAGAATTTCGAGAAACAGCTGTACGACCTTGAGCTGACGCGGGCGGTTTGTTTACAGACGGCACCGCAGATTCGCTTGGTACAGAAGACCGATGAGCAATTAGCGCGCAAGATTCAGAGTAGCGTAAATAACACGATTCCGATCTGGAAGCAAAAAATTGCAGTTGCGCTGGCTATCCAGCATAACGAGGACGCAGCGAAGATGCAGAAGCAGATCACTGACTTAACCAGCCAGATGATGGAAGAAACTGCGCGGAAGCTGCATACGAGTACGGTGGCGGCAGCAAAAGAGTCCGAGCGCGGCATTATTGATATTGAGGCAATAAAAGTCAGCAATACTGAGCTTTTAGCTACAATTGATGATGTTTTGACGATTCAGGAAGAGGGCCGCAAAAAACGAGCGGCGGCGGAAGCCGAACTGCGCAAGGCAGAGGAAGATCTGCAGCAGAAGCTAATCGGCGCCAGCCAACGGGCAGGACGTTAAGAACTTTGACAATTAGGAGGTGAGAACAATTGAAGGGAGCTAAGACAAAGGCGAAACAGCGAGCAAAACGACGACTGATTGCAGTGAAAATTAGTTTAGTTTTTGCTGTCAGCGGTTTTTTGATTCTGATATTATCTAGCACAATCTTAAAGGACTGGATAATTATCGGATATGGAGTACGATTCCTAAGCAAAGTGCAGTTAGTAGGGCAATGCTTGTCGTTTATGAGCTCGGCATGCGTGATTATTTGCAGCATACCCGTTATTAAAGCGGCGCGCGAGCAGAAGAAAGAGCTGGAGCAGAAAATGCGCTCAGCGCAAAATCGGTCGCGTGTACTGGCGGATTACGCCAAGGATAGCACTAACCCGGATCTTACCCGCAGACGCTTAGAGCAGTTGCAGGATGAAATGCCGGCGCTGGAAGACTTGGTTATGCAGTGTTTGGAACAAATGGACGCAATGGACGCGCTGCAAGAGAAACAAAATGCATTGATTGAGGCGAATGATGCACGATATTTGAAGGACACCATAAATGTCTTGGATAATGTTGAGCGCAGAATTTGCCAGAACTTCAGAAATGTCATCAATCTTTGCATTGCAGCGGATTCGGCTGAGTCTCTGGACGAAAAGAAGGTTAACAAATACCTGAAGGACAACCGCAAAAAATTGAGTAACACGAAGGAGTTGCTGAAGGCGTCAGCAGATTGGATTAACCAATATAATGCCGGCGAGGATAGCGACAGGAGCGAAGTGGAGAACTGGATTGCAGTAATCCGCGATTCTTTAAGGGAGGAATAAAGAATGAAACGTACAACGAAGAGAATCTTGGCCATGATGTTGGTCGCAATTTGCTGTTTAACTGGCTGCAGCACACCGGGTTATGAAGAGGGCAAAACTCTGACTTATAACGAAGCAGTAGAGGAACTTTCGTCAAAGCTGACGAAAGTTAATACGTCAACCGTTGACGCGCCACTCGACATCTATGACACCAGTACAGAAGTGAAAGCGCTGGCAAGCATAGATACTTTCCCGCTGACCACGAAGGGTAGCGGGCAGATTGATGTCGAGATAGCGGGCGCGACCGAGCTGACCGCGGATGCTCCGGACGATCTCTTGAATGTCTGGGCGAAGAATTTTAATAGTCAAAAAGTTCAGATTAACGGAAAAACCGTGAGTGTGACAGTGCGCAAAATAACCTCCGGCGAAGTGGTAACCTATATGACGGAGGGCGATTATCGGCCAGACGTCTATATACCGTCATCCTACGCTTGGGGAGAAATGCTGCGTAGCAAAGGTCTTGGTATCGTAAAAATATCCGATCGGATTGCTGGTAATACGGCAGGAATCCTGATGGAGAAAAAGACTTACGAAACTTTTACCGAAAAGTATAAGAGTGTCACAGTAGATAAGGTCCTGGAGGCAAGCTTGGCAGGCGATTTAACGTTCGCATACACAAATCCGTACACGTCGTCGACCGGACTGAATATCTTGGCGTCGATGTTGTACAGTTTTGATTCCGAAAATCCGCTTTCGGACACGGCATCCCAGAAGTTGCTTGATTATCAGAAACAGTCTCCGCCGGTAGCTTACACGACGGCGGTACTGCGGGAGCAGGCGGCGAAAGGCATTATCAAAGCGATGGTAATGGAAGAGCAGGCGTATCATAATACGCCTGAACTGAAGGATTATGTCTATACTCCGGCGGGGATCCGTCATGACCATCCTGTATATACGTTCGACTACGTTTCGGACGAAAAGCAGGAAGCAGCGAAATTGTTCGTCGAATACTGTTTGAGTGACGAGGCGCAGAAGATTGCTGATGAAAAAGGCTTTAATTTGCACGATGACTATAAAGAGCAGAGTGCAGGGCTGGACGGTGCCGGATATTTGGCGGCGCAGAAAATTTGGAAAGCTAACAAAGACGGCGGCAAGCCGATTATTGCAGTTTTCGTAGCTGATATTTCTGGGTCGATGGACGGCGAACCGCTCAATGCGTTGAAGGAGTCACTGATTTCAACTGCAAGTTACATAAGCAGCGATAACTACATCGGGCTGGTCTCTTATTCGGACGATGTTTACATCAATCTTGAATTGGAGCAGTTCGATGAGACGCAACGAGCCTACTTTTCGGGCGCAGTAAAAGCATTAACTGCGAACGGCGGCACGGCGACTTATGATGCAGTCTTGGTGGCGCTGGATATGTTGAGCAAGAAGGCCGAAGAAGTGCCGGATGCGAAGCTGATGCTGTTCGTGCTGTCAGACGGAGAGCAAAATCGCGGCTATAGTCTGGGCAGAATTACCGATATTGTCGGCGGAATGAAGGTTCCGGTTTATACGATAGGTTATAATCTGAGCGATTCGGAGGAATTGCGGCGACTCAGCGAAGTAAATGAAGCAGCACTGATTAATGCGCAGACTGATGACATCGTTAATCAATTGCGAAATCTGTTTAACGTGCAGTTATAGTGACATCAGTCAGATTGGCCTACAAGAGATAGAGTCTCACCTTCTAAAATTTGGCACGGTCGTTTGTGATCGTGCCATTTTTATTGAGGTAGAGAGATATTTTAAGATCGTAGCTCTTGACTTTTTCGCAGATGTGTGCTACAATAATAAGATAGGCTATGTCCTAGAATACTTTTACAATTTAGGGGGATAAAAATGCAGAACTCAAAAATTTATGCAACCTGTCAATTTTTCAATTATTTATCGGCCGGTATTTACGCAGGAACTCTTATAGCCGATTTGAGTTTAGCCTTTACGCTAAACTCAATAGCCATGAAAGTATTATTTATACTAATGGCTATTGCCATGTTCGTGCGGCTCAGAATTGAACTATTCAAAATTCAAGACACCAAACAGCAGCGACGACATGCGCTTATTTTGGAGGAATGGGGCGAGCCAGTGGCTACAAACCATGGCGATACTATTCCAGAGGTCATGATGAATCTCCGCAACGAGAAGGTCGAATACGTCGCCTTCTTTACCAAAGATGAGCGGAAAATTTGCGAATCGACAATCAACTGCCCGACGATAGCGACCGTAGGCAAGGATGAACTTCATTTAATATTACAGAATCCGGGCGGAGTTATGGTACATAATCATCCGGGGGACGAACCGATTGCTTTTTCTCCAGAAGACCTGATGTATCTGGCGAATGGAGTTTGCAATAAATCAATCGTAGTCACGTCGTCTTTCTGCTATGCCATGGATGCGTCAAACGGATTTCGCGTAGATTCCAGAGTAATACGGCGAATGGGTCGAAAATTCTATCGAGGGCACTCGGCGTCGGATGCAAGTTTTAATTTCTGCTTACAAGTGGCGGCATATTTAGGTTGGGATTTCGAGGTTATAGTGCCAATGCCGATGCCGACGTTTGCTATAGTCTGCGAAGAAACAAAATTGAAAAAGTAAGTTCTTTAAAAGAGCCCAGCGTAGCTGCTGAGCTCTTTTTACTGCCTGATTACCGACTAGTTATTATTTCTTCGCTGCTTTCGCGGCGCTACTGGCGGCACTTTTTACTTTGCTGGCAGCAGCCTTGACCTTGGCACCAGCGCGAACGGCAGCACGAGCCTCCCGTTCAGCAGCAGCCGCCTCTTTTGCCATTTCCTCAGCCGCGGCAGCCCGCGCGGCGTCTTCCTCGGCATACCTACGCTCTTGATTTTCCATGACGCGGTTTGCAAAAGTTTTTACAATCCCGCCAACCGAGGTCATACCTTTGACATTATCAATAATGTCGTCAGCTTTGGCTGCGATTCCCTGGCCAGTTTGGACGATTTTTTTCGCTTCCTCGGCCAAGAAAATCAGCTTGATAATCAACACAATGGCAGATACCAAGAAAATTAACAAAGTTACCGATAATAATACTACTAGAATCCATTCTGCTACGTTCATTTTACCTCCTACCGTAACTCTTAATATTGCTCGTTAATCATGCGTTTGACGTCGCCAGCATAATCTTCGTGGTCCATGGTATACTGCAACAAAGTCATGAAGTAATTCTTCGGATCACCGGTCGTAAGCCATTTGCCACGAGTCTTCTCAACAATTACGTCACCATCCTCTACCAGACGCGTAATCGCATCGACCGTCCAAAGTTCATTGTCCAGCCCGGTGTTGCGCGGGTCGAGATATTTGAATACCTCCGGAGTCAACAAATAGCGCCCGTAACTAGTCAAGTTCGACGGCGCCTCTTCAATTTTTGGCTTCTCAACGATATTATGCAGTGTCATCCTCTCCTCATCGGCGAGGCGAATAATACCATATTTATTCAATACCTCGGTTGGCATTTCTTGGGCGATAATGACCGCTTTAGCTTCAGGATTGCGTTCATAGGCCTCAATCAGGGTCTTCACATCCGATGTACCAAAAACGACATCGTCCGAATACAAAGCAACGAAGGCCTCATCATCGTCAATAAACTTGCGCGCGCTAGCAATCGGTGAACCGTTCCCATACGGATAAGACGGGTCTTGTTCGATAACAACAATCTTCGGCAGCTCCATCAAGTCAGCGATTGGCGTATAGCGATCATCCTTACCTTGCGACGCAAGCTGTTTCTTGATCTTCGTTGCGGCATTATAGAAGTAATCTTCGTAGATCGGTTTCCCCTCGGCGGTCGCGACAATAATAATCTCTTCAATACCAGCATTCGCACACTCTTCGACGACGAGCTGCATAATTGGCTTCGCACCAATTGGCAGCATGGCTTTCGGAACGGTCTTAGTAATCGGCAAGAATCGACTCGCGCATCCCGCATCAGTGATAATTGCTTTAGTAGGTTTACGGTATTTCATAGTAAAAAGTATCTCCTTGAAACCTCATTATAACATATTTTCAGAAATAACTGCCGTGCCGACCTATTTTTTGGAGTTCTTGGATTTTTGAGAAACTTTAGCCTTATGAGCCGCTTCAGAGCGAGCTATGCGGTCTTCGCGCTGTTGTTCGCGGTTGTGAATGCTATAAATCAAGCTAGATACCCCGAGAATCATCATATAAGCCCCGAAAAAGCGCACGAAATCGACATTAGCCAGATGACCCGAGTTGAAAATTACGATGCCAAATAGAAGGCCACAGAGGCCACAGAGACACCAAATAAAGCGGTCGGTGGGGTCAACCGTAGTACGGAAGCCAATTACAAGCTCAAAAATGCCCCTGAGTAACGTATAAGCCGCAATTAATATGAGGTGCCAAGTCATACCCTCATTAATCATAAATAGCAATAAGACGCCAAATAGAGCGTCAAAAACCGCTACAGCGGTCGAGACTGCCCATCCCTGGCGATTGTAACTACGATAGATTGAATTAGCAAACTCGACAATAGCGAGCGCGAGGAGAAAAATTCCGATAACCGGCACAAGTCCAGCCGAGGTCGAATCGGATGTGAAAAGGGTCAAACAACCAAATAATAAGGCAATTGCTCCCTGAAAAATGAATACTAGCCAATGGCTATCAATATACTTACGCTTAATATGCGCCATAATTCCTCCTAAATTTTACTCTAGTATAGCATAAATATTATTTTATGGCAGAAAACCGCGCATCAGGACATGCTATAATAGAGGAAAAGGAGGAAGATGAAATTAACCAAGTTTGACCATTCGTGCATTGTTATCGAAAAAGAGGGTCGGAGAGTTGTCTGCGACCCGGTAGAATTTACCACGCCTTTACCGGAGCTGGACAATGTCGTGGCAATTATCATAACACATGGACACGGCGACCATTTGCAGCCCGAAAGAGTTAGTGCGCTTCTAGCCCGCAATCCAGAAGCGCAAATCCTGACAGTGGCGGATGCTGTGGAGGAATTTGACCAGGCGACAGCCGTAAAAGCAGGTGACAGCATTAATCTCAGTGGGTTTGAGCTAAGATTTTTCGGGAAGGATCACGGTGAAATTATTGATGGCGAAGTGCCTTGCGACAATATCGGCGTCGTCATCGACGAGATGATTGTGAATCCGGGCGATTCGTTTGATATGCCGGAGGACATAGACAGCCCAGAGGTTCTCTTGGTACCGAGCGCGGCGCCATGGTGCAAGGTAAACGAGAGTATGGCGTATATTGAAGCCGTGCGGCCAAAAATCGTATTACCGGTACATAATGCCCTGCTCTCGGAGTTTGGAAATGGGGTCTATAATAACTGGCTAAGGCGAGCTTGCGAGGAAACTGGTGGTGAATTTGCGCCACTAAGTAGCGGTGAGAGCATTGATTTGTAATAAACGGCTTATGCTAAAATGAAATAGTGAGTTTTAGGCTCATGGGAACGGCGAGCGGTGATAGAGGTCAAGCTCCGACCGCTCAAGGTTCCGCCCGAAAGATCGTGAAATCACGCTCCAAGAGTCTAAAGGACGACAAAAGGAGACAAGAAAATTGGGTTCTGCTAAGGCTGAACCGAAGAAAGTGATTTCTTTTTAGAAAGTTTGCCTGGCTTGGCTTTTGTCCGTAGCGGGTACGTCAATACTAATAGTGGCGCAGTCAACAACGTCGGCAACAATCTTTACGGATGGTCTCGTACCGCTAAATCTACTACCAACGCTTACAACTTAGGCGTTAATCCAAGTGAAGTCTATCCGTCAAACAACAACAATCGTTGGAACGGTTTCCCCCTCCGCTGCCTCTAGGTTGCCCAGTTCGGTGCCGATCTTTCCTTATGAAAGCCCTCGTCGCATCTATTGCGTTCGAGGGCTCCATATTAAACGTGCCGGACTTTTTTGCGTACACCTTCAATGAGCTTCGTTACCGCATATCGGCCTGGCTTTAGCACAATATCATGAGCCGGAACATATTTAAACTCTTCGACACCAAAGCCGCGCTTAAACTGCGAAACCCCATAGAAACGATGCCAAGTCTCATCTTCACCGACAATTCCCCAAAAATTATATCGTCCAATTCCCCGCTCACGTGCATCGCGCATCGCTTCCATATGTAACAGTGGTGCTCCAGATAGCTTCGTTCCGAGTTCTGAGCTGACGCCATAGTGATATGAGGCCTCATTGCCATAAAAAATCATAAAGTTTTGCGCCAAAGTTTCACCTTGGTATTTCGCGGAATACAGCACTGCCTCGCCATGCTTCGCAAAAGCCGAGAACTGCTTCGTTAGAAAATCCTCAGAAAAAGCAACAAAACCGTGTCGACCGGCGGTCTGCTTCTGGATTTCATAAAACTCGTGGATATCCTGCGGGTCGGTACTCTTTTCGATTTCGATGCCGTTTTTTGCGCCTTTACGCAGTGCGCGTCGCAACCTCTGGCGCATGCCTTTCAAAATCTCGTCCTCATCCTTTTCGAGATTCAGCACGCCAGCGAACTCAACCGACAAATACATTGGCGCTGGCTTCGCACCGAGTCTCCGCATCAGCTCCAGACTCTCAATGCTCCGCTCGAGCTGCGGGCGGACCCGTACAAAAACGCATTTATGCGTTTTGCCTTGTTCAGCCATATCCCGGAAAATCGCCTCCACCAGTTCTAGCTGGCCCCAATTCAAAATCGGTCCGCCCGCCACCGCGAGGTGTCGGCCACGCTTCGCATCCTCGACGACACCGGCGTATGCGGCAACGATCTCGCCATTATCGTCTAGGGCAACGCGACGTACAATCTCATTCCCACGACTGCGATGAAACTCATAAAAATCCCATGATTGTAGAAAATTCGCCTCTGGATGACTAGTGACAAATTGATCCCATTTTTCACGATTTTTAGCGTCGATGATCTTCATTTTGCTCCGTTTCAATTGATTAGTATTGACTTTTTCTAATATCTGTGGTATAATGGAATTATAGATGTCTTTTCTTTTTTCTAATAGCCTCAATTAACCAATTCACACCATACCTCATTCGCTTAATTACAATATCCTGCGCTGGGACATATTCTATGACCTCACCGCCGAAGCCGGTCTTGAAAGTCGTAACGCCGGCGTAACGGTGTCTCGAATCCGCAACGACATGCCGTCCTTTGCCTCCGGTAACTTTTAACGGCGCAATGCCCCACAAATTATACCGTCTAACATCTAGCGCCTTCAAATCGCGCATCACTTGCCATTGTAAGGCATATGCCCCCGGGATTTTACGGTTCAGCTCCGTCGAAGCGGCCTCGAAATACTCCGCTTCTATTCCATCAATCAATACCAGCCCATACGCCACCGCTTCGCCCTCCGCTGTACGCGCGACATAGATCCGCGCGTTCTCACCAAAGGCTTCGCGCTCGGCCAACAGCGTTTTCAAATCGGGCGGAACAAACTTTTGCCGCGCTGCGGTCTCCGCTTGCACGGCATGAAATTCGCGAAACAACTCCTCGCCATTTCCCCATTCGACCTTAATCCCTAGTTTCTCAGCACGCCTAACCTCATACCGAGTCTGCTTGCGCATATTCTTCAACAACTGCTCTTCGCTCTCGGTCAAGTCAATGATGACCGTATGTTCAGCGTGCAGGTGCATCGGAGCCTTCCTCGCCCCTAATGCCTCCAGGCGCACTTCATTTTCCGCACTCCGCTCGAGTTGTGGTCGAAGCCGCACGAAAACGCATTTTTCTCGTTTGGCAGTCTCTCGAATCCGCCCAAAAACCCGCCTAACTTGTTCCTCATTCCCCCAATCTACGAGCGGTCCACCCGGGACTTCGAGATAGCGTCCGCGCTTCGCATCCTTCACGATCATCAGGCACCAAGTATCGTCGTTAGCATCAATAATCACTTTGTGCCCCACCAGTTCATTCATCTTCTGCCAAGCTGGCGACTGCAAGAAATTCGCCTCCGAAAAATGCGCCTGAATCTGCTGCCATTTTTCTTCCAGCGCTGCCCGCTCTGGACGTACCCCTTGCTCTGCCTTCCCCATATTACTCATGCGCCCCTTTTTGCCATTTATGGATGATTTCTTTCACTGGAGCAAGTTGTTCGGCGCTATACCAGCTCGGATAGTTAATGATTTCAGCCGCAACTTTCACGGTATTTGGACATTCGCTCTCCGGGAAAGCCGCTTCTTTAGCGTAGCGTGCCGGTGAAACCGGCGTATCGTACCAGATTTCATCTAAATAATACCCCTTCGACTTCAATATTTTCAATAATTCGTCTCGCTTCTGGACAAAGGCATATCCACGCAATGGCGTACTTGGCAAACTTTCCAATTGCCTGCCCGCCAGCTTCGCTTGCCAATGCGTCAACCGAGTGTTAAGACTCAACTCCGCATCTGCTGATTTTTGAATCCATTTAAATTTCAAAAATACCGCCGTAAATACTTTTCCGAGTCCAATATGATATCCCGCCCTCATAATCACGCCTAGTACCGGATACCATCTTTCGCGCCAACGGTCACCGCGACACGGTTTCTGCGTCGGCTGCACTGGCTTTACTCGCGCCCTGCCGCGCAATACCAGCGCTCCGCCAGCCATCGTATCGATCGCTTTCCCCTTACCAAAACTTAGTGCGCTCGCGACCCCAACCGTACCAATCTCACGGCCGTCGGGATAGAATCGCCCAGCCGAGTGTGCCAAATCTTCAACAATCTTCAAATCGTGCTGGTGAGCGACTTTTTCGAGCTTCTCCATGTCAAGCGGTAGCCCAAGGGTATTTTGCGCTACTATTGTACTTACGTTATAGCAAACCTTTAGCGTTTTGTCAAGAGCGTCCCAGTCGTACTGCAACGTTTCGGGGTCAATATCGACAAAAATCGGCACACAGCCAGCCGCGCGCACCGCACGGACAACCGCAATACAAGTCAGTCCAGGAATCACAACTCCGCCACCTTCAGGTGCGACGGCTTGAATCCCGGCTGCAAGCGCTGAGCGCCCGGTATGATACAGGTATACATCATCAACTTTCGCGCCATACCTCTCGGCTAGCTTGCGTTTCAACTCTAAAGAGTCCTTTTTGCTACCCCAGGCAAAAAGATGCCCCAAGGCCTTACTAGGGCGATAATTCGAGGCCTGACCTAGAAAAATCATGATTTGCCTTTCTTCGTAGACTTCGATTTCTTTCCTGCCATCTTTGACCTATGTCTACCCTTACTCTCTAGTACATCGGCGCTAGAAATCATACCAACCGGCACAACCGGCTCGAGTTCAACAAATGAAACTTCTTCAGGTACGATACTCTTCGACTCTTCCTCTTTAGTCTCCTTCGCGCCACTTTTTTTGATGGCAAGAGCGGCCGACCGAGTTTTTGCGTCATCCACATTCTTTGCGCCGTTGCCCTTTTTTAGGCTGGCCGAAGCTGAACTGAGCGCGGCGTCGGTATCAGGAGTCTTTTTGCGGCTCAGGGCTTTGCGAAAACCAGCGGAGGCCGAGACTTTAGCGGTATCGGTGATTTTTTTCGGAGTTCGCGTAACCTTCGCCTCGTACTTAACCGCCGCACCCTCATCATCGCTTACGACCATGCCTTCGGTCGGGCTACCTTCCTTACGTAAGGTTAACTTAGTCGGCACATCAGGGGCTACACCGTTTGTTTCACTACTCGCTTTTAAAGTCGGTTTCTCAGCGCGTTTAATCGCCAGTGCCGCCGAAACCTTAGTCGTATCAGATACAGTTTCCTCTACGACCGGCTTAACCTCTGGCGGATGCCCTAATACTTTCAGGATTGCCTTCGCAAGCTCTGCTGGATGGGAAATATATGGTGCGTGCGTCCAGTCAGGGTATATTTCGAGCTCATTATTGGGGATTTTTTCATGCATAACTTCGGCTTGGCGTGGAGGTGTCACAGCATCAGCTTCACCCCAAAGAATCGATGTAGGCGTAGTCACTTTCGTTAAATCAAGTTTCTTGTCTGATTCCAGCATATTTGCCAAGGTTTCTTTCATGTTCTGCGGAGCCTTAGCGTAATCGGTCGCGCCAGTCAGCTTATGCCAGACTTTCGTCAAGCCTGGAACTTTTTTCAAAAAACTCAGCTTTTTCGACAGGCTGCGCGCAACGTCGCGCTTCGACGACGCTTCATACACTCCAGCGGCATCGAGTAGAATCAGCTGCTTTAGCTTCTCCGGGTTCGCACTACACAAATTCAATAAAATCCTCCCCCCATTACTATGCCCCAAAGCGATCGCACCATCCGGGATATTGCGGTCAGCCCACTTCACATACTCTTCAATCGTCCAAACCTTTTTGGAAGAAGTCGTCAAGCCTGGCACATGTAACATTTCGACGTCAACGTTCTTTTTCTCTAATAATTCAAGCGTCTTTTCCCAAGGGGCGACAGTATAAGTCCAGCCATGAATGATATATAATTTCGTCTTTGCCATTTAGTTCAGCCCCCATTTCGCACGACGCTTCACGGCGGCGGGTTCACGGCGTGGGAGTTTTGCGGCATCTTCGGGATTTTCCAGCAGTTGTTCGATAATCCATTCAAGATACTGGCTGCCCTTAAAGATCAAAGTTTCATCGCCGCTGGTATTCTCTTCGATAAACTTCAGAGCCTTATGCGGGTCAAGCGTCGTCCGAGTCTCGACACCAAGCTCACGTAGCCGCGGCGCAGTATATTCTTTTGTCCGTCGGCCGACTAAAATCACCATTTCTGGGTTCGCGTCCGCAATCAGGTCGGCCAGTTTACGATGCTCTTCCTGCTCAAGCGAGCCTTGGTCGACGATATCGCCAATCACGAGCCACTTATGCCCAGCGTGAAGACTCCCCACCATCTCAAGCATGCTAGCCATGCTAATAATATGAGCATTATAGCTACTATCAATGATTTTCAGGCCATTCTTTCCGGCAAAATAACTACTACGCCCAGGCGGAACCGGCATAGTCGAAAAATCAGTCTTCAGCGGAATTTTTAGATACCCAACTAGACCCTCAAGCATGAGTAACTGAGCTGCGATGTCTCTAGGCTGGGGCTGAGCGAAGTGGAACGAAGCCGTCTCAAAGACAAAATCAGTACGCATTGGATAGACGTTGTAACGTTTCAGCGAATCTCGGCTCACGGCAATAACTTCAGCCTTAATCCCCTCGGTCGAGCGGCGCATTAACTCGTTATCGGCGTCGATATAAACGCGCCCCGTCGTATTCTGCGGCAAAGTAGCGAATTCATGCGCAATCGCTTCTTCGAGATTCGGGAATTTACCCTCCTTAACTTCTTGTTCAAACTGCACTGCGTGCGACAAGCCGAGAGACACCCAGAGCGTAACTTCCGGCTTTAGCCAGCTAGCAAGGAACTCGGTCTCGCGCGGGCGCTCGCCGTCGATCTCAACAATATAAAACTCACCGCTGCGCTTATAATGTAAGGCACGCAAAGGCGCCTGAAAAATCAACTTCAGCCAGCGCAACTTCGAACCGCGCACACCGTCCATTCCCAGAAGGTCAAAAGCAATACCGAATGCAGAATTCGCATCGTGGGAATAATGCGCCCTGTCGCCAAGCTCAAATTCAACGAGATGGAGCATGGTCGTCTTACCAGCGGAACCGGTAATTGCAATCACGCGTGGCTTCCAGCGCCGGAGAGCAAAATTTGCAAAAAAACGGAAATAACCAGCAGCTACGAAATAAAAGCGTTTCTTCAGACGCATTACCAATGTCATGTATTGATTATAGCACAGAAACGATAAAAGCGGACTAACCTTGCGTTTTGCTGGGTTTTAGCATAAAAAGTATTGACTTTTTTGATAATATGTGCTATAATGGAGATATAAGATGCAGCTATATTAGGTGAATGCAGGCTCTTAGAGCACACAGAAGCCTGATATCAGGCTTCTTAAGGTACCTTAAGAGTTTGCGACCAGAGATTTTTATAGGAGGGTATAAAATGAAGAAAAGAATAATAATGGTTTTAGCTGTCGTAGCAATTGCTGGCTTTTGCGGTGTGGGTTTATCTCGTCGAACGTCCTCTGTTGGGATAGTAGAGTCTAGCGTACGGCCCAGTAGCTTATTCTCGAAAAATGAGGTCACAGCGTTTACTGTTCAGCCTAAGCCGGAAGATTTTGGTTCGAAAGACGCAGTCTCTGACGAACCGGACAGCTTAGAGTGCTCTGAATGGGGAGATGCTTGGCCACAGATTGATCCCAATACGGGTGAAGTAACCGACAACGATGAGCAGGTTAGAGTACTAAAACGTGTTAGCGAGAATTCAAGCTACATGACGCCGGTCGATTTCACCACTGAACGAGTTGATTCCGAGCAACAGAGAGGTGTAGTGCATTTTGTCTACGAAGATGGCACTGAGGCAACTGATGATATAGAAGTATACTTCTATCCAGATCAATGCGCCGAAATAGAAGTGCCATACGTTCCAGGATATTATTCCGTAAGGCCGACAGTCTGGGATTGGAACGAATTTGAAGTAACGATAGTGTATACAGAAGAGCGTCCGCTATGTTGTGCGTGGGATGATCCGGCCTTTTATGAATTACGTCAACTCGTCCCTGGCCAGTACTAGTAAGTCGTAAACTGATAACTCCCCATACATGGGGAGTTATTTTCATAGTTCTACTTCTTAGAGCATCTTGATTTCGGCATCGACACCAGCTGGGAGCGAGAGATTCTGCAGAGAATCAATCGTCTTTGGCGTAGCGTTCGAGACATCAATCAGGCGCTTATGAACCTTCATCTCGAAGGCTTCACCGCCGGTCTTGTAGACGTGTGGCGATTTCACGACAGTGAAAGTGCTGCGCTTAGTTGGTAGTGGCACTGGGCCAGAAACGGTCGCGCCGGTGCGAATCGCAGTGTCAACAATTTGTTTCGCGCTCTGATCAATCACGCGGTGGTCGTACGCCTTGAGGCGGATACGGATCTTCAAGCCTTCGTTTTTCTTGGCTTCGGTCATATTTTCCTTTCTTCACCCTATAACTTCAGATAATCTCTAGACGGATTGTCGATGAATTTTTAGGGTAATGCTTATACCTTATATTTCCATTATAGCACACCAGGGCAAAAAAGTCAATAATTTTGCCCCGCCGATAGTACTGGCGGGGCTTAAAATACAGGTCAGAGGAAACGAGGAGCGGAAAGGTATATGGCAGTTAGGAGATCTGGCGCAAAAGCTTCTGGAATTCGCGATGCATGAATTCCAGATTTTTCTGCTCACGATCATAAGCCTCGCTTGCCGCTTCTACGGAGGTAGATTCATCCACCTGCTGCGGCGTAGGCACATCTCCCGGGATGGCCAGATAGCGACGACCGTCAACAATAGCACGGATCTCCGTGATGTGCCCTACCAAACACTGACTCTTGCCGGCGTAATCGATGACAGCCTCAGCGAAGCCGCTGGCGTCGTTAATTGCCGCATATTTCCCATAGAGTTCGTTGATTTTGCGAGCATCCTCGGCAAAATCAGTTGCTCTGGCGTCCAGAGCCTTATCGATTTCCTGCTTCGCCTGTTTACGGCGTTCAGTGTTTCCCTGTTTCTTCTGATTCCTTTTGTGATTTTTTAACGTGCTTGCATTCATAAACTAGCACCTCCTGAATATATTTTCGCCCACCGCCATCTGTAATGGCTGGGACATATCTATATTGTATCACCTGATGATTATTTTGTCAATTATAGTATCCATTGGCTTTTGTCCGTAGCGGGTGGATTAATGTCGATGAAGCTACGATTGGTGGTATGGGATTCTTTGGCGATTATTGGTCTAGTGTTGTGAAGTCTAATACTGAGGCCTATCTTTTAAATTCATACTCAATAAATCTTAACTCTTCAAGTATTTGGAATCATTATGGCGCTTTCCCCCTCCGCTGCCTCTACCCAGGTAGTGCCTAATGGAGGAAAAGGAAGTACGGCAGCGGAGGGGAAAACCAGGGTAACGATTGAAGCCATCTGACGGGTAGACGCCAGTAGGATTGAAGCCGAGACGATAGACGCCGGTAGACGAGTATGCCGTACGCGACCAGCCGTAGCCGTACTCGCCGATACTGTAGACATACCCACTCGTTAGAGCTATATACCCACTACGGACAAAAGCCAATAGTAACTGTACTATGGTGGTGGCGCCGGAGGTGCCACTAGTGGCGTTGTAGTTAGTTAGTTATTCGTCAAGCAAAGAGATAATCTGGGCGCCATATTTTTCGAAGTCGGCTTTCACGTCTGGACGCTCAAGCCAATCAAAACCCTTAGTGCGCCCGACGTAGCCAACCTTTTTGCGTAAAACTCGCCCGGTAGGCCGACGACCAGCCGTCGTTCCCTGGCCCTGGTCATATTCGTATTCCTCTAGGACTAGAATGTCACCCGGCTCACAGTCGAAATCATTTACACGATATTCAAAAGTTTTATGCCCGCTGGCAATTTCGTCAAAATATTCCTTACTGAGCTTTTTATGAATTTCGCGCATCTTGTACTTAGTATAGCATTAATCCACATTCTCGAGATCATAATCGATTGTGGCAAGATATTTATAATTCGGATACTCACGCCGCATAGCACTCGTAATCTGACGCTTGATTTTTTCAGAAAAATGCTCGTCGACGACGAGATCAAAAGTAATCAATTTCTCGTCATCATCGACATAGAAGGCATGCATTTGACGAACTTCAGGATAATCGTTGAGCAGAGTTAAAAGGTAGTCCTTAATTTTGCGCTTCTCGGGCTGGTCGGAGTTTTCTGCGTAAATACCAATCGTCAACCGAACTTCAAAACGTGTAAAAATTCGATGCGAGATTTCGCGCGTGAGACGATGAATGTCTTTCGCAGTCAAACTATCTGGAATTTGAATCTGGACAGAACCAATCAAATCGGTCGGGCCGTAATTATGCAACATTAAATCGTAAGCACCACTGACTTCCGGGAAGGTGCAAATTTGATGCTTAATCTTGCGCATGAGCTCACGATCCGCAGTGCCGCCCAGGATATCGTCCGAAGCCTGCATCATAATTTCAAAACTGGTGCGCATAATGAAGAGTGAAATAATAGCGCCAAGAATACCGTCAATGCTAATCTGAAAAATCAGGGTCACAGCAATACCAATGAGTGTCGCAAACGACAAGAGCGCATCAAAAAGCGCATCGACGCCAGAAGCCGCCAAGCTGCTCGAGTCATACTTGCGCCCCATACGACGAACATAGGTGCCGAGAGCAAGCTTAACGATAATCGCCAAGACAACGACGGCAATCGTCGCCCAAGAGTAGTCCGCGAGTTCGGGGGTAATGATTTTTGGAACGGATTCAAAGAGTGCCATCAGGCCAGTGATGAAAATAATCATGCCAACGACGAGCGCGGAAATATATTCGGAACGACCATGGCCGAAAGGATGACCGGAATCTGCGCGGCGAGCGGCAAGTTTCGTACCGACAATCGTGACGACCGACGAGAGGATGTCGGTAAAATTATTAACTGCATCGAGAATAATGGCAATCGAGCCGGCGATAACCCCGACAAGCATCTTTAAGCCAACCAAGACGACATTCGAAATAATGCCAATGAAACTGGCGCGGACGATAGATTTTTCGCGATTCATTATTATATCATACCAGAAGTTGATAATAGCGCCAAGAGGTCTACAAAAAAGAAGGTAACCTATTGTCCAATACTGGACGCATTTGCCTTCTGTTGGCTCTATTATAGAGCGGGAATTACTTTATGTCAATAATTTTTCCCATTTTCGTAATTAGCAGAACATGTTTAATTGGCATGCGCCTAGCCTGAAGCACTTGCTTGATTCTGCCTTCGGCGGTACACGTGCTCATTCTTGATGATATTAAAAGCGAAATGATTATATTTTGAGATTGCTTACTGGCTCTGCGAAGATTATCTTCGATTGTATGCTTGCTGCAACCCCTTATATTCTTAATTTCCCAAAATTGATTCGTCCGGACGACTAAAATGTCTGGGCTGGTGTGGTGACTCCGCACAACAAAACTAATGTCACTCTGAAACCATTCAGCGCAAAGCTCAGCAACCCGCTCCTCATACCTAGATGGTTTCGGTCTTAAGTCGATTGGGCGAATGATACGAAAAGTTGGCATTATTTATTCATGCTAGCATGAAGCGAAGAATAATTAAAGCAACAGCGTTTTCACGCAGCCAAAAAACTTCCCCTCGCGGGGAAGTTTTTCTATACCAAGACGGTACTTTGTTACTTGATGATGCTGGTAACAACACCGGAACCAACAGTCTTACCACCTTCGCGGATAGCGAAGCGGTCATTGTTGTTCATAGCAATTGGTGCGAGCAACTTAACCTTGAAGGTAACCGTATCACCAGGCATGACGATTTCTTTGTCAGCTGGAAGTTCAACTTCACCAGTCACGTCAGTGGTGCGGAAGTAGAACTGTGGCTTGTAACCCTTGGAGAATGGAGTGTGGCGACCACCTTCCTCTTTCTTCAAGATGTAAACCTGAGCCTCAAACTCGGTATGTGGGGTGATCGTGCCTGGGGCAGCGATGACCTGACCACGCTCGATCTGATCGCGTTCAATACCGCGGAGCAACAGACCAGCGTTGTCGCCAGCTTGGCCCTGATCGAGAGTCTTATGGAAGGCCTCAATACCGGTAACAACCGATTTCTGAGTATCTTTAAGACCAACAATTTCAACTTCGTCGTTCAACTTGACAACACCCTGCTCGATACGACCGGTAGCAACCGTACCACGACCCTTGATCGAGAAGACGTCTTCGACTGGCATCAAGAATGGCTTATCGAGATCATGTTCTGGAACCTCAAACCACTCATCCATAGCCTTGACGAGCTCCATGATAGCATCTTCGTTAGCAGCATCGCCTTCGAGGGCTTTCGTCGCAGAACCCTTAATGATTGGGGTATTGTCACCATCGTAACCGTACTTGTTCAAGAGGTCGCGGACGTCCATCTCGACGAGTTCGACGAGTTCTGGGTCAGCGAGATCCATCTTGTTCAAGAAGACAATAATCTTCGGAACGTTCACCTGGTGAGCCAAAAGGACGTGCTCACGAGTTTGTGGCAAAGGACCATCATTCGCCGCAACGACGAGGACAGCACCATCAACCTGAGCCGCACCAGTAATCATGTTCTTAATGTAGTCAGCGTGACCTGGCATGTCAACGTGAGCGTAGTGGCGACCCTCAGATTCGTACTCTTGGTGGGAGGTAGCAATCGTGATACCACGAGCCTTCTCTTCTGGAGCGTTATCGATCTGGTCATAAGCAACAGCTTTGTTAACATCCGATGGAAGTTTCTTTGCGAGTACGTTCGTAATCGCAGCCGTCAAGGTAGTTTTACCATGGTCAACGTGGCCCATCGTACCAACGTTAATATGTGGCTTGGAACGGTCAAATTCTGCCATTCTTTCTCCTTTTAATTATTATTTGTGTCGGAGCGCTAATATCAACCAGCCCCAACTCTACTCTTATATAATATATGATTATTTAGGGATTGTAAAGAGAGAAAATAAAAGAAGCCGCTGCATTTTGTAGCGGCTCTTCTATACGAGTTTGGACTATGGGTTTTATCTATCGAGTTGTTCCCGCTACCTGACTACAGAAATTTCAGGGAATCTGGCATATATACGAATTTCATAATGATACGGGTCTTCCTCAAGCGGCTCTATCTGCTCTACAATGTAAGTTATTCCATTACCTGCTTGACCTACACCGACCGAATCACGCTTAAAAGTCTCTTCTCCGGTCTGTGCGACAATTGAAAAATCTCCATCTTCCTCTACGGTATAAGAAATTCGGCCCTCAATTTCATAAAGCACTGCGTCGGTTCTGAGGTTAATGACCGTGACTCTACGTACAACTTTGAATTCATCAGCGTCATTTTTCAATTGAACCGTCACATTCTCAGCCTGAGAACACCCTGCAAGCGTAACCATAATCATCAACATAGCAACTACCGAAAAAATACGTTTTTTCATTTTATCATCCTCCATTTTCTACAATTCTCTTGTCTATTCGTTCTAATAGACTTTTTGCGCTGGTTTTTTGCTACTCTTTCGATAAATAAGACTTGTTCAAACTCTTAAAGTCCGAGTGAATTCGAGATATTTTGTAAATAAACAAAATATCTCTGTGCACAGAGATAT
>CALBZW010000020.1 GCA_937889535.1 uncultured Candidatus Saccharibacteria bacterium | reverse complement strand
GAAACGGCGGCGGCGGAAACGGCGGCGGCGGAAACGGCGGCGGCGGAAACGGCGGTGCTAGCGGTTTCAATCGCGACCTCCGCGAGTCAGCTTACGACGATGCTTATAGCAACGTTCCGTATGAAACCGTCGTCCGAGACGTAGAAAACATTTTCAAAGACATCAACAGTGATTTTGATACCGTCAGCCAAGCAATTCGCACTTACTTCGGTAATCACAGCCCACTCTCAAACCCCGACACTTACAACGAGCTCGAAAGCGTCATTGGTACCATCCAATACGACCAACATTTCAACAATACCTATGACACCATTAGCGATCTTACAAACCTCAACAGAGACCGCGAACTCATCGACGAACTCTACCAAGAAGTCGTTTCCATTATCGACAGCGCTTACGGCCGCCTATAATGGGCTTGGACTGACGAGGAGCTTGACTTTTCACCTCCCCCCGCGTATTCTATACTCTATAGGGAGGTGAAATTTTGGTGGGCAATATTTCCGTTTTCGCCCACTTCATGATAAAATAAAAGTATGGCTAGTTATAAGGTCCCGCAAGATGTCGAAGCCGACGATAAGCTGCTCGGCCCGTTTTCGTTTCGACAATTTATCTACCTTATGATTGTCGGTGGCGCCGTCGTTCTTGCCGTCGCTCTCTTTCAAATTTTTCCGCTCCTCGCTATCATTCCAGTTCCGTTTGCCATCTTCTTCCTCATTCTCGCCCTCCCGCTGAAAAAGGACCAGCCTATGGAAACCTACGTCGCTGCTATCGTCTCTTTCTATCTGAAACCCAATCGCCGCTTCTGGATCCCCGGTCAGAGCGAATCAACCATCCTCATCACCGCCCCGAAAAAGGTTGAAGAAAAACGTGTTCGCGACATTACCCAAGAAGAAGCTAATCATCGCCTCTCCTTCCTGGCAAATATCGTCGACACCGAAGGTTACGCTATCAAAACCGCCAACTCTCCAATGCGCGACGAGTTCTACGCTGAAGCCTATAATACCACTGACATGTTTGACCATACCGGCACGACTCGCCTCAGCAACCTCATCACCAAGGAACAACAAGAGCATCATGCCGAAGTTGTCAATCAAATGCGCAACGCTATCGAAAACTCCGAATATAACCCCGACAAACCAGCCACTCCCGCCCCAGCCATCGGCGGTCAAAAAGTCATCCAGCCTCTTTCGCCGAATCGCCCCGAATCTGACGTCATCGTCCAACCTACCATCCCTCCAACCGTCACCGCCCAGATGACCGAACTCGCCAACAACCCCGATTTCTCCGTCGAAACTATCGAACAACAAGCTGACCGCATCCGCAAAGAAAACGAAAGCGAAGTTTATGTACCATTACACTAAGGAGTATTATGAATCCACAAAATAACCCTCTACCGGGCGCTACCGCCCCCCAAACCCCACCTACTGAACAACCCCAGGCTGCTCCTCAGTCTATTCCTGCCAATATGATGCCGCCTCAGGTACCGCTAGCACAGACCCCGCAGGCACAAATGCCAACTGCTGTTCCTGTGACTCAACCACAACCCGCCGCTCAACCAAACCTCCAACCCGGACAACCTCAACAACCAGTCATGTTTGTTGGTCAACAACCCGTTACTATGCAACAGGCAGCTTTCGCTCCACAACCAACCGCCGGACAGCCTACTCAACCCGCTGCCCCCACTACTCCTGAAGCTCCAAAAATCATCGAGACTCCTATTTCTACTCAAGCCACACTACAGTTTTCTGAGCTCCGCGATAGCCTCGTTATTATGAAAGACGGTTCTTTCCGCGCCGTTGTCGCCTGTCAATCAATCAACTTCGACCTCATGTCCGAGCAAGAACGTGAAGGTGTCGAGTATAGCTACCAAAACTTCCTCAACTCACTCAACTTCACTGTCCAAATCCTCGTCCGTTCCCAAAAAGTCGACATTGGTCCTTATATTGAAAAACTATCTAAAATTCGCCGCGACAACGACAATATGTTGCTTGGTGTCCTGATGGATGATTATATTAACTTCATCGACATCCTTTCCCAAGAAGCTAACATTATGGACAAATCCTTCTTCATTGTCATCCCGTATTATGGCTCCGCCGATCTCGAACGCGCCGTCGAGCAAACCAAAAACCTCTTCAAGGCTTTCGGCAAAAACAAAGCCCCTGGCGTTACCCGTATCAACCGCGATACCTACAACAAAGCCATTGACGAGCTAAACAACCGCGTTGAATCCGTAGTCTCTGGTCTCTTCCAAATCGGCATCCAATCCGTCCGCCTCAACACGAAAGAACTCAGCCAGCTCTTCTATAACTTCAACAACCCTGACACTGCCGTTCGTGAACCACTCGTCGATTTTAGTAAACTAGCAACAACATACGTCAAGAAGGGAGTGAAATAACATGGGACGGAAAGCCAAAAAAGCCGCCGCACAGGACGCAGCCGCGATCGCCGCACAATCACAAGCCGCCGAAGAAGCTGAAATCCAACGCGCCTTTGAGCAGGGAATCACCACTCTCCGTGACTTGATTTCCCCTAGCAGCATCGAGATTCATTCTAGTTATTTCCGCCTTGGTACGAAATACGGTCGCACAATTTACGTTTATGGCTATCCTCGTACTCTCTATACGGGCTGGATTTCTGGTCTAATCAATATCGACGAAGTTCTTGATGTTTCGATGTATATTTACCCTGTCGAGACCACTGTTGTCATGAAAAACCTCCGCAAGAAGGTTACTCAGCTCGAAGCCAGCTATAGCGTCAATGCCGAAAAAGGCAAAATTCGTGACCCAGAGCTCGAAGCCGCCATCAGCGACGCCGAAGAACTACGCGACAAACTCCAAGTCGGCGCCGAAAAGTTTTTCCGTTTCGGTCTCTACATTACGCTTTGGGCTGACTCACTCGAAGAACTTAGCTTCGTCCAACACAAAATCGAGACCCTACTCGGTCAACAAATGGTCTTCAGTAAGGTTGCCAGCTCCCAGCAGGAGCAGGGAATGAACAGCACTATGCCGCAATGTACCGACCAACTCCAAATTCGCCGCAACATGAACACCGGCGCTATCAGCACAAGTTTCCCATTCACCTCTGCCGACCTCACCCAAGAAAACGGTATTCTGTACGGCGTCAACATGCATAATAACGGTCTCGTGATTTTTGACCGCTTCAGCTTGGAAAACGCCAATCTCGTCGTCTTTGCAAAGTCTGGTGCTGGTAAATCTTTCGCCGTAAAGCTTGAAGCCGTCCGCTCTATGATGCTCGGCTCTGAAATTATTATCATCGACCCAGAGAATGAATACCAGAAACTCTGCGATGCCGTCGGCGGCAGCTATATCCGCCTCAGTTTGAACTCTGACGTCCGAATCAACCCATTTGACTTACCGAAGGTCGTTGATAGCGAAGACGCAAATGACGCTCTGCGTGCGAACTTAGTCACTCTGCATGGTCTGTTCCGTCTCATGCTTGGCGGCTCTGTCGCCGGACAAACTGGCCTAACTGCGAACGAAGAAGCCGATCTCGACCAAGCTTTGATCGACACTTACGCTCGCGCCGGTATCACTAGTGACCCGCTCACCCACCAAAGCACCCCTCCGACCATCATTAATCTCTACGATACCCTTCTTCATATGGGCGGTACTGGTCCACAACTCGCTCAACGCCTGCGCAAGTATACTTCCGGTACTTTTGCTGGCATTTTCTCCCAGCAATCCAACGTCGATATTAATAATAGTATGGTCGTTTTCAATATTCGCGACCTCGAAGACGAGCTTCGCCCAGTTGCGATGTATATCGTCCTGAGTCACGTCTGGAATGTTGTTCGCGCCGAACAGAAAAAACGCCTCCTAATTGTTGATGAGGCATGGCAACTTATGCAATATGAAGATTCTGCCAACTTCCTCTTCAGTCTCGCAAAACGCGCCCGTAAATATTATCTCGGGTTAACAACTATTACCCAAGACGTCGAGGACTTCATGAGCAGCAAGATGGGTCGCGCGATTGTTGCCAACTCATCTATGCAGTTGCTATTGAAGCAAAATGTCAGCGCCGTCGATGTTTTGAGCGACATTTTCAAACTCACCGAAGAAGAAAAGAAACGCCTCGCCAACTTCCCAGTTGGCCAAGGTCTGTTCTTCGCTGGCGCCAACCACGTCCATATCCAGATTATCGCCTCCGAGACCGAAGAACAGTTAATTACCACTCGCCCAGGAGATAAAAGGTAACAAATATGCCCACCGAAACCGCCTTACGAGAAGCTGAAAACAACGCCCTATTTAGCGGCGAGCAGTCTTTTTATCGCGGCAACGGCCGACCCGATGATGACAAGGAAAGCAAAAGTAAGAAAAAAGGTGGCTGGCTCAATGCTAGAAAAAAAGGCTTCGCCGGGCTTATCCTCAGTCTCGCCCTTATGACCGGTGGTGGTGCTTTTCTTGGTAGTACAAACTCTTTATTAGCACCAGCCTTTAATGAAGTCGTTACGGAAGTCACAGATTTACAATATGCCTCCGACTCCGCTCGTACCACCCGCATCGTAAAATACATGATGAAAGGTGATGACGTCGTTACTACTAGTTGGACTGGATCCAAAAAATACGCCAATATGACAAGTACTTTCAAAAATAATCTCGCTCGCAACAATATCGAAGTTGAAGGTCGCGGCAAAGGTCGAATCCTGAAATTTACTAATAACTCCGGAGAAACCATTGACATTAGCGCCGATGATTTTGCGAAATTTTATAATGAAAACGTTGAATTCCGTGACGATTACAATCGCGCTCGCCGCGGTCGCATTATGGGCTTCTTTGATAATATCGCAAATAAAGTCTATAGCAAACTCGGCATTAGTCGCAATGCCTTCAAAGATTATAAACAATCTGGCGACTCTGATGCCGACACAAAGGCTTTCCGTGAGACCATGACCGAGGAATCCGATATTAATAGCAAAGCCGACACTAAAACCTCTGGCATCGACGAAGAAGAAGTAAAAGTCGAAGACCCAGACACTGGAGAAACTACAACTGAAAAAAAGCCAGTTCGAGATACCGGTTCAGCCGACAGTAATGGGATAGACGGTGATACCGCCAAAACCAAAGCTAAAAACTACATTGACGCTAGCGTTTCTAAAGTTGAAAAAGTTTCCAGTATCGCTTCGCAAGTCACAGGTTGGGGCTGTACTTTCATGAAACTTGCTAATATGATATCCATCGCCGTCGCCGCCAACGAAATTTACCAATCTATTAATTATTTTATGGGTCTCGCCGAAAACCCTAGCAAAATGAAAATGGGCTACGGTAGCGAGTCTGGTATTAATAGTATGCTTAATTTTCTAACTACCGACGCCAAAGAAGTTGAATATGACGATTATAATAAAGTTAGTTTTAGTGGCGATATTCTCACAGCCGATGACGACTCCGGTATTTCCAGTGAAGTTGGTACTAGCAAAATCAGTGGCGCTCCTATTGAAGCAAATGGTATGCAAAAAATCATGACCGGAATGTCTGTTGATACCAATATGGCGAATAATTTTTCCCTTGAACGCACTATTAATGTTCTTGGTGGCGCCGCTACAACCACCGCTGCCGCATTTCACACTTGCGCAGTCACACAAACCGGAGCCGCTGTTGTTTCGATCGCCGTCAGTATCGGGACACTCGGGCTTAGCACTCTCGCTTCCTACGCCATGAGTGCAGTTATTGGTATTGGCACGAACGTTGTTATGGGCGCTGCCCTTAGTTTTCTTGTACCAGCCGTCGCAAAAGCTCTCTTTACGAATATTTTTGAAGATGCTACTGGCATCCCTGCCGGCGAACTTCTCGCCCGCGGAGCTTTTGCCGCCAATACTCGCATCGGCCGCACCGGCAGCGCCCAAACCCCGTCTTCCGAAGAAGCCATCATAGCCTACAATAAACTCAATAACGAAGTTATCGCTATGGACGCTGAGGTTGACCGCTACAATCGCAGCCCATTCGATATTACCTCTAAGAATACTTTTCTTGGTAGTATTGCTTATAAATTCGGCACTACTAGCTCCACCAAATTAACAGGGAAAATTAAAAACCTCATGCGCACTACCTCAAGTTCAATCGCCAACCTTACCGGCAATGCTTTTGCTGATGGCGAAAAAACCTATATTATGACCTTCGGAGAATGTCCACTACTTGAAAGTATCGGCGCAAAAGGCGATATGTATTGTAATCCTATTACCACTACCGACATGTCAACCCTAGACATTGAGCCTGACGACGAAAACTACATCAACGCCATCAAAGATCAAATGACCTGTGATGATGACGGTAATTGTGATATCAAAAAAGACGGTGATCTAGCCAAATTCATCACATATTGCGACGACCGCGATTCTCCATATGGAGCCGTTGATGCCGGCATACTTGAAGAAATGAAAAAAGGTGGCAACGTCACTATGATTCTAGGATCCTTACCGATCATCGGCGATCTTGTTGATATTTATGATGCCGCCAAAGATGAAGAAAATATGGATTGGGCAAGCGGACAATATTGTACAAATAGCGACGAAAATACTAGATGGGGTACATATAAATACTACCAACGCTACATTCAAGACCAACGCATCCTCGAACAGTTAGGTGCATATGAAGACTCAAAAAATCCAGTCATAGGTTACCTCGAAGAATACGAAGCTGAGAACCCTCTCGACAATTCTCCTTCCGGCTATCTCGCTCGTATTTCTGGACTTAGCAAAGACGACGCGCAAATAATCCTCGACGTCGCCTACTATTACAACTTCCTTGACAACTACGACGCCAGTACCCGTATCGCCATGGACGGTGATACTTCTGATACCTTAAACGGAGAAGAAGTCATCGCGAAACTCGACTACGAATTCCGCTACAAGGGCTTCGAGAAGAACTTTGAATCCGATAATCATGCCAGCGAAGCCATCGTCGCCGAACATGCCATCTACGCCGACATCCGCAACCGGAGTTATGCCGTATGATTAAAACTAAAATCAAAAATGTCTTCAATCTCATCATCAGCTTCCTATTAACAATACTTATTACATCTCCCGTCTCCGCTGGTATGTCAAATACTACCCTCGACGAGCTATATGCCAACGGAGTCTACTACTACAATCCTGAAGGAATTATCGGTGCCTGTGCTACTGGCTCAGTCAACCTAGCTGGCTCTAATTATGAAGAGTGGGTCTGGTCTGGACTTATTAGTATAGGTTTTACCGAAACACAAGCCGCTGGCATCATGGGGAATATGGATCACGAATCCAATTACCTTAATCCAGTCCAACATGAAGCCCAGTTTCAAAACAGGGGATGGGATACAACCTACAATGATGCTTCAATATCTTATGGTGTTGGTCTAATTCAATGGTCCTGGGGACGCCGAGTTCAACTTCTTCATTCCATCAACGACAACTATCCAGACTTAATCCAGTATTTCAAAAATATTGAAAGATATAGTAAAGGCTATACCATTGATGGTAAGAAATTCGTCGAACTCGTTGGAGAAAACATCGCCAAACAAATCTACGCCGCAGAACTTGACTTTCTCAAAGACGAATCCGAAAATAGCGAAAAATCCAGTTACGAAAAATTTCGCAACGAAAGTTCAACTCCTGAAGAAGCCGCAAAATCATACCGCAAATACGTTGAACGTGGAGGCTATACCGATACAGGACGTATTGAATCAGCTCAAAAATACTATAATAAATTCAACGGACAAACCTTCGGTTCTTCTAATGGTTGCGTAGATAGCGGCAGTTTACAAGAATTTGTTCTTAAGTACGCTTGGCCAACCTACCACAAAGCAACCTTCACAGAACGTATGCCAGACTATGCTTCTGCCGTTAGCCGACGCCTTTCCGAAGGAAAATACGTTGGCGGCTCCGTAAATGGTGTAGCCGGAATCGACTGCGGCGGCTTTGTTACTACCCTACTCCAAGACAGCGGATTCGAACCAGAATATAATAACAGTAAAGGCCCTACTGATACACAAGAAAACTGGGTTAAATCCAATGGCTGGACACTACTTAATGGCTCCGCATCAACCCGTATTGATTCCAGCATCCTCCAGCCCGGAGATGTCGCTTTCGTTAATGGCCATACATTCGTCTATGTCGGAGAAATCAGCGGTTTTGAATCTAAAATTGCCTCCGCATCCTACGGCACCAACTCTGGTCGCGCACCTATGGCTGGACATGAAGATTTAGTATATGATAGCTGGCGAGGTGAAATTGTCCGCTGGTATCGTAAGGGTTCAAGCTAAGGAGAACACGTTATGGAAGAAAATCCGACAAAAAAACAAATAATCGCTATTGCCAGTATTCTTGGTACTATATTAGCTGTAGCTCTCATTATCCTCACCATCCAAACACTTAGTAGGGCGGGAAAAGTAAAAATTACTGTCAAGTACGCCCCTTTTAGTGCAGAAGTAACATTGAATGGAAAGAAGCTCAAAAATAACGCCCAAAACTATATCACTCCTGGCGAATACCAACTAACAGTTACAAACCCCGACTTCGCTACACAAACCGATACGGTTACGATCGACGACGGGACAGAGTATCTTTTTGGCCTCTTATCCGCGACAACCACACGCGGAGAAGAAATCACTCGCGAACGCGCAAAGGAATTTTACGAAGCGCAAGGTATTGCTGGTATGTTATCCAATCAATATGGAGAGCAACAACGCACAGATTACCCTATTCTCAAGCAACTGCCTTTCACTAATAGCCTATACAAACTTGGGTACACCTATAATAGCGAACAAAATACGCCAACCATTACAATCAATACATATTCTGTCACCTCTATTGATTCCGCTATATCTAAACTCAAGTCTCTCGCAACTTCTACAGAAGATCAAATCACCAAATACGATATAACCATTAATGAGTTCAATAATTTACTCGAAAACCAAATTCAACCAAATGAAAGCTCCAACCCACTGGAGTATCTAAAAAGCGGATTAAAGGATACAGACTATCAAGTTCAAACAGGGAAACAGGAGAACGGATACTATTACACGAATATCGTCACCGGCTCCGAGGAACGTTACACTGTTGTTACCTACAAGGCAATCTTAATACAGGACGGAAACTTTTGGCGTCTTACATCAACCCCTTACCCTATTCTCACCGAAATCAATACCCCTAATGTTCCATCCAGTATCCTCGAGGCCGCAAATAATTTTTCAAATAACTAATTCTTCCCAACATAAATAGCCAGATTATTTTGACTTCTTGTAGAAGTCAAAATAATCTGATTCTCCCGAAAATTTCTCACCAAACATCTCTGTCTCACATCATCCAATTCCGAAAACACATCATCCAGCAGCACAACTGGCATTTTTCCAGTCTCCCGCATCACCATCTCCGCCTCAATAAACTTCAACGCAATTACCATCGACCGCACCTCGCCTCGACTCGCTGAACCATCTGCTTTTACACCGTTAAACACAAATTCATAATTATCGCGATGCACCCCAAAACTCGTATACCCAAGTATCCGATCTCGCTCAAACCCCTCCTCTAGCCTACGTAAAAATTCGCTCTCACCATCCACCTCACTCACATACTTCATCTCCACCTCGTCATCATTTTCCGCAATCGAACGATAAACTTCAGTCAATCGCTCATTTACGTCTCGCACAAATCCATCCCGCTCCGCCTGTAATTCCGCCCCATACCTCGTCAACATTACATCCCAAGAAAACAAATCTCCACTATTCACCACCTCCTGTTTTAATAGCTCATTCCTCTGCTTCAACGCTTTATTATATCTCGCCAGTGCCACCCCATACTTCTCCGATAACTGCCCAAACATCCGATCAAAATAATTTCTCCTACCCGTCGGGCTACTCCCAACTAAATTCAAATCATCTGGCTCAAACAGCACTATTGGATATTTATTTTTCTTCGCAAGCCGTCGCATTTTCTTATCTTCCGCCAAAAACTCCTTCCGATCAGTTCCCGCATCATACACTACCGTCACAATTCGCCCATCTCCATACTCCAGCTCCACTCGGTAAAACTCCGTATCTCGCCGCACAATTTCCCGATCTACCGCCCGAAAACTTTTCCCCTGCATCGCCTCGTAAATCGCCTCTAAAACCGATGTTTTTCCACAACCGTTTTCCCCAACCAACTCCGTCGTCTGCGGATTACACTTCAAAACAAAACTTTCATGCGACCGAAAGTTCGCCAGCTTCACGCTCCGAATCACCATACCGGGGAACTATCCTTTAAGCGGCATCACAATATGTATATACTTATCATCACCTTCCGCTTTTAACACTACCGGATCTAGTTTATTAGAAAAACCAAACCTCACCGCATTACCATCCAAAACATTTAAAGCGTCCAGTAAAAACCTTGAGTTCAATGTCACCTTACCATCCGTCGCCACCTCGGTTTTAATCTCCGAATTATTTTCCCCCAACTCATTCGCTACTGACGCAATCGAAAAACACCCATTTTCCACGCTAGTTTTGCACACAATCGAACCACCAACCTCTTTCGCAAACAACGCCGCAAGCTTCGTCACCCGCACCAATTCATCTCGTTTCAAATCCACACCAATCTCCGTCTCTTTCGGAATCAACTGCCTATAATCAGGGAACGAACCATTAATTAACTTCGACGTTACCTCAATCTCGCCGATCCGGAATCTCACTTGCGTCTCATCAAACAATATCTCAATCTCATTCACATCGTCGCCTATACTTCTAAGCACCTCCTGCAAACTCCCCGTTGGCACGATTGCCGTCACTTCCGATTCGACTTTCTCAATAAACTTTCGTTCCGCCAACCGATACCCGTCTGTCGCCGCGAGATACAACGCCCCCTCAAACGTATTAAAGTACACCCCAGTCAGTGCTGGTCGCGTCGTATCATTACTCGCCGCAATCATCACCTGCGACAACCCCGCCTTAAACTCCTCAACTTCCATCTGGAACTTCACCGCTTTTGCGTCATCCATCTCCGGTAACTCCGGAAAATCTTCCGCCGAAGCTCCATTAATTGTCGAAGTGTATTCTCCCGCCTTAATCGTCACTTTATCATCTTTACTCACAATCTCCACCACCTCGCCCCGCGGTAGATTTCCCACAAACTCCGCCATTAACCTTGCTGGCACCGTCATTACCCCATTTTTACTCTGACTTGCCGGTAAATAGCTCACTACCGCCATATCAAGATTGGTGGTCGTAAGACTTACCTTTCTTTCATCTACTCTTATAAGTACATTATTCAAAATCGGTAAAGTCGCTCTTGCTCCCCCAGCTACCCGACTTACATTATTTAATGCCTTTGCTAATTTTTCTTGTAAAATCTTAATCTCCATTCTCTTCCTTTCTATATATTTAATAGTTGTAGTAATAGGCTATGTGGAAACTGTGCAAAACCACCGCTATTACAGAGATAAAACCATGTGTAAATCCACCCGTAAAACTTTCCACCAAGACTGCGAAAAATTCCACAAAATCCATCAAAACTGTGTAAAACCAACCCACTCTGTATTATTCCACAACAAATTCCACATTTTTCCCACCGTTTTCCCCACAAACTTCTCCACAATTTTTCCACAAAATCTACCGAACAACCCGAACACGAAACTATATCTCTGCGTCCACAAAAACCCGAACACTTAAAACCGAACAAGTCCAAAAACCCGAACAAACTCCAGCTACCTCTATAATTATCCATAAATCTTCTCCCGAATCGCCGCAATTTGATCCCGCAAAGTAAAATTCAGCTTCAAATCCCCCTCAATCTTCCGAATCCCATGCATTACGGTCGTATGATCCTTTACTCCGACTTCTAGCGCAATTTTCGGCGTGCTCATGCTTAACTCTTTTGATAATAAATACATTGCTACCTGCCGCGCATTTTTAATATGCGCCACTCGACTTTTGCTACACATCTCTTTTGGCGTCATTTGATAAAATTTCGCCACTCGCTCGATAACTTGTTTCGGAGACACCGCTTTATTGCCTCCCCCCTGCGTCGGATTTACATAACCCTCGTTAATCACCTCGAGTGGCGTCATATTCTTCAAATCCGCTACCGCGAGCAACCGATTGAACTCTCCCTCAAGATCGCGAATATTAGTTCGCACATTTTCCGCTAGATACTCAATTGCTTCATCTTCAATTTCTACCCCAATAAACTCCGCTTTCGCCTTCAAAATCGCGCATTTATCCTCAAACTGTGGCAGCTGTAGGTCAAATGTCCCGCCCCATACCAACCTTGACGCTAGCCTTTCGTCTACCGATTTGATCTGATTTGGCAGTCGATCGGACGTTACGATAATTTGCTTATTTAGCCCATATAGTTCATTAAAAATATCAAAAAACTCCGCCTGTGACCGATCTTTATTCATGATCATCTGAAAGTCGTCAATAATCAGCACATCGAGCTTCTTGAATTTCTGATGAAATTCATCGCCTTTATTACTGCGCACCGCATTGATAAACTCGGAATAGAAACTCGACATTGGCGCATACAAAACCTTTAGCTTTGGATCTTTTGCTAATAATTCGTTACCAATCGCCTGTACTAAATGTGTTTTTCCGAGACCCGGACCACCATACAAGAAAAACGGATTATAACTTGACCCCGGTTTATCCACAATACTTCGTGCTACACTTACCGCCAAATCATTATTTGACCCAATCACAAAATTACTTAAAGTGTAGCGCGCGTTCAGACCAGTCTGGAACCCGCCACCTCTCGCACTGCTCTCACCTAAAGTCTCCCTTGCTACGCTCGCAACCTTCTCTGGGGTAGCCGGTTTTACCGGTATCTCGCGCGACCTCACCTTCGGCTTTGTACCGCCCTGAACGACATATTTTAACTCTCTAACTTCTATACTGTTATTTTTAAATGCTTTTTTGAGAATATCGGAGTATTTTACCTGAAGTTGTTTAATCTTAAAGACGTTCGGCACCCCAATCGTCACTATCCCCTCATTTACGTCTACGAGCTCAGTTCCCGTAAACCAGGTCGAATATTGCTCGCGCGGAATCGTCTGCTCTACTTCGGCCAGCACATTTTTCCACACGTCAAACATAGACCCCTTAACTCCTCCTTAACTTATCTTAATTATACCAAACAACCTCCGACTTTTCCACAGTTTTCACCCCCAAAACAAAACATGTTATAATATCACCTCACTCCTACAGAGGTCGACTTTTCCACAACTGACCCCTAAACGGTATATTAGGTGTGGAAAACTTCTTGAAAAATGTGGATATCTGGGGTATACTAGAACAAGTATTTGTTAATATAGAAAGAATCATCATATGCCAAAACGAACTTATCAACCACACAAACGTCAACGTAAAGCTGAACACGGTTTCATGAAGCGCAACAGCTCGAAGTCTGGGCAGAAAGTCTTGAAGCGCCGCCGGATCAAAGGTCGCGCCCGTCTCAGCGCCTAGTGCTATAATATATACATGTTGTCGCAAAGATACCGATTTCATTCGCGCGGTGGTGTTAGGTATACTTATCAGAAGGGAAAGACGATTCGGACACCAGTTCTGTCTCTAGTCTACGCTCCTAATACCCATCACCATCAGCGTTTTGGTGTCGTAGTTTCAAAAAAAGTTCTCAAGTCTGCCGTCGGTCGTAATCGTATTCGGCGTCGTATCTACGAAGCTCTTCGTCTTGAGCTCCCCGAATTTACCGACCATATGGACTGCCTTTTTGTTGTTTTTAATAAATCCGTCATCGACATGCCATTCCGGGATTTGCGCCGCCTCATCCATGACCTATTAGGGCGTAGTCGATTAAACTAAGGTATGCTATAATATAATCACATGTTTGAGTTAATTGATTTTATAATCGTTCGACCGATTACGAATATTTTATTTGTTATCTATGGTTTTGTAGGAGATTTTGGCCTCGCAATCATTCTTTTTACCGTTTTAGTTAAAATCTGTCTGTGGCCGCTAGTAAAACGGCAACTCCATCAGACTCGTCTCATGCGCAAGATTCAGCCGCAACTTGCCGAAATCAAAAAGAACTGTAACGGTAACCGTCAGCTTGAATCGCTCCAGATGATGGACCTCTACAAACGCAATAACATCAAGCCTTTCCGCTCGATGTTGACTATATTTATTCAACTACCTATTTTCATCGCTCTCTACACCGCCGTGCGCGTCATGGTTCAGCCGACTCTATCTGATAATCTCGACAAGCGTGCTTATGGGTTCGTCCGCGAAATTGACAGCGTGAACGAAGTCATTGAGCTTCAAAAGCCGTATCTCGCTTATCAAGAAACAGTACAAAATATTCGTAACGATAGTAATCTAAGTGAAGAAGAGAAAACTCAAAAAATCAATGACACGCCGGTCTCAACTTACGATTTTCATCCCAAGCTCTTTAATCTTCTAGATCTTGATGCTCGCCCTGGGTTTGGTTCAGTTAATGCCTTTATTATCCTGCTCTTCGCAGTCGCCTCCGCTTTCTCTCAGTATTGGGTTTCTCGTCAGCAGCTCCCATCAAAGAAGTCTCAGAAATCTAAATCTTTCCGTCAAATTATGAAAGAGGCTGCCGACGGCAAAGAGCCTGATCAGACCGAGCTAAACGCCGTGATGTCTGGTCAGATGTCCAAGATGATGCCAATCATGATGTTCTTAATCATGATTAATCTTCCTGGCGCCCTAGTGTTCTATTATTTCATTAGTAACATTATGACTGGAATTCAGCAAAAATACATCCTCGGCAAAAAGACTGAAGAAATGGAGATTTCTGCCGATAAGAAAATCATTCGTGAGCTTAACAAAATTGAAGAAGGTCAAGTTGTTAAGGAGAAGCGCGACGGTGCTAAGATTACCAAAATCACCGCCAAGAGCAAAAAACGTGGGCATAGGAAGTAAATAGGAGAAATTACATGAACAAAGACGAATCAATCCGTTTTGCCACTAAATACCTCGAAGATTTGTTGTCCTTTTTCGGGATTAACGTTGCGGTAGATTCTACCCTTGACGATGAGGTGATTCAACTTGCTATCCCCTCGACTTCAATGAACTCGTTGTTAATCGGTCGTGAAGCTAATAATCTTCGCGCCCTCCAACATATCGTCTCTATGGCTCTAACTAGTCGCGATGCTGACCTAACTCGCGTCAATGTCGACGTTGCCGATTATAAGCGACAGCGGGCTGAACACATTGCCGAGCAAGCTGAAGAATGGATTCGTACTGTTCGTCAGACTGGGGAATCACGCCGCCTTAATCTTAATGCCGCTGACCGCCGTATCGTTCATAAAGTCGCTCAAGATTATTCTGATATTGCTACTCATTCCGAGGGTGAAGGTCGCGAACGCCAGCTCATTATCGAAAAAATCACGCCAAATCAATAAATTGTACATACATTGTACGTACAATGTACTGCAAATATCTTACAATTCTAATCCTAAAATTTCTGCCGCCTCACGTAAAACTTGAGATTCTTCTGGCGTTGCTGTAATCAAATAATGCTGAAACAACTCCACTGTCTCTGGATGAGTCAAGTCAACTACTTCTAGTGAGCGTGCCGCGCCTGGTACCTTTTTTAAAGCTCGCTTTTTCACCAGATTATCAATATGTTCCGCTACCGCCGATACCGAGGACAACCCCAACGCAGTCATAATTTCACGATAAGTCGGAGAAACCCCGTGTGACCCCATATAATCACTAATAAATTCAATAATAAGCGCTTGTTTTTTGGTTAATTTAGTCGTCATATGTTAAAATAGATTATAGATTATAAGCATAATTAGGTCAACGGGAGTAAAATGGGTAGAACCTCAATTGATGGATTGACTGTGCGTTCCGCGCGCTCATCGAAGCCGAGCGGCACTGCTGCGCCACGTCCAAGGACTAAGACCACCGTACATACTCGCCGTACGACCGATATTACAAGACCGACTGCTACCCGCAAGCGTAAGGTTGCGGCTGACGAGGATTTTCTCAGCCCGGTCGAAGGTCTAGATCTATCAGAAGTAAATGATAATGATTTCACTGACGCGAGTAGTGACGACTGGTCGGAATTGCTTAATGAATTTGGCGACAAAAAGTCGGATGATAGTGACGATTTAGGTTTAACCCAGGAAGACTCGCTACTCGACGAAGCAATAGAAGAGCCGCCGAAAAAATCCAAAAAGGATAAGAAAGGTAAAAAGGGGAAAGACGGTAAACCGAAGAAGAAACACAAAGTTCGCCGCCGCATCCTCATAACTCTGTTTTTACTACTAGTAATTGCTGGAGTCGTGTTCTTTATTTGGGGCGACAGTATTATCGCACGTCTCACGAATGGTAATTCGGGCCTCTGGGATGTAATCGGTTCTATGATGTCGGAAACCGTGCCGTTTGAGACCGACGAGCACGGCCGTACGAATGTCTTGGTTTTTGGTACTGAGGGCTATAATATGAATGGTGACGTTGGCAACACGCAGCACGAAGGTGCCGACTTGACTGATTCGATTATGGTGATCAGCTTCGATCAGGAGACCAAGGATGTTGCATTACTTAGCATTCCGCGCGACCTGAAAGTTTCACAGGCTTGTTTCGCGGGCAAGGTGAATGAAGTATATACCTGCAACAATGCTGATGGTGCCGATGAAACCGCTGGTGCCGAAGCCCTAGAGGAGCAACTCGGGGAAGTTTTAGGTATCGATTTTCAATATTGGGCACATGTCAACTGGGGCTCATTGGTACAAATTATTGATGCACTCGGCGGTATTACAGTTACACTTGATGAAGATATTGCTGATTACTGGAATACTGGCGTCGTGATGCAGGCTGGCGTACCAGCTCAAGTTGATGGTGAGACGGCACTTGGTATCGCTCGTGCCCGCTATGGCACCCAGGGTGGCGACTTTACTCGCGGCAACAGCCAACAGAAAATCGTCGAAGGTATCGTCCAGAAAATGATTGACAATGGCGTCGGTCTCACTGAGGCCTTTAACCTCCTAAACATCCTTGGGGATAACCTCCGTACTAACTTCTCCTCCGATAACATCAAGGCAGGCCTCAGTCTTATGGCTGGGTTTAATCCAGCCGATATCCGCAATGTCTCGCTTGTCGACTACGATAACAATATATATTATGTTAAAACCGCAGAAATTGGTGGAATTTCATATGTTATTCCAAATCTCGGTGCTGGCATGTATCGTGAAATTCATGCTTATGTCGACAAGATGTTTAGTAGCAATCCGGCAGTCCGCGAAGGGGCTACGATTGCAATTTACAACGCTACCGAAACTCCTGGCGTTGCTGGTGCCGAACAAACCCGCCTCGAAGACGAGGGTTATACGATTAGCGAGATTGACGACGCGGCGGTCGGTGACTGTGCCGAAAAATACTGTGTCTTTGTTATGGACGAAGCTATGTCTGCTACCAAAGCCGCCCTTGAAGAACGCTACGGGATCTCGGCTCAGTCTGCCGCCGAGTTGCCTGGGGATATCTATCCAGGCGATGCTAGTATTGCCATTGTCATTGGAGCTGCAGAGTAATTAAAAACGAAAACATCATGCTATTGCTTGCTTTTTTGTCGTCTCTTCTGCTATACTCTGGACAACAGGGAAGAATGTATATTTTCTGTTACTAAAACTAAAGGAGGTTGACATTATAAAGGTCTTTGTTAAAATTAAGCCAGGAGAAAACAGGTTATGACAAAAACAAAAAAACAAAATTCAACTACTAATGCTCAGCACCGTTTACCGCTTTATCGCCGAGCCTGGTTTTTGATGCTAGTTATTATCGTGATTATCGCTGCTATTGTTTGTGCTATTATTTTTCTAGTTAAACCTGGCCAGCAGCCAGACGCCATTAAAGATAGTGACGCCGCGCAAAATGATATTTCTGAATCTCAGACACCTATAGATGACGGCCAACATATTGATGAGGATGAACCTTATTCTGATCCCGACCAAGTTACCGTCCAGTATGAGGGTGAGAATCCCAATCGCTCCAACGAACTGAGTGGTAGTATCACTTACGCTTCACACGACGGTATTGGTACTATGATTAATCAATACCTTAGCGAAGGTAGTTGTGAACTTAAGCTTACCGGCAGCAACGGTCAGGTCTATACTGCTACATCTAATATTTTTGCGGCTGCTTCGACTTCGGCTTGCGGTGACTTTAATATTGATGTTGTACCTGGCGTCTATCAGATTGAGATCACTCTCATTAGCGGCGATAAGCAGGGAACTATTACGGGAGAGTATAGCCTATGAGTTTGAAATTAGATTATAAAGCATTAAAAAAGTATCGTCTTACGGTTTTTACTGTTTTCGTTTTCTGTATGATGGCGAGTTTTGGTTTTTTCGCAATGCGTGGTATGCAAAAGACCTCTGCCGCCTCAACCGCCGGATTTAGTGCTGGCAACATTATTAGTGATGCCGTAATGTCAAATTATAACTCCATGTCGGTTGGCGACATTCAAAATTTTCTCACGTCTAAGAATCCTTGCAACGATTACGATTATAATAAATACCTGCGCCTAAAGGCTGCTTATCCGAATAATAGTTGGCATTTTGAGAACGGTCACTTCATCTGTCTTTCCGAAGAACGTTTCGGTGACGGCGAGGTAATTGGCTCTGGCCAAACAGCCGCTGAAATCATTCATCAGGCCGCCCAAGATTATAAGATCAACCCTCAGGTTCTTCTCGTATTACTCCAGAAAGAGCAAGGCTTAATTACGGATACCTACCCAAACCAGGTTCAGTATCGAGCCGCTACCGGTTTTGGTTGTCCCGACACTGCCGCTTGTAGCACCAAATATTATGGCTTCAAAAATCAGGTTCGCAATGCTGCTAGTATGTTTCGTGAAGTTTTAAATGGTGGCTGGTCTAATTATCCCGCCTATAAAACGGTTTATGTCCAGTACAATCCTAATCCTGGTTGCGGCGGTACGAATGTCTATATCGAAAACCGCGCCACCTCTGCCCTCTATCGCTATACGCCATATCAGCCAAACGCCTCCGCTTTGAACGCTGGTTATGGTACGGGCGACGTTTGCGGTGCTTACGGTAACCGTAATTTCTACCTTTATTTTACGGATTGGTTTGGTAGTACTCAGTTGGATATTCCAGTTGCTACATATCAAGTTATACCAGACGGCGAATATGTTATAGCTTCTGGACTGACATACAACACTGTTTTGACGGCTGATGGCACTACTAATAGCTCCAATGTTGCGATGCGTAGCCGTAATGCTGGTCAGACAACTCAACGTTGGAAGACGCAATATCATGCTGACGATCATAGCTACACATTTATTAATATAGCAAGTGGCAAAGCACTGGATCTAGATAGCCAATCAACTCACGATGGCTCCAATATCCATATTTATGATAGAAATGAAACTTGCGCACAGCGTTGGCATATCGTTACGAACAGTGATGGGTCAAGGACGCTTTTGTCGGCATGTTCCAAAATAGCCGCAATTGATGTTGATTCCGGAAGTACGGCTAGTGGCGCCAATGTTCAGGTCTATTCTAGTAATGAAACTCCAGCTCAACGATGGTATCTTATCCCAGACGCTACAATTGCAGACGGTATTTATGATATCGCCGCTGGAACAAATGACAATCTCCGACTCGATATTACTAATGGACTCAGCGTACTTGGCAATGGCAGTAATGTCCAAGTATATGAAAATAATGGTACTGCTGCTCAAAAATGGCAAGTTAAGTATAATGCCCAGGATGGAACATATACAATCATCAATCCAAACCGAGAATTTTCGCTTGACGTTCTAAATGGAGGTACCGGCAATATGTCCAACGTCCAAATGTATCGCCAAAATGGTACCTCAGCGCAAAAATGGTATATTTTGCCGCAGGGTAATGGCTATGTAATTATATCAGCGAAATCTGGTCGCGTCCTAGATATTGAGAATGGTGGTAACTATAATGGTGCGAATGTGCAACTTTATGAGTCGAATCAAACAAAGGCTCAAACATGGCGTTTTACTTCTGCTGCTAATAATCAGCCAGTCGAGAATGGAGTATATGAGATAGTTGCTGGTACTAGCTCGCAGCGAGCTTTGGATGTGAATGGCGGGGTTGCAAATGCGAGAAATGGTACGAATGTACAAATTTTCACACGTAATCAGACTGATGCTCAGAAATGGCGTCTTACCTATGACAAAACAAACGATGCATATATGATTATCAACGTAACCTCTAACCTATCGCTCGACGTTGATTCCGGCAGTATCTCAAACGAAGCTAACATACAAGTCTTTGAATCAAATAGCACTTTAGCGCAGAGATGGTATATTAAGGATAATAACGACGGTAGTTTTACTGTTACTTCATTCAAGTCTGGATTAGCGCTTGATATATATAGCGGCGGTAATTTTGACGGCGCTAATGTTCAACAATATGCTAGCAATAGTACCGCCGCTCAAAGATGGGAACTTATTAAACTTAGTGATTAATATGAAAAAATTTTTCCATTCTCTTAAAGATAAAATTAGTTTTGTATTCGGGTTAGTTCATCCTCGTAATTTCACTAGGGCTATAGAGATTTATAAAAAAAATGGCTGGAGAGGATTCATTACTCGCTTCAAATCGCGTCTACAATATCAGTACGCCAATCAGCGCCGCCAATACCAAGAATATCTGCGTACAGTTCGACCAACCGCAGAAGAATTAAAACAACAACGCGAGACGCAATTTAAATATTGCCCATGCTTTGGCGTCGTAATCCCACTTTACAAAACGAAGCCTGAATACTTACGAGACTTGCTAGACAGCTTCAAGGCGCAAACCTATACTAAGCTTAAACTATTTATGGTTGACGCTTCACCAGTAGAGAATGGAAAGACTACGTTAACTGACCAAATGCAAGCTGAGGCAAAAAAAGACCCGCGAATCATTTATCGAATCTTAGGGCAAAATGACGGTATTGCCGGTAATACAAACCAAGCCATTCAGCTTGCTATACAAGATCCCGATATCACCCATATTGCTCTTTGCGATCATGATGATTTTGTTGAGCCGGACGCTCTTTATCAGTACGCTAAGGTCCTGAACTGCGATCGGAATATAAGAATTATCTACTCCGATGAAGATGTCGTGAAGTACAAGGATGATCCAGAAGCTTATTATGTCATGAAGCCAGATTTCAACCCGTATTTATTGGAAAGCTGTAATTACATTAATCATTTCTTTGTATGCGAGAAAGAGCTACTCGAAGGCATAAAAAACGACGATGGTTCATATGAGGGGTCTGACTATGACGGTGCCCAAGATTATGATATATACCTACGACTTACTGAGATGGCTCTAAAATTAGATAAAAAACTGCAAAAACAAGAGACTCAGAAAATTAGAGATGCTCTGTATACGTCGTCAACTATCTACCATATCCCGAGAGTCTTATATCACTGGCGCGCCGCCGAAAACTCAACTGCTCAGGACCCTAATAATAAGCTCTATGCTTTTGATGCTGGAAGGCGTGCTCTAGAAGCTCATTTTAAACGCTGTAAGGTCGATATCGCAGCGATTGAGTATACGGATGTATGGGGAACTTATCGAACCAAATATGATCTTAAACGAACGCCACTTGTAAGCGTAATTATACCTAATAAAGACCACGCCCTAGACCTCAAGCAGGCGGTTGAATCCATCAAAAACGGGTCATATCAAAATCTCGAATTCATTATCATAGAAAATAATTCTGCCGAACCAGAAACTTTTACTTACTACGAGGAATTGAAGCAGAATAAAAATGTCAAAATAATTAATTTTAAAGGAGAATATAACTATTCGGCTATCAATAACTATGGCGTACAAAACGCTAGCGGCGATATTTTGTTACTGCTAAATAATGACGTTGAGATGATTGACGGTGATTCCGTTAAAGAAATGGTCGCAATTCTTGAGCGTGAACAGGTTGGCGCAGTTGGCGCACAGCTGCTTTTCCCTGATAACAAACTTCAGCATGCTGGCGTAATTATCGGATTCGGTGGTAGCGCTGGCCATGTTTTCTATCGCATGCGACCGGAATTTAGTTACGGTAATCGCGCAAACTGTGTCGAAAATTATTCCGCGGTTACTGCTGCCTGTCTCATGGTTAAAAAATCAACCTATGAAAAGGTTGGCGGTTTTGATGAGAACTTTGCGGTCACATTCAATGATGTTGATTTTTGCTTAAAGATTCGTGCGCTTGGAGATTTGATTGTTTATACGCCACACGCAAAATTTTATCATTATGAGAGCAAAAGCCGTGGCATAGACAAAAGCGATGCGAAACGCTTACGTATGGAGCAAGAAGCAGAAAGACTGCGTAATAAGTGGCCAGCAATCTATCGTCATGGTGATCCTTATTACAATCAAAATTTCACGTTGCGACATTTTGATTGTGGTCTACGCGATGACTAACCCTCGGATTTTCTTCCGCAGTATGTTATAATACAACAATATGGGAGAAAAGAAGAAACGACTTTGCCTTTTTGCTGGGTTCGATGCGCACTCACAGATTGCAGATTATGTAATTTACTATCTAAAATCGCTTTCACAGATCGCTGATGTTTATTATTGGGGGGACTTTGAAGCAGACGATAGCGAAAAAGCAAAAATTAAACCCTACTGTAAAGCAATCTATTGCAAAAAACACGGCAAATATGATTTCGGATCGTGGCAAGAATTGATACGGAAAATTGGCCGCAAGGAAATTGAATCCTATGATGAACTAATCCTTGCTAATGATTCGTGCTATGGACCACTTTTTGATTTATCTGAACTATTCCAAGTGATGGATGCGCAGGATAGTGACTTTTGGGGGTTGTCTCTAGTATGTAGAAATCACATTCATTTGCAGAGTTATTTCATGGTACTAAAACAGCCCGTTATTCAATCAGATGTCTTCTATGATTTCTTCAACCATATTAAGCCCGAGGCAAACTATTGCGATGTTTGCGCCACATATGAGGATCGCTTTACCTATCTATTAAGCAAAGCGGGCTTTAAATTTAGTTCATATATAGACTACACTGACATAAATGATCACCCATATCGAGACGTAATGGCGGCAATTGAGGACCGACACTTTCCATTCCTCAAGGTCAAGTTTTTCCTAGGTGATATACGTGATCAAAGTGGAGTAGCAGATTGGCGGCGGGTTATACGGAAAAATACAAATTACCCAGTTGAGTATATTGAGGATGATTTGATGCGAAGAGGATTTGATATGGATACGATCGATCGATCAGTACGAGAGAAACGTAGTGAAACTCCGGATTTCTATTTTCGAGACTCATTTTTGAGACGTCTAGTAAAAAAAGTTGGCAAAGTATTGCTGAGGCCAGCTCTCTATATTACCGACCGTTATATTAGCAATCGTACAGCACCATACTTTTATAAGATTGACCGCATGAATCGATCTTATCGCCAACTTCAACAAAAATATAATGAACTACGGGCGCAGACCGATCCAGATATTACCGTCGATGAGGTCCAAATTATTGATACTCCTACAAAGTGCGACCTAAGAATGGTCGATCTAGACGCTTTGTTTATTAGACGTTTTGACCTTGAACTACCGTTAACGAATGAATCCAAGGTTCTTCTAATAGGTGATATTAGCATTCACAATTTAGCCTCTTTGGAGCTCTATGATCCACAAACGGTTTTTCTGAATAATAATTGGAGCGAAGATCTTAAAATCAAAAGTTTTTACACAAAGGATTTATGTAATTTTAAATTTGTCAACCAGATAAAACTGCCCATCTATTTCGATTTCATTCTAGTGCAACCGTTAGAATCGGCATCGGATGAAGAAATTAAACAGTTCGTTGCGAACCTAAAGCGTCAAATGATTTTTGAGTCGGTTTTGGCGTTGGTGGTAGCGAGCAAGGAAGAGCAAAGGTATGTACATGTCCTACAGTCTGAGGGCTTAGTACCAGCCAATTCGGAGCGTGGTCTTGTCGTAAGAAGCGACCCATTCCAGATATATTGTGATAAAATATATAGTATAAAAGGCTACAAAACGCTAATTTACAAGATAAAGTAGTCAACGAGGGAGTTATTTATGAAAGGTATTATTTTAGCGGGTGGTTCCGGCACTCGTCTCTATCCGATTACCGAGGGTATTAGTAAGCAGCTAATGCCGATTTACGACAAGCCGATGATTTTTTATCCGCTGACAACTTTAATGCTGGCGGAAATCCGCGAGATTTTGATTATTACCACCGAAGTTGATCAGTCTGGGTTCAAGAAATTGCTTGGCGATGGTTCACGGTTCGGTGTGCAGCTGGATTATGTTATTCAGCCCTCTCCCGACGGTCTCGCGCAAGCTTTTATTCTTGGCGAGGATTTTATCGGCGACGAAGCCTGTGCTATGGTCTTGGGCGACAATATCTTCTATGGCAATGGTCTGACTAAACTTCTGATGAACGCCCGCAAAAACGCCGAAGCTGGCTATGCGACGAATTTCGGTTTCCGTGTCCACGACCCGGAACGTTTTGGCATTATGGAGATTGATGTCGAGAAAAATATCGTTAGCGTTGAGGAGAAACCAGAGCATCCGAAATCGGATTTTGCTATCACTGGTCTATACTTTTATCCAGCCGGAGTTGCCGAAAAAGCCAAACAAGTTCAGCCGTCTGCCCGCGGCGAGCTGGAGATTACCTCGCTAAACGATATGTATTTGCAGGAAGGGAAGCTAAAGGGCGAACTCCTTGGTAGTGGCTTTAGTTGGTTTGATACTGGCACCTTTGATAGTGAGATGGATGCCGCCGTCCTTATCCGTGCGATTGAGACAAACCAGAGTCGCGTGATTGCTTGTCCTGAGCAAATCGCCTTTGATCAAGGATGGATTACGCGTGAGCAGCTTGCTGAGCGCGCCGAATTATTAAAAAAGAATAGCTATGGGGCCTTTCTCAAGAAAACTCTGGAGGCTACGAAATGAAGAAGATTGATACGGAGCTAAAAGATTGTTATATTCTTGAACCGGCTCGGTTTGGTGACGCGCGTGGCTATTTCTCGGCACCATACATTGATGAAGAATATCGCGAGTTAGGATTCCAAGGTCTCAAGCAAGTTAGTCGGAGTAAATCCGCGAAAGGTGTTTTGCGCGGTATGCATTTCCAAAAGGGCGACTATGCCCAGGCAAAGGTTGTTGAGGCTGTACAGGGGGCAGTGATTGATGCTGTTGTTGATTTGCGTAAGAGTTCGCCGAGTTACGGCAAATGGATTACAGTTTTATTAACTCCTGAGAACGGTCGTCAACTCTATGTTCCGCGCGGTTTCGCTCATGGTTTTATCAGCTTGGAAGATAATACGGTTTTCCAATATTTCGTTGATAATGTTTATGCCCCAGACCAAGAAGGCGGCATCGCTTGGAACGACCCGACGGTCGGGATTGATTGGCAGGATATTTTTGATAAATATGATATTGAAAAACCTGAACTCTCCTCCAAGGATAGCGATCGCATGAGCTTCGCCAAATATGATAAGGAGCAGGCATGAAATACTTAATTACCGGCGCTGGCGGTCAACTAGGATACGACGTGAAGCGTGAGCTATTGAAGCGCGGTGTCTCCGAGAACGATATTGCGACCCCACGCTCCAGTGAGCTAGATATTACCGACACTGAAGCTGTGAAAAACTATGTGGAAAACTTTCATCCTGACGTGATTTTTCATTGTGCCGCTTATACGAATGTCGACGGCGCCGAGAACGATGCCAAAGCCTGCCGTAAAGTGAACGTCGACGGTACGGAAAATCTTACGCAAGCCGCCGAGAAAGTTGGCGCAAAGATTATCTACATTTCTACGGACTATGTCTTTGATGGCGAGAATCCTGAGCCATACGATGTTGATGACGAGACCGCTCCGCAGAGCATCTATGGCCAGACGAAACGCGAAGGGGAGCTGGCTGTGCAACAATACCCGAAGCACTTCATCGTGCGCACCGCCTGGGTTTTTGGTCTAAACGGCAAAAACTTCGTTAAAACTATGTTAAAAGTAGCGCAAGGCCGTGACGAGGTGACGGTAGTAGATGACCAGATTGGCTCCCCGACTTACACCGTCGATCTTGCGAGGTTCTTAGTGGACTTGGCTGAGGGCGACAATTATGGAACCTATCACGCCACAAACGAAGGTTTTTGTTCTTGGGCTGAATTTGCCGAAGAAATTTACCGTGATGCCGGAGTCGACACGAAAGTTAAGAAAGCCACCACCGAAGAATACATCGAGCTTGCCGGACGCCCACAGGCGAAACGCCCGCATTATTCTAAGTTGAGCAAAGACAGTATTGAGCGCAACGGTTTCACAGGACTACCAAGCTGGCAAGACGCAACGAAACGCTACATCGACGAACTAAAAAAGGAAGGAGAATTATGAAATTTATTGTAACTGGCGGCTGTGGGTTTATCGGTAGCAATTATTTACATTATGTCGTGAATAAGTATCCTGAAGATGAGTTTATCTGCATTGATAGTCTAACTTATGCTGGAAATTATCATAATCTCGAACCGGTACTCGGCAAAGATAATTTTCGTTTTGTAAAATTAGACATTACAGACCGTGAGGGCGTCGATCAGTTATTTGCCACAGAAAAACCTGATTATGTGATTAACTTTGCCGCCGAAAGCCACGTCGATAATTCCATTAAGAACCCTGGGATTTTTGTCAAAACTAATGTTATGGGCACTCAGGTCTTGATGGATGCCGCCCTTAAGCACGGCGTGAAACGTTATCACCAAGTCTCCACGGACGAAGTTTATGGTGATTTGCCGCTTGATCGCCCGGACTTATTATTTACTGAGAAGACGCCGTTACATACGTCTAGCCCGTATTCCGCATCTAAGGGTGGAGCGGACTTGCTTGTTCTCGCGTATATGCGGACATTTAAGTTGCCTGCTACGATTAGCCGTTGCTCGAATAACTACGGCCCTTATCAATTCCCGGAAAAACTGATTCCGCATACTATTGCGGCAGCTATGAAAGACCAAAAAGTCCCAGTCTATGGCGAGGGGAAGAATGTGCGCGATTGGATTCATGTCTATGATCATAATACTGGCGTCGATTTGATTGTTCGCGAAGGTAAAGAAGGCGAAGTTTATAATCTTGGCGGTCGCTCTGAGCGCGACAATCTTACGATTGTAAAGACAATTCTGAAGGCTATCGATAAACCTGAAAGTTTGATCGAATTTGTTACTGATCGCCCAGGTCACGATTTACGCTATGCGATGGACCCGACCAAGGCTGAGACCGAACTTGGCTGGACCCGCAAGTACAATTTTGATGAGGGGATTAAAGCGACGATTGATTGGTATCTAGAAAACCAAGATTGGGTACGCAATATTGAAAGCGGAGAATATCGGAATGCCTACCAAGGCTAAGAGTTTAAAGGAAGGTGGGAACTGGAAAAAGAATCTCACTCCTCAGATTGTGATTTGCCTTATACTGTGTATCTTCAGTGCAGCTATGACAGCGTACTGTTTTTTACGCCCTGGTACTAAAGAAGTTTCGGTAACGTCATTAGTAGAAGATATGAAGCCTCTGGACGCGGTCACTCCAGAGGATCGCTTAGTACAAACCTTTACTGCTGATGATAACTATTCTCGCTTCGGTTTGTATTATGCTAATTTCAGCAATTACATTCAGGGCGGTGAGTTGCACGTTGATGTTAGAGATGCTTCTGGCCGAGTGGCTAATTTCGCATACAACATTGGCGGAGTTATCGATAATACATTTATTTATATAGATTATCCAGTAAACATGGGTGAAACCTATACTCTTACGATTTACATCTCGGGTACAGCACAGGGGATCACCTTCTTTACAACCATGGCCGACAGTTATGAAGCTACATTACAGCTCAACAATCAGCCGCAGAACGCTTCAATCATTATGTCTTTTGTAAGCCAAACCCAAGATAGCTTTAAAGCCTGGTATGGCATAATGGCGATTTCCCTATTATTTTGTTATATGTCGCTTAAAGTAAATAAGGATTTTTATGATAAATAAGATTGACCGTCATGTCATATTCATCGGTGTAGCGTGTTTGTCTGGTGTATTGCTTAGCTTAGTATTTACAATAGTAGTTAACATCATCTTCCCGCAGCCGCATTTCTATTTTGGGCGCAGCAGGTTTATTGCAACCGCCGCAGTCACAAGTAGTATAATCTGTCTGATTAAGTACCGAGGCTACTTCACCCGAAATTTTCACAAAGCATTCTTGCTGATTGCTCTTGTTTTTGGTATATCTTGTATCTTAGTATTTCCGAGAGTTGTCTATCTATCGCCAGACGATCAGATACACTTTAAGAATGCATATTTCTTTATGGATGATACCGTAGAGCTTCGTGGAGGTTTTGCTGCTATAGGGTCCGCAGGTCTTACGAGCGTAGATGGTAAGGGTTTCGATGAGCTATCTACCACTTATGACGATATGAATAATGCAGATCAAACAGTTATCGATTACAAATACCATGTTGATGAATCTCCACATTTATACAATCGGATTGCTTATCTGCCGTTCTATATTGGGCTAAAAGTGTCTAATTTCTTCCGACTAAACTTTACTACCAGTATAGTTATCGCCAAGATCTTTAATTTAATTTGCTATGTTGCTCTTGTATATATTGCAATCCGAGAAAGCGGTAAAATGCGTAAGATTTTCTTTATTATCGGTCTTCTAGTTAGTAATATTTTCTTGGCGACGCAATTTTCCTATGACCCGCTAGTGATCGCCAGCCTGTTGCTTGCTATTAGTTTATTCCTGCGCATGCAACAAATGGAGGTAGTAACTCCAAGGTATCTATTCGGGTTTATTCTAGCGGTAACCCTGGGGAGTCTAATTAAGGCGATTTATTGTCCATTAATGCTATTGCTTCTAATGATACCAAACGCAAAATTCGATTGTAAACGCCGTGGCATAACTTTTAAGGTGTGCGCGCTCTTGACTATGGTCGTCATCGCTTCAACTTTTGTACTGCCAATCCTGGGTGGTGGGCTAGCAAGCGATATTAGAGGTGGGAATACTAGCGTTGGCGGTCAAATCCACTTTCTTTTAAGCAATCCAGTTAAGGGTCTTGCAATCGTGGCGCAATTTGTTGCTGGGTCGTTACCGAACTTAACAATTGGTATTGGAGCATTAGTAGGTTTAGGCTCAGTCGCAAGCTCGGCGGCGATCTACGAAATATGTCTTCCGGTAGTGCAGCTAGTTTGGGGGTTAAGTCTTTTAACTCTACTCTGGGTTACGTTTAATACGGGCCTTGAGGAAATTGGAATGACGCGGCGCTCAAAGCTAACAGTGTTGATTATATATATTATCCTTGTTGGTATGGTTTTTGCCTCTATGTATCTAAGTTTCACTAGCGTTGGTTCTACGCAGGTTGACGGAATCCAATCGCGTTACCTTATGCCATTTTTTGCGCTTTTCCTGGTGCTCCTTATGCCGGAAAAATCTACATCCAAAAAAGAAGCCCATAACAAGGACAATCTTGTCCTTCTAATCCCGTGCCTCTGTCTTATGCTTGTGTTTGGAGTTTACGTGTTGCGTATGAGTATATTATAGGAGAATATTAAGTGGCTCAAGAAGATAAGCAGAGGAGGATCACGAAAACCCCAAGCATAAGCATTATAATTCCCGCCTATAACTGCGCTCAGTACATCCATCGCTGTATTGACAGTATCTTAACGCAAAGTTTTCAGGACTTTGAATTAATTATAATCGATGATGGCTCGAAAGATGGCACATATAAAATTTTGCAGCGATACGAAGATGCTAGGGTTCGTGTATACACCCAGAAGAACCAAGGCCCCGCTAAGACTCGCAACCGTGGCATAAAAATGGCGCGTGGAGAATATCTTATGTTCATCGATAGCGATGATTACATTAATCCCGGCTATCTGGAGAGGTATTACCGAGAAATTACAAGCCAGAGGGCCGATCTTGTAATCGGCGGATATAAGCATCTCAAAGACGGCACAGCTGATTTTGTTCGTCAGCTAAAGCCCGGAAAATTCGCAAAATACATTGTTGTTGGCCCAGTCTGCAAAATTTACCGCAAGAGTTTTATTGATAAATATAAAATAACCTTTCTTGACACTACTGGTAGTGAAGACGTCTATTTTTCGGTATTGTTGTATTCCAAAAACCCTCAAATTAGTATTATTGACGATACTGGCTATAATTATTGCTACAATGCCGAATCTATTTCCAATACTGCGCACAAGGGTTTTAATGATGAGGTTGATATTTTAGATTTGATGCAAAAAATTAACTTTACCGATATTGACGACGTGGAGCTAAATCAATACTTTATTCTACGCTATATTATATGGTATCTACTTTATTCCGGAAAAAGCGCCACTGCAGATAAATTTTATCAGGAATATCAAAGATATTTTGTTTGGCTTACCCAAAACATACCATATTTCACCAAAAACACTAATATCCGTATGTTTGGCCCTGCTGGGGAACTACCGAAATTAGGTTTTACGATCTTCATGTTTATGGCTTTGCATAGGTTGCATCTCATTAAATTATTTGCTAAAGTCTATTGTAGAGGATAAGTATGCCAAAACAAGCCAAGAACCCGCAAGTCTCCATTTTAATTCCCGTCTATAATGGCGCCGATGTCGTTTCTAAGGCGATCGATAGTGCATTGGAGCAAACGTACCAGAATATTGAAATCGTCATCGTTAATGATGGTTCGACTGACAACACCGAAAGAGTATTACGAAGATACCAAGAACAGCACCCCGAGAAAATAAAAGTTGTCTCACAAAAAAACAAAGGCCTCGGGGCTACTCGGAATGCCTTAATTAACATGGCAACAGGAGACTATATTATTCATCTCGATGCTGATGATTGGTTAAAAAAAGATTATGTCGAAAAGATGCTACATGCTATCGGCGACGGCGACTTAGCGATTTGCGGGTACGAATGTTACGACTCGAATTATCAACCCTGTGGAGGTAGAGTCCCCGGTCCAGGCTCTTTTGCGAAGTATAACTTCTGTTCTACGGCGGGAAAAATTTGGCGTAGGGAGTTTATCGAATCAAATCACTTGCGATATGAACCAATCAGTATCGGAGAAGATGCTTATTTTAATGGAGTCGCCTACTCAAAAACCAATGCCATCTCTACGATTCCGTACGGTGGATATTGCAACTATTTGAATAATAATTCGATGACACATCAAGCAGTATATGATGAGTCAATGTCTTTTTACTCTGTAATAAACAAACTTGTTTGCAAACTTCAGGGCTCACCGATATTGTGTGACCCTGAGTTTCAGTTCTTTGTATTGAAGAGCCTACTTGTTGATATCTATCTTTACAAAGCCAGTCTTTCCGCCCGGGAGTTGATACGTATTTATCGCAAAAATATGCATTGGTATCGGGACTTTTTACGCCAAAACAATACAAAGCTACGCGTACGGTTTCAGAGGGGGACCACTGCAATGATCAACCTTACTGTCAATGGCTTTATTATATCGACAAAATTACATCTCGACTGGATAGTCTTGAGGATACTAAAGAAGATTCCGGTAAATATGTTATAATACACGATATGAGTAGCCAGCGCTTCACCCATACTTTTTCTGTCCTCGCCTATCAGGAATCGCCCTATCTAGAGGAATGTATTAAATCAGTCTTGGCGCAAGATTATTCCAGTGAAGTTGTCATTGCAACTTCAACCCCTAATCAATTTATTGAGAAGCTTGCCAAAAAATACAATCTCGAGATTAAAGTTAATGATGGTAAAACTGGTATCGGTGCAGATTTTGATTTCGCTCTCAACGCAGGAAAAACGGAGCTGGTTACAATTGCGCATCAAGACGACATCTACGATCCGGGCTATAGCAAAGCTATGGTCGAGGCCTACTGTAAACACCCTGATAGTCTGATTATTTTTCCGAATTACTATGAGTTGCGAAATGGCGAAAGAGTTGAACGCAATACTCTACTGAATGTTAAGCATTTTCTGCTCTGGCCGTTACGTATTTCATCGGGGAAATCTAAGTTCATGAAACGTATGGCTCTCCGGTTCGGCGACCCTATCAGTTGCCCCGCTGTAACATTTAATATGCAAAAAGTTCATACGCCGCTTTTTGATAACGAGATGAAAAACGATGTTGATTGGCATGCTTGGGAGATTTTAAGCAAAGAACCAGGTAACTTTACGTTTGTCGATCAGAAACTTATGGGGCATCGTATTCATGCTGATTCTGCCACAACCGAAAACATCCAAGATCGTACCCGCACAAGAGAAGACTACGAAATCCTACGACGTTTTTGGCCAAAATGGATTGCTGAAAAGATTGCCAAACTCGACGCTAAGTCCGAGAAGAGCAATCAGACCTAAAGACACAAAAACGCTCTTGGTGTACAATATATAATATCTCCATGGTATAATATATTATATATGTCAAAGGTGTTACTAATTATTCCGGCTTATGATGAGGATGCTAGTATTTTGCGAACTTGTCAGGGCATCATCGATTATAATAAAGAACACCATACTCACTACGATTTTATCGTCATCAATGATTCTTCTAATGACTCTACCGGACAAATCTTAGACGAAGCCAAATTGCCTCATATCGACCACATCTATAATCTCGGCATCGGCGGCGCTATGCAAACTGGTTACAAATATGCCCGTGATTATGGTTACGACATCGCCGTGCAGTTTGATGGCGATGGTCAGCATGATATTAGCTATGTTGCGGATCTGATTCGACCAATCCAGGATGACGAAGCTAGCCTTGTCATAGGCTCTCGTTTTATTACAAATTCAGGTCATTTTCGGTCGACTTTTGCTCGTCGCATTGGGATCAAGATTATTTCAGATTACATGAAGCTACTCACTCATCGTCGTATTACCGACACTACTTCGGGGTTTCGCGCCTGCAATCACCAGCTTATTGCTACTTTTGCGCAAGACTATCCTAGCGAATATCCTGAGCCAGTTACCACCACCTTTTGCCTCTTGCGTCATGACCGAGTTGTCGAAGTTCCGGTTAAGATGAATGCTCGCGAAGCCGGGTCATCCTCGATTCGTACTTGGAAAAACGTCTATTATATGATTAACGTCTTCTTGACATTATTAGTCGTTAAGGTTCGAGGGAGGTACTAATGTCATTGCCGCTAACAATTGCCCTAATCATCTTTTCCGTCATTCTGATCGCATCGGCCAGTGTTCTGGTCGCTAAGGGTAAAATTCCTATCAAGTATTCCTTGCTTTGGTACTTTTTTGCAATTTTAATTTTGTTGGTCGGGGTAATTCCAGACGCTTTCGGCGCGATTGGTCGACTTATCGGGTTTAATATTATGTCCGATCTTGTAATTGGTGTGATTCTTGTGGTGTTAATCTTTCTCAATATCGCCCTTACTGTTATGATCGCCAGTCAGCGTCGACGCGTTAACCTCGTTTCTCAAGAAGTCGCCTTATTAAAAAAGGAACTTGAGGATGTCAAGCGGAAAAAATAACCCCAAATCCAGCCTCGACTCCGTGAATTTACGCAAAAACTTCATTTGGAATACTATTGGCTCTACCGCATCGGCATTCGTCTCCTTGTTCTATATGATGATTGTTACTCGATTAAACGGTATCGATGATGCTGGTATTTTTTCCTTTGCCTTTTCCACTGCTGCTATTCTCCTTGTTATCGGCACATATAGCGGTCGTACTTTTCAAGTAACCGATAAAAACAAAAAAACTAGTGATTCGGATTACTTTTACTTAAAGATTCTGACTTGTGCTGTCATGTTCATTGCTGGGCTTGTCTTTTGTCTGATGCGTAGATATAGTGGTGAGAAATTTATCATTATTATGTTTTTGACGGTCGCTCGCATAATTGAGGCCATGGCAGAATACGCTTATGCCGTTATCCAGAAAAAAGATAGACTTTATCAAGTTGGCCGTTCAATGCTCATGAAATCCGTAGGTGGCCTAGTTGGTTTTTTTATTATTGACTATTTCACTAGGAATATTACCTTATCATGTACCATGGTGATTATTGCAAATCTTTTAATTATGATTTTTTATGATTTTCCTAGGGTGTTCAAGACTGGGTTTCGTCTCGAAGGGCTTTGTGGCGAAAGGGTCTGGTATTTGCTTCGTATCGGCTTCTTTACATTCGGTTTTACGTTCCTTAACTTTTATATTGTCAATACTGCACGCTACGCCCTTGATTCAATTACCAGTGACAGTGCGCAAACAATTTATGGTATTATTGCTATGCCAGCATCGGTAATTGCTCTCATCGGGCAGTATCTTATTCAACCCTTTCTAACTAGTTTTAAGAAGTTCTTTGCATCTGATGCAGCTAAATTTCAGGGCCTAGTCTTGAAGCTCTGCCTAGCAATTTTTGGCATCGGTATGGTCTGTATTTTGGCGGCTTGGCTACTCGGAATTCCAGTTCTTGAATTGCTTTATGCAATTGAGTTGGACGGTAATCTTTGGGGTTTGATTATGATTATTATTGGCGGGCTATTCAATGCTCTAGTGTCAATTATCTCTGCCGCTCTCGTCACTATGCGCCGCACCGGTGATCAATTCTGGATTTACTGCGCTGCGTCTCTCGCCGCATTTGCCTCGTCGCAAATCTTAGTTACGGCAAGCGGTGTATTTGGTGCTTGTCTAAGCTATATGTTCTCGATGATGTTGCTCTTTTGTATGTATGCGGGAGTCTTCTTCTATCGCTTATATCAGCTGAAAACTAACCACGAGCAGGAGGTGCAACGTGCCACTAGAGAATAGCCCATTCTTTTCCATCATCGTCCCCGTCTACAATGTTGAGCGGTATCTTCATGAGTGCGTCAACAGTGTCCTTAGCCAGAGCTTTCAGGATTATGAGTTAATTCTAGTTGATGACGGCTCGAGCGACGACTCTGGCGAAATCTGTGACGACTACGAAAGGCAACAAAAAAGTCGCGTCCAGCACGACAAAAACCAATCCCATACCCTCATTATACCACAAATTCCAGAAAAAGTCAATATAATAGTCATCCATCAGCAAAATCAAGGCCTCTCTGCTACGCGTAATGCCGGTGCCACAAAGGCAAGCGGAGAATATTTAGTCTTTCTTGATGGAGATGACTTTCTCGAGCCAGGAGCGCTAACTGCAATCCATAGGGAAATTGAACCAGGGCTTGATTTATTGCGCTATCAGGCGCAAGAAGTCTTCGACGATGGCAAGACGATTCGCCACGAAGAGACAGGCTTTGCAACTATTCCGGGTGTGGAAGCCTTCAATAAATTGGCGCGCTATCATTACACCGAAAATGCCTGGCTCTATGCCTATCGTACAAAGTTCTTCAGGGGAAATCATTTTCGCTATGCAGAGGGCTGCCTTGCTGAGGATCTTGGTCTCACTCCGCTTATTATCACTAAGGCCACGAGCGTCAAGTCGATTCCTGATATTTGCTATGATTATCGCCAGCGCACCGGCAGTATTATGCATGACCAGACGAAAGTCGCGCGTCGCATGCATGATATTATGCTTCAATTTCATGAGATTTTGCCTGAAATTGCCGCCATACCTCATACTGAGACAATTTTACACTATCTTGTCGTCTCATTTCTCACTGGCGCTACTGAGCTTGAACGTATTGATTTTCTGCAGATTTACCAAGACTCCAAGCGTGCTGGTCTTCTGAAATATATCCGTCCTGCTAGCATTAAGGCTTTGCCGCGCTCCCTGATTCTTCGGTATTTTCCGAAGATGTTTTATCGAATCTATCATCATTAGATTAAAATAGAGGCCATTCGTGCTATAATATAACGTATGAAAATACCTCAAGTTTGGAACAAACGCAATCTGGTATTGTTGGGAGAACTGACGAAGACCGATTTTAAGCTACGTTATCAAGGGTCAGTATTGGGTTATTTGTGGGCCTTATTGCGCCCGCTTTTGATGTTCGCTATTCTTTATATTGTTTTTGCTAAACTGTTACGCATGGGTAATGATATTCCACACTACCCAGTGTATCTCTTGACCGGTACTGTACTTTGGAGTTTTTTCACGGAGTGTAGCCAGCAGGGAATTCAGGCCATGATTGGTCGTGGCGACTTGATTCGTAAGATTAGTTTCCCGAAATATATCGTGACGGTTTCAACGACTCTGACTGCCGTGATTAATCTCCTTATTAATCTTGTCGTCGTAGCTATCTTCGCTCTTATTAATGGCGTTACTCCGAGCTGGAGTTGGCTATTGGTCTTGCCTTTGATATTTGAGCTATATTTGTTAGCTCTCGGTATTGCTTTCTTGCTTGGTTCAATTAACGTCAAATACCGCGATATAGGCTCTATTTGGGACGTCATTATTCAAGCTCTTTTCTATGCTATCCCGATTATTTATCCCGTTTCTATGGTGATCGAGACTAGCGCTTTTGCTGCTAAGATTATTCTACTCAACCCAATTGCCCAAGTAATACAAGATGTCCGCTGGAGCCTGATTACGACAGAGGCGACCACTACGGTCAGCTTCGTTGGCGGCTGGGCCGAACTATTTGCAATTGGTCTGGTACTATTCATCTTTATCGTTGGCGCCCTGACATTTCGAAAACGTTCACGTTTCTTTGCGGAGGAAATCTAATGTCAAACAAACGCACAATTGGTACGCGTGTCGAAGCGCATGATCAAAATAACGACGTGGCGATTAGTGTCCACGGGCTTTCGAAGAGCTTTCGTCTTCCGACTGAGCGCGCTTGGGGTCTGAAGCAGGCTTTATTTAATCGGCTGCGCGGCATCAGGGGGTATAAAGACCAGCAGGTTCTCGACGATATTAATCTTGAAATTAAGAAAGGTGAATTTGTTGGCATTGTAGGGCGTAATGGCTCTGGCAAGTCGACGCTACTGAAGCTACTTGCCGGGATTTACTACCCAAGCGCCGGCGAGATTATTATTAATGGTAGCTTAGTCCCGTTTATTGAGCTTGGCGTTGGTTTTAACATGGAGCTTTCTGGCCGCGAGAACGTTTATCTAAATGGCGCAATTCTTGGCTTTAGTAATTCCGAAATCGACGCCATGTATGACGACATTGTTAAGTTTGCTGAACTTGGCGATTTCATGGACCAGAAACTCAAAAACTATTCCTCTGGTATGCAGGTGCGTCTCGCTTTCTCGATTGCGATTCGTGCTAAGGGTGATATTCTTATTCTTGACGAAGTGCTTGCAGTTGGCGATGCTGAGTTCCAGAAAAAATGTAATGATTATTTCGAATCGTTGCATGGTAAACAGACCGTAATCTTGGTGACGCACTCCATGGATAATGTCAAGAAATTCTGCGACCGCGCCATCATGATTGAAAACGGCAAAATTGTCTGCGAGGGTAGTTCTGAAAAAGTCGCCAAGGCCTATACTGATCTTTGGAACTAACGCCATGACGCGGCGCTAAGGGCACCGCCCACTATACTAGTGCGCTATTCTTTGTGCCCGCCTCTTTGCCTTGTGATGTGAGATATGCCATCTTAGCCTCACTAGCTCTAGCAGCATGTGTGCCCTCGCGCTCAGCCTCCCCTCATTCTCACTTCGCGCCCACGCTTCCAGCTCTCGGTAACTCTGATCCCAATTCTCCCACACGAGCGACGATTTCTGCACCAAGCTCGTTTCGGTCCCAAAATTATACACATACAATGCTTCTGGAATGAATACGATCTCGCCGTCTTGCGCCGCAAGATAATCAATCGTAAATTTCGTATCCTCCGCAAAATCCCGCCCTTCGTCAACCCGTATCTTATGTTTTCGGACAATATCTGCTCGGAACATTTTACTTGTCATACTATACATTCGTCCATCCAGAATCATCAAGTAAATCACGTATTCCGACAATCGTTCATTCTTTCGCCGAGAGCGCCGTGTCTCCGTAAATGCCTCGACCGACTTACCCTCATGAATTTTATTATACATCTTACTAGTCAGAGCAAGCGTCGCTTTCGGATTTTGCTCCAGCGCCTCGACTAATGCTCCGATATAATTCTCCTTTACATCATCATCAGAATCAACAAAAGCTAAATACTCGCCCGTTGCATTCTTTAGCCCGCGATTTCTTGCTGCCCCAGCACCACCATTCTCCTGATGAATTACTTTTAATCGTTTATCAGTTTTCGCCAAATCCTGTAATATCCGTAGGGAATCATCAGTCGACCCATCATCAACTGCAATAATCTCCAGGTTCCGATAACTCTGCTGAAACAAACTCTCGATTAATACTTTAACGGACTTTCCCGCGTTCCAAACCGGTATAATCACCGACACCAGCGGACTATCAGTCATATTGCGACCAGCTTTAGCCATTCCTCTTCTCCAGGAACTGCAGCGTATCTCGCATCGCATCATTAATATTGAGCTCCGTCTTCCATCCCAACTCTCGTCCCGCCCGCGAAGGATTCGCATATACCTCTGCTAGATCCCCCGCGCGACGTTCAACGACCTTATATGGCAACGCTTTTCCTGACACCTTAGAAAACGCTTTCACCATCTCCATTACCGAAACCCCTCTACCGGAACCAAGATTATATACTTGTAGCCGCCTTTCGTCATTCATCGCCTCAAGCGCCGCCACATGCCCCTTTGCAAGGTCGACGACATGAATATAATCCCGTACACAAGTTCCATCGACCGTATCATAATCATTGCCGTAGATCGACAGTTCTGGAATCTCTCCAGCCGCCACCTTCATAATAATTGGCATTAAATTATTTGGTCTCCCATTCGGATCTTCACCAATCAACCCCGACGGGTGTGCTCCGATCGGGTTAAAATACCGCAAAATCGTTGCCGAGAAACCAGGATTCGCTACGCAAACATCTTTGATTATCTCCTCAATCATAAATTTTGTGCGCCCGTATGGATTAGAAATCCCCGCTCCGGTAGGCAAAGTCTCGTCTAGCGGAGCCTTCTGGTCACCATACACTGTCGCTGATGACGAAAAGATCAACTTACTTACGCCATATTTCAGCATGCACTTCAAAAGAGTAATCGTACTTTCGAGGTTCACTGCGTAGTACCTGAGCGGCTGCTCGACGCTTTCTGCCACCGCTTTTAGCCCTGCGAAGTGTATTACCGCCTGGAAGTCACCTTTTTTCAACACCTTCTCCAGCGCCGTCAAATCCGTCATATCTACCTTATAAAACCTCGGTTTTACCCCAGTAATTTCCGCAATTTTATCCAATACCGACTCTTTGCTATTCGCCAAATTATCCAAAATCTCTACTTCATACCCTGCCTGGATTAGCTCCACTGCCGTATGCGACCCAATATACCCAGTGCCGCCCGTAATTAGAATCTTACCTTTTGCCATACGTCCTCCGCAGTTATTAGTTATATTCTATCATATCTGTTATAATAGGTCTATGAAAAAGGATTTTGGCCTTATTTTCCATGTTTTTCTGGTTCTGGGTGATGCTTTTGCTGTCCTCTTATCTTTCTTGGTTGCCTATCTCGTCCGCACTCACCTCGATCAGCGTCCGTTTTACTTTGAATCCGAACCTCTTGAATTCGCTATTTCAATGCTCTGGCTTCTCCCTCTATATATCATTGTCATTGCGGCTTTCGGTCTCTACCGTAAGTCGATTTTTATGAAAAGGAATCGCTGGTCCGAAATTTGCCGCCTCTTTCTCGCCTCGGTCGTCGGCATGATGACAATTATCAGCTACGACTTCTTTTTCCAAATTGACATTTTCCCAGTCCGCACAATGGCATTTTACGCCGTTTTTTCTTGCTTCATTTTCTTAGTTATCTTCCGCGGCCTCGTCCGCTTGATTCGCAATCTTACTCTCAAATCCCGCCGCGCTACTCTTCGCGCCGTCATCATTGGTAGCACGAAAAACACCGAGTATCTCGCAAACTATATCGCTGCTTTTCCTGAATCTGGTTTTACGCTCGCTGGGGTTGTCGCTTCATCGAAATATATCCCTAGAGACCTCCGACGCAAGCAATATTCCTCGCTCAAAGAGGCTTTGAAACGGGCCAAACCCGACGTGATTTTTCAGACTGACGATCGTAATACGGAGTACGTTTACCGTCAAGCAGTTAATCGCCACCTCCTCTATTATTTTGTGCCTTCTAGTGCCATGTTGACCGCTCAGATGGGGGAACTTGAATTGGTCGGTGATACTCCCGCGATTCTCGTTCAAGTTACACCGCTTGCCGGCTCTGCTCGCGCCGCGAAACGCGCTTGCGATATTATACTCAGTCTAATCGCGCTTGTTATCGCTGCTATCCCGATGCTCATCATCTGGATCCTCGAGAAGGCCTCCGATCCAAAAGCCCCTGCGATTTACGCTGACACTCGCCTCTCGCGCTACAACCGCCGCGTGAAGATTTACAAATTCCGCTCAATGAAGCCCGAATATTCCGGCATGACACCCGAAGCCGCTTTCGAGAAAATGGGCAAACCTCAGCTGATTAAAAAATACCGTGCGAACGGCGACATGATTGCAGACGACCCCCGGATCACGAAACTCGGTCATTTTCTCCGCTCTAGCTCTCTCGATGAGCTGCCTCAGCTTTTTAATGTACTTAAAGGCGACATTTCTTTCGTCGGTCCGCGCGCCCTTGTCCCCGGCGAGTTGCGCCATTACGGTGATCGCTCTATGCTTCTCTCGGTCAAATCTGGCCTTACCGGTCTCGCCCAGGTCTCTGGTCGCCGCGATATTAGTTTCGAAGAGCGTCGCGCTCTCGATATCTACTATATTCAAAATTGGTCGCTCGCTCTCGATTTTCGTATCATGCTTCGCACTATCGGCGCTGTTTTGTTTAGAAAAGGAGCAAAATAGCCATGAAAGTTGCTCTCGTTTGTGATTGGTTGACCACGCCTGGCGGCGCTGAAAAAGTTTTGCTTGAGCTCCATCGTATGTATCCGAGCGCCCCGATTTACACCTCGCAGTACCGTAAGAAGGGAATTAACTGGTTTAATGACGCTACGGTCAAAACCGGTTGGCTCAACATCTTTCCCGCCGGCCTACGCAAGTTCCTCGGCCCTCTGCGCCAACTTTATTTCTCGCACCTCGACCTTTCGGGTTATGACCTCGTAATTTCCGTTACTGGCGCCGAAGCCAAAAGTATTAAAACCCGTAAAAAGCCGCGCCGACAGCGAACTTGTACAGCGCGTACAAGTTCAACCGCATTCCACCTCTGTTATTGTCATGTTCCGACTCAGTATTATTGGCAAATGTACGACAAATATCTCGAACACCCTGGCTTTGGCCTCCTCGACCCGCTCGCCCGCCTTGGGATTAAGCTCCTCGTGAAACCTTTGCGCAAGGCTGATTTCCGTGCCGCTCGACGCCCAGACCAGTTTGTTACGATTTCGAGCTACGCGGCTGAACAGATTGAGCGTTATTATCATCGTGTCGCCGAAGTCGTCGCCCCGCCAGTCGAAGTCGGGAAATTCTCCCAGACTCATCGCCGCCCGAAGTTATCCACAGACTTTTCCACAGGCTACTATGTGATTTCTTGTCGCCAAGCCCCCTGGAAACGCGTTGATCTCGCGATTAAAGCCTGCATGAAGCTTAAAAAACCTCTACTTGTGATTGGTGATGGCGCTGAACATGCCAATCTTATCAAGCTCGCCAAGGATTCGCCCTATATTCAATTTATCCCTTGGATCAACGCTACCGAACTTTCCGCCTACCTCGAATACGCTAGCGCTTATATTTTTCCTAGCATGGAACCTTTTGGTATTGCCGCCGTCGAGGCTTTGGCCGCTGGATGTCCGGTAATTGCCTATGCTGAGGGTGGTAGTCGTGACATTGTCCAGCCAGGGAAGAACGGCGTGCTTTTCGACGAACAGACCGTTGATTCGCTAGTCGCTGCTATTAAGGATTTCGAGACGCAGAAATTTAAACGCTCTGTCATTAAGCAGACTGCCCAGGCTTTCAAGGTGCAAAATTTCCAAAAAGGCATTAAAAAGCTCGTCGCGACTGCTTTGTCCGAGCAGCCCAAGCCAGCTAAATTGCAAAATCCTGAAGCCGACGAAACCTCTAATTCCAAGCCGAGCGCATAACCATGAAATATCTCAAGCGTTTTCTTATCGTTCTCGTCTATCTCTTGCCGGCCGCCCTCTATTGTAGCTACTATCCTATTATCAAGCTCGGCGAAACCAACTCCATGAACTTCGAACTCTCCCTCCCCCTGATTTGGCTTGTATTGTTTGACATCGTCTCCTTCATTAGCCTGATAGGGGTAGGGAAGAAACGTCGGTCGCATACGTCTTCTAAGAAACTCTTTGCGACTAACGAGGAGCGAGCGAAGCAAGGAGTCCCCGTAACGACGGGCGACGACGAAGCGGGTTTCGTAAAGACGCATGCGACCGACGTTTCTTTAGCTATTTCCGATCGGCGTTTTTTCCTCTTCTCTCTTTTCCCGTTTTTCGCCACCCTTTCCATCTTCTGGTCCGCGAACCCTACTCGCGCCATCCTTGCCGCCGGCATTATTTGGCTAGTTTTCTTTGCCGTGTTCTCTTTAATCTACGTCTTGCCCCTTCTGAAATTACCAGGGAATTTTAAGCGCAATTGCCTCTGCAGTTTTTTCATCACCTCAGTCATTGCTTGTTTGATCTGCTGGATTCAATGCTTCCTCGACATCGCCGGCCTCGCTCGCGAGACCACCCTCATGTGCCGCGGCTGCACCTATCTCTCCTTTGGCTTCCCGCATCCTTCCGGCCTCGCCATCGAACCTCAATTCATGGGCAACCTCCTCCTCGCCCCTGCCCTAACCTCCCTCTATCTCCTGATTTTTAAAGTGCAAAGTGGAGGAAAAAAGAAGAGTCTGGTCATGTTGTGTCTTCTTTTCTCCTCCACCCTCTTCCTTACCTTCTCCCGCGGCGCCATTTACGCTTACGCTGTCGCGCTTGTAATCATGCTTATTTTTGCCATTCGCCGCCATGTTTTCCGCGCCAGCCTAATTACCATCCCGATTGCGACTTTCCTCGTGATTACCGGCATCCAAGGTATTTTTACTGTCATCGGCCCCACTCACGGCAGCTTCATCGACGGCGTCTCTAAATCAATCCACCAGCTTTCCCTTGGCATTATCGACATTCGCCCCAAATCTCCGTCAGTAAGCGCTGAAGACCCCTCAGAAACCACCCCTGTTAGCTCCCCAGAAGCCCCAGAGTCGCCCTCTGATTCCGGACCTTCCATAGACCAAGCCTCAACGGAAGCTACCCCAGAAGAGCCCGAAAATGCCGAAAATCAGCCCTATTTCGAGGGCTATGTTGCCGAATCCACCACCGCTCGCCTCAATCTTAATAGAGCGGCGCTCGACACCTGGCTTTCCGCCCCGACTAGCGTTCTCTTTGGCGTCGGTCTCGGAGGCGCTGGTACCGCCATGTACCTCAATTCTTTCATTACCGGTATCAACAGCCCGAAAGAAATTGTCCAACACCAGGGCTTCTCTCTCCTCCTTGAGCTCGGTCTAGTTGGCATCGCTCTGGCCATTTTCTCTCTGTTAATTGCCTTCTTCCCGCAGTTTTTCTCTCGTCGCTTCCTCGACGGCAAAGCTGCCAAAGTTCCTAAAAGCACCCAGAAGTCTGAAAAAATCTCCGAAACCGCCAAAAATCCTGCCCAAAAAGCTCCGCCTAGCCCTTTTTGGCAACATCCCGCCCTGCCTCTGCTCGCTGCCCTGATTATTGCCTATCTTGTCACGCTCAATTTCTTCTCTGGTCTCCCCAATGCTCTCCAAATATACCTCATGTCACCTCTGTTGTACTATATATTCGTCGATGGTTCTGTTTCACAAGATGTCAAAAAGCCCAAAAAAGCCCTTGCGCGAAGCTCCGATGCGTGATAAAATAAAGCTACGTCGCGGGATAGAGCAGCCTGGTAGCTCGTTTGGCTCATAACCAAAAGGTCGTTGGTTCAAATCCAACTCCCGCAACCAAAATGGCGTACATACTGTCCCCCCACAGATGTGCGCCATTTTGGTATTGATGTATATTCCTACTATCAAAAAGAAGGCACTCTATTGTCCCAATACAGGGACGCAAATGCCTTCAATACCATAATTCTATCATACCTAGGAGTACACGTCAATAATCTTTTGATTTTTTGTGATTAATATAATCCGCCTAATCCCGGTAGAGTTATGAGCCAAATAATACTTGATTCTAGCTAACGCCTGAGCTGTGCCCATGCTCCCTGGTTTCAATAAACTAATAATAATTTTGTCGGATTGCTTCTTTGCCTTTCGTAGATTATCCTCAATTGTATGCTTGCCTCTTCCTCTGATATTCTTAATTTCCCATAAATCGCCCCCATTGACGACCTTAATATCAGGCGTAGAGCTGATACTACGTGGCACAAACTCCACGTTACTATGAAATAGCTTCGTACATAGTTCTGCGACGGTCAGTTCATATTTGTCTGGTTTTGGCCTAAGGCTACTCGGTACGATTAGTTTATATTTATTCGTCTTCATTGGCCGCCTCATTACTCTTGAGATTCAATTCGCTTAGCATATCGATAATATCGTCAGCCATCTCCAAAAATTGATTAATCTTCTTTCGCACATCTCGTGGTAGTACAGAGCTATATTTACACGAAGCGCTTAACTCCCAACCGTCGCCAGACTCAAAGACCCCTCGCTCTTTCTCAAAACTTTTGCTGCCTGTATCTCTAGACGTTAAGGCTTTTGGTTTATCTTGAGGTGGCTGCTCGTTTTTCGATGGGGATTCCTCCTGCGTAACATCCGCAGCACTCTCTGTTTCTGAATTCATTAGAATCGAATCTGTCCGAATAACTCCATGCTCAAGACGGCCCGCGAAAGCTGCTGATTCGCGAAATACCCTTGCTGCGGTCTCCGCAGCCCTACTTGAAATGCCATAATTTCTCGAAAGAATATTCTCGAGCATTTGCGGTAGCGCCTGTTCAGCATAAGACTGCAATAGTTTATTGTACAGTGCAGGGGTCTCACAAGCTTCAACGATTGCTTTATTTTTTTCCTCATTGCTAGTATAGTTAAGAATCCTTTCGGATAATTCTGACATGGAATAGGTACTTCCAGAACGAGACAATAAACCGAAATATCCACAAGACGCAATTCTGCTGGCAGAAATCCCATTTACGCCCTTATAACCCAGGGCTTTTGCCGCCTCTTCGCGCGAATAAGGCCCTTTACCTAGTCTATCGCGTAGCGTCGCCACGTCCTCAATCGCCGTTTCAAGGTTGCTGCTCGGATACGGGGAACTACGCTCGGTGTGTTTCTTATTCACGGTGTTTTCTGCTGTATTCGCCATATGATACCTCCTGTTCGTTCGCTATTTATAATTACAGTATAGTTGGCGGTTCAGCGAATGTCAAGAACGAAATGGTGAATAAAATGAAACAAAAACTAACGCTCCAAAATTGTCTCTGGAAAATAGCCAATAACTTAAATATAACATGTACATTCGATTCATTAACTATCATGAAAAATAGTTTTACGTTCTATGCGACCTGGAAACTGTGCCGTTTTCTCGAAGTAGGTTTAGTTATGCCGACGATTACTTTTCCACACCTGCGCAAAACTACCTCATTGACACAAAGATAAAACATTATATGCCATAACTTGCTTCTACCTCAAAAAATAACCATAATAAGTATTGACATTTTCATTAATCTGTGCTACAATGAAAGAATAAGCACATGAGGGGAGTACTTAGGCATATTAACAGATAGCCTTCTACCCCCTCCGACATAAAAAGGAGGAGAATAAAAATGAAGAAAAATGTAGTATTGACGGTAGCAATGACCATGGTAGCGGTTCTGATTTGTGTGGGGTTTGGTTTTCATCTTGGCGCGAAGCAGGCGGCTAACGTAGATTATCTAAAGAACCCTGCGCTTGATGCAGCCTGGTCTTCAGATTATCCCGTAGGCGTCGGCACCAACAGCCCCGAGGATGCACCAAAAGAACCTTTCATTACTGCTGGCGAGCTAATTGAAGAAACCGACGATTTCGGTTGGCTATTATTGCCTGCCGCGTCACTGTCCTTAGACGGTATAGCCGTGAAAGCTACGCTTTCGACTGACGCGGAGTGGAAAACTGCGACTAACTATCAGGCAACCCTTCAGTTGCCTGACGAAGTCTTTATTGACGGCTCAGATTGTAAGGCAGACGTCTACTATCCGACGTCGCTAAAAGCCGGTGAAACCGGCACGATTATTGTAATTGTGTCGTCTGACAACGGTTATACTTATTGTGGCTATTGTCAGTTCACGGCCGCCGACAATCTGCAGATTGTTTATGGCAGCGATCACCCGCAGGTGACGTCTGGCGGAGATTTTGACACGTCGCTTGATGGTTACCGGTTAGATGTCAATTTCTATACCGCTGCTACTCTCGAGCATCGCAGTAATCGTGACGGTTCGGCCGGTCATTATGGAGCATGGGGAGACATGACCATAGAGTTTATCGACATTACCGATACTACTGATCCGCGGGTTTCATTGCTCGACAACATCTAAACTATTTTTCTGAAAGGAGGCCGTCTTATCAAAAAGCGCCACTTAGTGGCGCTTTTCTCATGTCGAACCTACTTCCTACTCCACCCCGCCGCTCGTCTCTTCGGTATCATCAACCTTGACTTCTTCGTTCAAGCCTTTCATTGGTTTTTCACGTTCTGCATCAACCAAACCTTCAGCGTCCGCATCCTCTACCGCGCCGTCCTCGTCCGTCTCACTCAGCGCATTGAGCAGGGAATCTTCCGCATTCTTGCGTTTCTTCTTTTCTGGTGCCTTGGCCAGCTCAATATCAAGGTCATACCCTGTGAGTTTCGACGCCAACCGCACGTTTTGCCCCTGACGACCAATCGCAATCGACTGTTGGTCTTCAGTGACATAAACTTTCGCTTTCTTTCCGTCGATCTCGACCTTCATAATCTCCGCTGGGCTCAGCGCCTCGCGAATATACTCCGACGGATTATCGCTCCAGTTAATAATGTCGATTTTCTCGCGGTCGCCAATCTCGTTCATGATCGCCTGTACGCGAATCCCGCGTCCACCGACGAATGTCCCGACCGGATCCACCCCCGGCACCGTCGACATGACGGCAATCTTCGTCCGGCGACCCGCCTCGCGTGCAATTCCGCGAATCTCGACTGAGCCATTTTCGAGTTCTGGCACTTCCTGGCGGAACAAATACTCAATAAACTCCGCACTCCCGCGCGACAAAATCAGCTGCGCCCGTGCATCGTCATGCTCGACACCCTTGATATAGACTTTCAAGCGCTCGCCGACCGTATAATACTCGCCATCAATCTGTTCACTGCGCGGCATGATCCCAGTTGCCTTACCGAGGTCAACCCGCACTACTCGCGGCTCAACTCGCGCCACGACCCCAGTCATGACCGTACCGATTTTGTCCTCAAACTCCGACAAAACCGCATCGCGTTCTGCCTCGCGTAGTCTCTGGACAACTACTTGTTTCGCCGTCATCGCTGCTACGCGCCCGAAATCCTTCACCTCTTCTTTTTCTTCGATCAGATCCCCAATCTGCGCATCGGCCTTGATTTTCTGAGCCTCTGCTAGCGGAATCTCCGTCGCTGGATTATAAGCGACGTCATCTTCGATCACTTCGCGCTCAATATACACAACCGCCTCGCCGGTCTTCGTGTTCAGCATTGCGCGCACGTTCATGTCTTTGTCGCCATTATCCTTGCGCCACGCCGCTGCAATCGCCATCTGGACAACATCCAAGACTGCCTCTTCCGGCAAACCTTTTTCTTCCGCGATGACGTTCACCATCGCACTTAATTGTTTGAGATCCAAACCTTCCATTTTACTCCTTTGTCTTACATTTGCTGTACATTGTACATACAACTGATATACATCTGCAATACATCTCCGCAGCCCCCGCGCAAGCTCCACGCAAAAACCGCCCCTCTTCGGGTCGGTCAATATCAGTATACCTCCATTATACCGCAAATCTCCACTCTGTCAAGCAAAAAGGCCCCACCGTACTCGGCGAAGCCTCTGACTTATCCCTTAGGCCGAATTAACACTTCATATTCTTTTCCATTCAGCTCAAAATAAAAATCCGCTGGCTGTTTTCTTGTTGCCTTGCGCAGTCTCTCGGTAATCTGCTCCCAGACCATTTTTTCGCCCACCGTAGCGACCCTCATAATTCTCTCAAAAAGGGAATCAAGGCGTTTTGGTGGTTCAATCTCAAGATTATCACAAGTTGCCAAATATCCTTCAATCTCCCTGCGGGCTCGGTATTCTGCCAACAACTTTGGCCATTCACCCATCGGTCCGAGATGTCGCAGCAAAGTTCCATAGCAGGCCCGACCAGCACTCTTTGCGTATTGGTCAATCAGTGTTCGTTTTGGAATACATCCAAAATGGTCATAAATATCCGACAAATCATCCAAGCATCTCTCACGACTATACTCGCTTCGCTGCGTATGTTTTTCCTTAAACATCCCATCTCTCTTCCAGCGTGCGTCACGTTGTTTTGCCAGTTCAATTTCCATTTCCCGTAAAACCTTTTCGCGCTCTCCTGGCGCTGCTGCCAGGTATCCCTGTATACAGGGATACCAATTTTCTTTAGTCACGAGCTGACGTTCATAGGAAGTTTTGTGCGGAATCTCCAGCTCTTTTGCGTATTTAGCAATTTCCGTTGTAGTCGGCAATCGGTCAATCTTAAGGTAATTCATGAGCTTTATTAAACCCAAGATATGTTCTTCCAGGGAGTACTTCCGGCGCGGATCTAATGCTCTGCTTTTTTGCAATTCTGTTATTATCTTTTCTTCTGCCATGCGATTCTGCACTTCGTGCGCCGTTTCCAACTTCTTGTCTACCGTATCCCAAGGTCCTACCTCTTTTAGGATTAGCTGATATTGCTGTGGCCACTTTCGTTTTATTGTTACCCAGCTCGGCTTTCTGTCGTTCGTGTCCCAGATTTTCAAGAGCCACATTAACCACTTTTTCTCTTGGACTATCTTCTTCTGTAACTCCTCAACTACCATACCATCTTGCCCTAATGTTTTCATAATTTGCCCCTCTCTAAACTATTTCTAGGGATAAGTTGTTAAAATGCAACTACCCCCATCTCTTAATTATAGCACACATTTCATAAAAAGTCAATAAGAACCAGAGCAGAAGAAAGGGCCTCCGCATCCGCAGAGACCCAACCATGTACAAAGAAGTTATTCCGGATCCGAAGGCAAAACGTCCGTTGTCTTATAGTAATAAACTGTATACGTCATGTTGCAATCCTCTATCGTACCCGTAACCTGGGATACGCTCGGCCTATAACCGGCTATAGTAGGAACCAACTCCGAATACTCATATCCTGGGTGCCCCCGCACGACCCGTGGCGGGGATATTTCGGCACCCTCAGCGTCCACAAACCAGATTATGAGTACATACGATGGATCATCATTCGTGGGGGCAATTTCCGGATCCTTCGGCGGATCAGCCGGGTCTAGACTGGGGTCCTTCGACGCATCATATGGCTCCGGCTTCGGTACATCCAAATCATCATCCGTTTTGTAGGATTTTTTGGGTCTCACATCCGTATTGCTGTGCGAAAACGCCGTATCAACCTCGTCCGGCGACAGCGTTATGATTTCCGGATCTTCATCGTCGACTCTACTCCAATTGGAGTCATCCGAGAATCCGCAGTCGTCTGCCATTTCGCTCAGCGGCTTAGGCCCAGCCGAATCAGACAACAAACCCAACAAAGCTATTGTCAGCCCTACCACGACACATATTCCTGCGATGCACGCTCCTATCGCGTGCAATTTGGATAATCGTCCAAATTGCCTCTTGTTGATTACATGATACTCGCCGTCATCGCCCAGTTCCATCTCTTCTCCATTCATAATAATAGTTCTGCGCTCCGGCTCTTCGTTCATTTCTGCTACAAAATCTTCTTTTTTCATTTTGATTTCCCCTTTCATCAGACAAAATTTTGCAGCTACCTTCTAATCAAGTCTACCTCTTAAATATCTATGAGGTAGAACCTTTTTGAAAGCAACTGCCTCATGTCTACATTGTAGCACAGAATACCAAAAAAGTCAATACTATTTATGCTTTTTAGCTAATAAAGTCAAGTCATTCCAGCGGCGACGCGCTTGACATGATAAATGAAAAAAGGCCGTCCTGCGCCTGCAGTCCGACCCAAGAAAAATCAATATAGTTATTACTGCCCACCCCAAATCGGTATCTCGTCTACGGTGATTTCCGTAAAATCCACCATTATCCTCGGCAAGCTAATAAAACCACCTGCGTCAGTGTCGTTATTTAAGGTGATCTTGAATGCGGTAGTTTCATCCGCCGATGAATAATCGAGTTTCTCCAGCTTATCCATTACCTCTGTCGGAATATAGCATGTTATCCACGGATAATCCTCATAAGGTTCACCTCCTTCGTATAATGGCTGGATTGCGGCAACTCCGCAGTCAGAATTTGTCAAACGGTCACAACTACGCAATCTGCCATAGACTGTGTAGGTATAGTCGGTATTCGGTGTCACTGCAATCGAAAAACATTCCTCTGGCAACTCTTCCTGCATTGTGACGATCTCGTCTCTGACCTGCACGATTTCCGGCTCTGTATTCTGCCGTACTTTTTCTTTCGCTCCGCATCCGGATACACATACTGCCATCATAACCATCATCATTGCTACCTTTTTTCTCATTTTCTTTTCCTCCTGGAATGTATATTTTTTCGGGAGAATCATTCATTCTACCCCTATTCCCTGAGCGTAGATTTGCTAGGGGAATAGGGAAGAACGACTAGAAAATGTAACTATATTGTCCAGGTGCAAGGCTCAAGACCTCTATATACTAAAATATATCACAGTATACGAATAATGTCAATAATTATATCATGAAAATGCAAGCTACCGCTAAACTCAACCCCACCATTGACATTTTCACTAATCTGTGCTACAATAATAGTAATCCTCTAGGAGAGGATTCGATTTTGATGACGTCTCGTTAGATATGCGACGTCATCCCAAAATAGCACATTGACAGATAAAGATGATTAAATCTAGCAGTGTGCTGACTATATTTTGGCGAAAAGCCAAGAAAGGGGGACTATGAATGTCCAAAATAGTTATACCAGAAACCAAATGTGCCGATTTGACCAAGGAAATTGCAAGGTGGCTGTCTGTCAAATTTGGTCCCGATCCGGAGTATGATTCCAAGAAGGAATCCGACATTATTCAGTGGGGCTTACCATGGTTCCGGGCTGGCGCACTCGTCGTGGATGAAGACTATAAGGTTCTTATGATTCACGAAGGGCGCATTCATATCAAAAAAGTTCGGGATGAGAATTATAAGCAGTGGCTGCTGGAAACGAATCGTTGTGATGCTGGAGGCTGGGCCAACGGTGATGGCGGCTGGAATATTCCGGCCGGACGCCTTGCTCTTGGAGAAAGTTTTGAGGCGGGCGTTGTCCGCGAGGTGAAAGAAGAAACTGGTCACGAGGTCAAAGTTTTGGGCATTATCCACGTGCGTTGGGGCAAGGATTATGTTATGCCGACGTTTTTGGCTCAAAATCTTTCCTGGCCGCTGCAGTGTCGCGTCAAAGATCCTCAGGAAGTTATCGGTATTTGTAACTTTTCTATCGAAGGAGTCCGCGCTCTGAACGACGCCGGCGTCTTGCGTAGCCCGGAATCGGTTATGGATACTCTTGACGCTTATGAAGCGTATCTGCGCGGCGAAAAACAGCTGAATGAGATCAACTCATGGGATGACTAACGCCGAAACGTCACCAGAACATCATCAAATATCATCTTAATATCTGCGCATACGTATGCGGTCTAATTCTTGGAATTAGACCGCAGTTTTCATTTTAAATA
>CALBZW010000019.1 GCA_937889535.1 uncultured Candidatus Saccharibacteria bacterium | reverse complement strand
AGAGCGTTGTTAAAAATCAACTTCTAGGAACAGGAGAACAGGGGTGCAAATGGGGCACAGTCGAAAATTTACCCGCAACATTGCCAGAAATCGAGGGTTAAAGCTAGGCAATGATAATACCAATAGTCGAGCCGAGAAAATGTCGTGGCGGCGAATGTTCACATCATGCCCACTTTGCCCTCCTCATCGGGGATGTAATCAGAAACGTAAAGGCAGAAAACACACTGTGACTAAGCCTAAGTATAAATGTAAAAGGAAAACAATATGACAACGTTTTTTATTTCTCAACCAATGAACGGAAAAACTGATGAGGAGATTAAGGCTGATCGTAGTAAATGTCAAGCTTGGCTTCTCAAAGCCTTTGGGACTGTTACCATCGTTGATAGTTTTATCGCAGAAGATCCACCAAAGGATTGTAAAAATATCGGCGCGTGGTATCTAGGTGAGTCTATCAAGGCGCTTGCGAGGGCAGACGTTCTAGTACTATGGGGTGACTGGATAAATGCTAGAGGATGTCTAATCGAGCGAGAAGTAGCAATCAAATACGGCATCCCAGTCATTGAAAACGGAGGAGAGGGTTAGATGGGTGATACATACGTTGTAGTATTGGTGTGTACTAATTGCGGGCACAAAAACTACTATCGCATTCTAAAAGGAGAGTCAGTGGATGACTATTATAGAAGAACGAGTTGTAAATCCTGTGCACTGCATACATTAGAAAGGGCGATAGAGAAATGAGTAAAACCACAGTCAGCAAACTACAAATTGCCCAAGCAAAAGAATGCGCCCATAGGTGCGAGCGTTATGCGCTAGGGCTTGATACGATCATTAAGATGTGTAAGGTTGTCCTGCCGTTAGGTCAATACACTCAGCTCCCGGATGACTTCAAGTTGGCCCAGAAAAAGGACATGGGCGTCATTATAAGAGACCTTGAATCTATGCTCCATGATGTAAAAACCCTGAAAAACGCAAAAACCGATAAAGCGGACAACTTACAAAAGCAGAGAGAGGAGGGACTGAAAAATGCCTGAAAACAATATGAAATTCCAGCCTATGCCAAAACGGTTTATGGTATGGGATAAGAAAGAGCGATATTTCTGTTACAACCATGACGGCAGTCATATTTTTAACATGCGTGACCTAGCTGTGTTTTTCGTTAATAAAGCCATCGATGGCGTACCGTATGGTCAGTTTGAGCTAGTCCAATCCACCAACCTCTTCGATAAAGAGGGCAAGGAGATATTTGAAGGCGGGATTATTGATTATAACGGTGATGGTTCGGCGCTGGGAGTCGTAGTAGGCGAAGATGGCGAATGGCACCTAAAAGACAAGAACGGCAACTTGATGTTTCTCAAAGGCGCGCCACATCAAAAACTAGTCGGCCACATCTTATCGAACCCAGAATTATTAGAGGAGCAATAATATGTTGAATTTTTTAAGAAGTGTCGGTCATTTCATTGTCGACCATCTGGATATAGTCGCAAAAATACTTTCTATAATCATAATCTGTATTGGAGTGCTCTATCTGGTCTCAAGCAATCCTATCCCAGAAGCCGTCCCTATAGACTCTAACGCGTCAGATAATTCCGAGCCTGAGCGTAAACCGAAACAAGTCTG
>CALBZW010000018.1 GCA_937889535.1 uncultured Candidatus Saccharibacteria bacterium | reverse complement strand
TGATTGAATTTCTGGGCAAACGCAAAATACAAAAAATGCAGTTTTCTGAAAACGAATATGGAAATGAGCGGATACCTGGGCATGTTTGCCACATTACAGAGTATTAAGAACCAGAAAAATAAAAGCTGCGACCCCGGTCGTGGCTTTTTCATTGCGATTAAATCAAAACTATTATATAATATTTTTAACTTTGTCGAGAAGGGAAGGTGCTGGGCTTGCCATCAGAAAAACAGAATAAAATATACAACTTATTAACAAATATGCGCGAGTTAAAAGATGATGATAAGTCCTGTTTTGAGGACTATCTTCCAGAAGCATGGGAATTGTTAGGTTTAAAGAGCAATAAAAGTCTGGTTTCGTTCGAAGCCCTTCTGATTGAAGCGGTTATGAATATAACCATTCATAAGAAAGGGGTGTCAGCGGATAAATATGATAAATACAGAGAAGCCGTACAAAAATGTGATGCGTATCTTCTAGCACTTGGACTCTTGGAGGGCTACTATCATACAGGAAAAAACGGAACCCCTTATATTGCTGCAGATCGACATAAAGATTACCTATCAAAAAGTGATTATATGGAACTTGTCCGTCCTACATTCAAATCAACTGACAATATCAATATAGATGACGCGCAGTCTAAACCGCGGCGAAATATTTCTCAAGATGACAAACGTTGCAGGCAATATCTTAGTAAACATTTATCAACCGCAGCTAATTGCCAGCAGTGTCTGATAGATGGTATTAAGAACCATACGCACATGGTTGAACTAAATGGACATAAGAAACGGGAAATCAAACTACCAGAACCATGTTTTACATTAGATAATCCCTCACTCTTCACAGAGCAAGATTATAACTCAAAGTCAGGTTCACTCTCCACAGAAGATGAGCTAGACGATATGCCAATAACAAATATCGAAGAGACGGATGACAAGGGAACACAAGAACTAGGAGGCAGCGAAGCTGAACCTATTGACCCAAATCCTCCAGAACCGTCACCTTATGGGGCTGGATGGTTTGGTATCTTTATGGGCAAGTTCAAAGTGAAATTAACTGCTATAAAGCAGCTACTCTCAAGTGCATCATTACATTTGCCCAAAGCCTCATCCATTACGCTTGTGATTGCAGTATCTGCGCTAGCAATAATGGGAATAAAATTAGTGTCAATAATAGAAAATATGAACACAACGAAAGAAAAGGAAATTTCCCAAGCAAAAGAAGAGGTAGAAAAAATAGTGCCAACAAAGATAGAAATTATGGAGAAAAATATAATGCTTCCTTTGGGGGGAGAAGACTATCTAAAAGTAGAAACGGCGCCCATTGAGTTGAACCAGAATGATTTATGCTACACAAGTTCTTGGCCTGATGTTGTGCGCATGGAGAATGTACATAGTAAACATATGATAGCAACTAATGAGTTAGCGGCTGGCGCAAGGAACTATTCAGATATAGTGGTTCATGACGTTGATGACATCGTCCAAGATACGGCAACTGTAATTGTTGGTGGACCTCGGAAAAACGAAGCCGCAATTGATGATAAAAATGATGATGAAGCATCTTCTACTGGCTTCGAATCAAATATAGATTCAGAATAATTTTAAGGAGGTGCAGTATGAAGCGGTTTAACGTTGCTTTTTTTATAAAGATATGGATAATAACTGTTTGCATTATTGGTTTCCTGCCTCCTGTAAAGGTTTTTGCTTGGGGCGATAATTACGTTGATCCCGACACCGGAGAGAAAGGACGCCCAAGTTATACTATTGAAGAAATAGACAACGGAGCTATTGGTGCTACGCCGGTTTCTGACGGTGAAGACTACAAGAACAATGACAACTACCCAGGCCAGATTATCTTCAATACGATTTCTGACAGCACAATCGGGGACGAAAAGAATTTCGTGGGCGCACGGCAAACGGATTTGCTTGAAGACGGTCGTGCAGAGAGTGCTATACCAAATACGAAGTGGCAGGGTAATAATATCACGGTCACTGATGGGGCATTTTTTGTTCTTCGTCTTTATGTTCACAATAACAACCCGAATGGTGAAGATGCTGTTGCCGAGAATACTCGCGTTAAGTTTAGTATTCCAAACGGTACTAGCAAACAAATTCAAGTTAATGGCTTCATTAACTCATCCAACGCTACTCCAAGTGAGTATTGGGACTACGTGAATTTCAATAGCGAAATTCCGTTCCACTTAGACTATGTCTACGGTTCGGCGCTTGTTAACAATAACAAGACTCAAGCAGAAGCTGCCGCTGGTGGTTACCTTGATAACGCTGGCTGGAAGCTTAGCGATGACATCGTTAAGGCTGCAAGCACCGATGGTGTCTTGATTGGTTCCGACGCTCTTGATGGTCGTGTTCCAGGTGGTTATGAATATGCTAATTACGTTACAATAATGGTACGATCTATCTTTGACTACGAATATACAGTAGAGCAAAAAGTCCGGCTTGCTGACAGTGATGATGATTGGGAAGATGTAATCGAAGCTAAAGTTGGGGATAAAGTGGAGTTTCGTATTGAGTACAAGAATACAGGCAACATGAAACAAACTGGCGTAACTATTAAAAATATCCTTCCAGAGAATTTACGCTATGTTGAGGGAACAACTGAACTGAAAAATTCCAGCCATCCTAATAAAGCAACCGCAGAACATGACTATCTCGTAGCGGATGGAACTAAAATTGGTGATTATGAGCCGGGAGCAAACGCCTATGTTTATTTCACCGCTGAGGTCGTAGACGAAAATCTTGAAGTGGGTGCGAACGCTCTCACAAATTGGTCGCAAGCCGGAGTAGGTCAAAAAACAATACAGGATCATGCTTCTGTTATTATATATAAAAATGCCGCATGGTTTCCTGTTGTAACAACTATACTCCTCTGCTTGATAGTATTATGTTTGGCAGCTATTGCCGGACTATTATTCTACAAATGGCGAATACGACAAAAACCGTAAACTAACATACGCTTATTTGTCAGTTCAATCCTTTTAAGGGCGCTTCTGCAGCGTCCTTTTTTTGATGCTTGCAATTCTATTTTCTACTGCGTTTACTTCTTATCAAAAACTTTTCTAAAAAATTCCTATCCAAAGGTTAAATCCCGCATTCCCTAACTGACTATTTCCTTATAAGGGGCAATCCCTTAAAAATAATCACGAGGAGGAATCTCTATGAAATCATCAAAAGTTGAATTCACAACTGAAGCATTTACGGGGGACGTGATTGATGCTCTCCCTACCAGACGCGGCATCGGAGGGCTGTTAGCCCCTAAATCCACAAAACTGATGTTGGAAAACGCCATGCTTGCCGCTAGCGAGAATCGCTGTCGAGCTTTGCTCGCTAAAAACGCCCTCGAAGACACTGGCGCTATGGCTTTGGCAGTCGGACGTTTATCTCATATGGCGCCGGCAGGCAAAGAATTTTATCAGAAGATTCTAAGAGCTTACGCTGAGACAACTGCCCAGCAGATAGAGAAATGGGGGCGGTTTTAATGGCAGGGATTTTTATTTTACTGGTACTGAGCATTTGCCTGGCACTCCTGGTTTTGTTCCTTCTCCTCTGCTACAGCGATTATCGGCATCTTAAACAGGAGAACAACCATTTTAACCGCATGGTAAAAGAGCAGTTTGAAATGAACTCCAACAGCCTGAATGCTTACGAGGCTATGCTCCGGGAGGCTTGCCGGTCGCAGGCAGAGGAATACGAGGACGAGTATGAGGAAGATTGAGCCGTTGTCAACACATTATAGTAGAAAACACATCAGCAGTTATTGCAACGTCTTAATTGACATTCTACCTCTGTTAGAGGATGTCGCATCGCTAACAAAGTTTTAGACATAACAATTATTATTCGGTGTGGTTTTGCGCTTAAATACCGTCAAAGCCACACCAAGCAAAAGAAAGGAAGATATGTATGGATAAAGTCAACAGTCCAAAAACAAATAAAGTTTATAAAGTAATTGCCGCAGATCCGCCGTGGTCCAAGAACCAGAAAGGGACTCTGGGAGCACAAAAGCACTACCCTTTGATGAGCATGACGGAGATTTTCAACCTACCTGTTGGAGATTTTGCCGCAGAGGACGCTGTATGCTGGCTCTGGGTCACAAATTCTACGATGAATGAAGGGCATGAGGTCTTACGCAGATGGGGATTTGAGCCAAAAGCAATTTTGACATGGTTTAAGTTTCGCCCACAGCTCGGATTGGGCAGATACCTTCGTAATGATACAGAGCATGTGGTTTTGGGCGTAAAAGGAAAAATGCCAATCCATGTAAAAAATCAGGTATCGTGGTTTATCGCACCGACAGCCGCTCATTCTGAGAAGCCCCGGGAGTTTTTCGCAATTGCAGAACGCTGTTACCCTGAAGAGCCGCGGTTGGAGCTTTTTGCCCGTCGTCGGCAGCCGGGATGGGATGTCTGGGGTAACGAAATCGACAGCGACATTATCATCCCCGGTTATCCTGTGCCGAAGTACAGTGCCAAAGCGCTTGGAGAGGAGGCATGATGATGGATGTATCCCAAAAACCTAATCACACAGATTTTGGAAGCCGCCTTCATGCTGGCGCTTGCCGCTTTTCTCATCAAAACCGCAGTCGGATGGATTCTGGAAATCTGGCCAGTGCTGCTCGCCATTGCAATCATCGTCGCTATCGCCATAATCGGTTTCCGTATCTGGAGGCACAAGCATGATAAAGATTTGGGAGAATGGTAGGAGGAAGTATAAAAAATACCGAAAGGAGTGGGTAATCTTGGGTAAACACCAAATCGAAGATATTAATTGGAAAAAAATTATCTGGAGCCGACCTTACAAGATTGAAGCTGTCTGGGAAATGCTGGCGCATCTTGCTGCCACATCGCCGCGGGGCGCAGTGGTTTGGGAGGTACGGAGTAAAAGCGGACAGATAAGTTACTTGCTCGGAGTAGCTGCGAGGTATATCAGAAACGTAGAAGAAGCGGTAAAAGCCCATGGCGATATCCAGTTCCATGCTATGGACGAGGCCGAACGCACACCAGTTACTACTGCCCGGCAGCTTAGAATTAGCCACCCGACGCTCTCGCTCAAGACTGATATCACTCAGGCCGTAGTCCGAGCAGGACTAGCAGCACTTACGGAAAATAAAGGTGGTACGGAGACTGTAGTACAGATTGTGCTGGGGAGGGGCTACGCTCCTTCCCCGGTGCCAGCCAACCTAGTCGATCCGAACGCCACATGGCTACAGATTTTGCTAGGAGATGCCCAAAAAGCCTCAGCAGAAAGCCGCAAAACTGTTCGAGAAAAAGCGGAACAGCATACATTCCAAGCAGCAATCCGCATCGGTATATCTGGTGATGGAGCATTCATCCGGCTAAACAGCATTATGAGTGCGTTCAAAGTGTTGGAATCTGCCGGAGTAAGGATACGGACAGAAAATGTAAAACCGGCTGACCTTAACACGGCGCACGTGCCTTGGCATTTTCCCCTAATACTATCAGTCAAAGAACTGGCTAACTTCTTGCTGTTGCCGGCTGGGGAGGAAGAACTGCCCGGAATGCCGGGACTACATCCAAAACTCACACTACCACCAAGCTGGTACAGAAACCCGACCAACCAAAAGGCTGACCGCATTTTTGCTATCAGTATGGACACCATAAATCCGAAGAAATTGAGTATTTCTCCGAGGGATAGTTTGGAGCATTGCCATCTGATCGGTCCGACCGGCAGCGGAAAAAGTACCGCTATGCTTCATCTGATTTTGGCGGATATTAAGGCTGGAAGGAGCGTGTTAGTTCTTGATCCTAAGGCGGATTTGGTGACAGATATACTTATGCGTATTCCAGAAGAACGTGTGGGGGATGTCGTAATTATCGACCCGTCAGACTCTTGCCCCTGTGGGTTTAACCCGCTGGCGTTCAAAGATTATGGCAACCCGTCACTGATCGCCGATGCTATCCTCTCGGTTCTCAAAGAGATATTCAGCGACAGCTGGGGAATTTACACGCAGGATGTGTTGACGGCTTCTTTACTTACACTAGTGGAAGCAGAAAATGCCACGCTTTTATGGCTGTTGCCACTGTTGACGGACGAGAATTTCCGCCGGAAAATTACCGCCAATATAAAAGACCGCATGGCACTCAAGCCTTTCTGGGATCAGTTTGAGGCATTGCGCGATACGGAGAAACGGACGCAGATTTCTCCAGTGCTGAACAAGCTCCGCCAACTGACTTTACGACCAGGACTTCGGAATATACTCGGGCAGGCAAAGCCAAAGTTCTCGCTGACGGATTTATTTTATAAACGTCGGATTGTATTAGTTCCTCTCAATAAAGGAATTACTGGCGGGGAGACCAGTAGGCTTATCGGCAGTCTGATTGTCGGTTTGACTTGGACGCTGGCACTATCGCGGGCTGGCATCCCGGCAGAGAAACGGCATATTGTTTCTATCTTTATTGATGAGCTCCAGGATTACCTCAGCCTACCTACAGATTTATCTGATGCATTGGCGCAGGCGAGAGGTTTGGGTGTTGGTTTGACGCTGGCACACCAGTACCGCGACCAACTGCCAATCAACATCCGCTCCGGCATAGATGCGAACGCCAGGAACAAAATCGTGTTTGGTCTGAACAGCCGGGACGCAAAAGATATGGCGGCAATGGCGCCGGAACTTACAGTTGAGGATTTTATGGCGCTGCCCCGCTACCAGATTTATACATCTATTCAGTCCAATGGCCGGAATACTGGCTGGGTGCAGGGCAAAACCTTACCGCCACCGCCAGCCTTAAGGGAGGCAGCGGAACTCAAAGCCATGAGCCAGGCAACCTATGGCATCCCAGCGGAACAGGTGGAAGAAGACTATCTCAAACTGTTTGGTGATGGCGGCGAGGCTCCGCCGGAATGGGAGGATGCGGCAATTGGAAGGAGGAAAAGACCATGACGGACCGACCGACGAACGAGGAGCAGAAAGCACAAGCGGAAACGCCCACCATGCCCGACTTTTCCCGGTACATGGTATGCGATTCCTACGCCATACCCGCTACGGACACCACTACTGTCGGCGGCGCCCCAGAACCACACCGACGTTTATCCCGGCAGCAGCTCATCAGCCTTGACGCCAGGCTCAGCACACGCGACAAGGACATCCTGCTCGCCATCCAGCGGCACCGCTACCTCCTGAGCGGGCAGGTGCAGCGGCTCTTATTTACCGATGCCGCCAATGCTTCCGCTGCACTCCGGGCAGCAAACCGCAATCTCAAAAAGCTGGATGAGTTTGGACTGATCCACAGCCTCTCCCGGAGGATCGGTGGGGTGAGGGCGGGGTCATCTTCCCTTGTCTGGCATACGACCCACGCCGGAGAGCGGCTGCTGAGACTGCACGACCACAAAGCATATCCCGGCAAACGCTTTTTTGAACCGTCCCCTTACTACTTAGCGCATACACTGGCGGTGGCGGAAGTATCCATCCAGCTTGCGGAACTCTGCCGGAACGGTAAAACCCGGCTCATGGCATTACAGCCAGAGCCGGAATGCTGGAGGGCTTACAGTGAGCTTGGCAAACACGTTTCTTTGAAGCCGGATTTATATGCGGCTGTGGTATCGGAAGAATATGAAGACCGCTACTTCTTCGAGGTTGACCTTGATACGGAGTCGCCAGCCAAAGTGATAGAAAAATGTCAGAAGTACCACAAATACTACCGCAGCGGACTGGAGCAGAAAGAGTACGATATGTTCCCCTTAACCGTTTGGATCGTACCAAGCATAAAACGCAAGGAACATCTGCTCTCCCACATCCGAAGCGCATTTATCCGGCAGCCCAAACTCTTTGCGGTGATAACTTTGGAGGAGTTGGCACAGCTGATTCATGACGGCGGGGACGAGAATACATTGTGCTAAGCAGCAATTATAAATCCCATGAAGCCCCTGGGTGCTTGGCACAGTTAAGTGGCATAAGCAGGCTTTATGTGGAAGCAACCCTGTCAGCTGTAATTTTTATCAACCAATAAACGAAGGAGCCTATATGGACACAGCAAAGAACCAAATAACACCAGCCATAGAGGAGCAGATTTACAGCGTAAACTACAACACTGGAATGAATATGCTTGACTGTCATGCCGTGATGCGCATCGCAGACCGCGAGGGTTGCCATGAGCTTGCAGACTACTTGTCTGACAGGAAAAACTGGCCGGATTATAAGCATTTTATCCTAACCGGGGATAAGGAAGGAGTGTAACAAAAACGACAGCATACAGACGGTGCCGCACGCAAAAGAGCCTGCTCTGCCAGCTTAACTGCGCCAAGCGCCCAGGCGCATCTAAAAATAACAAATTTACGAAAGGAAGAATGCCCATGACAATACATAAGGATATCCGGTTCTTTGACATATTCTCCGGCATCGGCGGGTTCCGCGCCGGGCTGGAGCGAGCCGGCGGGTTTACCTGCATCGGCCACTCAGAGATTGACAAATACGCAGAAAAAGCATACCGGGCGGCGTACAATATCAAAGAAAACGAGGTGTTTTATGAAGACGCAAGAGAAATCAACCCAGAAACCATGCCAGAATTCGATTTACTCTGTGGAGGATTCCCCTGCCAGGCATTTTCTGTCGCTGGCAGGAGAAAAGGATTTGACGATGCCAGAGGTACTATCTTCTTTGAGATTGCCAGACTGGCTCGAGAAAGACGGCCTCCGTATCTTCTCCTTGAAAACGTCCCAGGACTGCTATCGCATGACCAAGGCCGGACATTTGCGGCCATCCTCGATACGCTTTGCGACCTGGGGTACAGTGTCGAATTCCAGGTGCTTAACAGCAAAGATTTTGGCGTTCCCCAGTCCAGACGCCGGGTGTACATTGTCGGATATCTTAACCCCGGATGTGCCGGAAAGATACTACCTTTCCGAGGAACAAACCCGGAAACTCTTAAGTGCCTCATAGACGGGCGGCAGGATTCGCGGGTATATGATCCGTCTGGGGTTGGAAAGACACTACTTGCCAAATCCGGCGGAATTGGCGGAAGGACAGGACTATATGCAGTTTCCGAAACTCCCGTGGAAGAAGATACACAAAAAACAGGGACTCATGCCGTGCTTAACCCGGAGCGGAAAAAAGTGCGGCAGAATGGCAGGCGCATCAAGTCAGAAAATGAGCCGATGTTTACCCTCACCTCCCAAGACCGCCACGGCGTACTGATGATAAAAGAAGCCACCAAATCCGGCTGTAAGGCTGCCCATCCGGGGGACTCCATAGACCTGAGTTTTGCAGAGCAAAATACGCGCCGGGGGCGAGTAGGCAAGAACATCGCTCATACACTTGATACGGGCAGTTCGCAAGGCGTAGTCACACCCAATTTGCGTATCCGCCGCCTCACTCCGCGGGAATGTTTCCGCTTACAAGGTTTTTCTGAACTACAGATTGATAAGTTCCTCTCCGTAGATTCCGATACTCAAGCCTACAAACAAGCCGGAAACGCCGTAACCGTCAATGTCGTACACGCCCTCGGTCTTCGCCTGAAAACCGCACACGCGGCTATTATGGAGGCGGCAGGAGCAGAAAAGGAGACAACATGAAACCAAAAAAGAAACGTGGACGTCCAATGTCCTCACATAATGTATCTGTTACGCCGGAGTTTAGGGAAGAGCCAGATATAGAAAAATTGGGCCGTGTTTTGATTGCTATCGCACTAGATAATGCAAAAAGAAAAGAAGCTGTCAATGAAGCAGCAGTTCTAACAGAACCCCAAGCAACAATATCTTTTCCAGAAACCAGAAAGGGGGATGCGATGACATAGCGCCGATTCTGCATTCCCCTATTTATACAAATAATGCCCAAAAGACAGCGGCTGCTATCAGTTCGCCAAAGCATAACAGCCACTATCAGGGCAGGAAGGAGGTTAAAAAATAAGAGTAACATAAACACGAAATAAACATTGCGACTACGATGCGCACCTGAAGTTTAGGGGTGCATCGTAGATGCCCCCTGCTCTGCGCTACAATCGCAAGAAAGGAGGGCAAATGTTTACTAAACAGTTCGGTCTGGAGATCGAGTTTACCGGAATTAGCCGGGAAAAGGCAGCAGAAACTGTCGCACATTATCTCGGCGGCACTGCTACGATTACCGGGGATTATTACGATACCCAGAAAATCACCACACCCGATGGGCGTATCTGGAAACTGATGTACGACGGCAGTATTAACTGTCAGAAAAAGGATGGACGGAGGACGGTGTCCGCTGGCAGTAACTACAGCGTGGAGCTGGTCAGCCCGATTCTGTCATATCGGAAGGATATTGACATGATACAGGCTCTCGCGAGAAGGCTGAGAAAAGCTGGGGGATTTGCGAATAAGTCCTGCGGCATCCACATCCATCTCGACGGAGCCAGCCATACGCCACGGAGCATCCGCAATTTCGTGAATATCATCTACGCGCATAATGACCTGCTTTACAAAGCGCTACAAATTGCGCCGGAGCGGATGCGCTATTGTAAGAAAATGGACGCCTATCTGGTAGAACGGATGAACCAGGCGAAGCCAAAAACGCTAAGGCAAATCGAATCAATCTGGTATGAGAATTACTCCGGCAGCCGCAATGGTCACTATCACCAGAGCCGCTATCATTTTCTTAACCTGCACAGTTTCTTCCATGGCAACCACACGGTGGAACTGAGGGGGTTCAACAGTACGCTTCATGCCGGAAAGATCCGGGCATATATCGTGCTGGCACTCGCGCTCAATCATCAGGCGTTGACACAGAAAAGCGCCAGTTACCGGAAAGTCCAGGAGGAAAATGAGAAGTTTGCTATGAGGGTGTGGCTGAACCGCATCGGATTTATTGGTGACGAATTCAAGAGTTGCCGGGAACATCTGTATCAGCACTTAGATGGCAACGCTGCTTGGCGGTACGGTTCACGAGAAAATGTCAGAAGCCATATCAATACCAGAAACACACAGAACGGAGGAAGTCAGAATGAGCAATAAGAAAAACGAACGCCTGTATATCGCCTACGGCTCCAACCTCAACCTTGAACAGATGGCAAGACGCTGCCCCACTGCGGAAGTTGTCAGTAAAACCCATCTACATAACTTCCGGCTGATGTTCCGGGGTAAAGGCACAGCAGTAGCGACTGTAGAAAAACAGGAAGGAGGCAAAGTGCCGGTGCTAGTCTGGCGGTTACAGCCAAACGATGAGCATAATCTTGACCTCTATGAGGGTTATCCCAGCTTTTACCGGAAAGAAATGCTAAGAATCTCCGTAAGCGGTAAGCGGATGTCTGCCATGATTTATATCATGAACGCAGCAAAACACCCTTACGACACCCCGTCACGCAGTTACTTTGAGACCATCCGGCAGGGATATGAATCTGCTGGGTTTGACATCAAAATCCTGCGCCAAGGCGTACTGAACTCGGTATGGGAGGGATATCTCGCCAAAAAGTATCAGGGAGGAGGTGATGGCTATGACCGAGACTGTTAAGACCCAGATTGAAGCCATCCGCAGGAGCGGAGAAACCAATATGCTGGATGTGAACATGGTGCAGTGGATCGCAAACCGGGAAAATTATTTTGAGTTAGTAATTTATCTGGAAGAACACCGGAAAGAATATGTTAATTATCTCTTTACTGGCGAGGCTCCAGCGGAATAACACATGCCACACCATATTGTTCAGCTAAAAACAAGACTTGCTTTGTGAAGCGAACAGAGTGATAGATGTGTGTAATAAAACGAAAGGAGCAAAAATATGCGATACAATTACAACTTAAGTGGTAGCGGCCGGAAACCCTTGTTGGAGGCTGCCAGCCAGATATTGGACAAGCCTGCTGTTTACCAGGGCGCGCCAAGTTTTGCCTATACGGTCGGGGATTATACCGTAGACCGAAACGGCATATTGTCATACAACAGCAATATCCATCCCGACTTTGCGGCGGTGCTTATCAGCGATTTGCAGGAACGTGGCTTTGTGGCGGAAATCGTTAGTAATGAAGCTGATAATGAAACCTTAGAGGAAAATGTAAATGATGTGGATGAAGCCGAAGCCACGACAGAAAACACCGCTGCAACGGATAATTCTACCGCTGTAGCAGAAGCCCCACTTGAGGCAGACGAGGTAGAAGCAAGTATTGAGACGACAGCTGATACGGTAGTAACGGAAAATACAGCCAGTACAGAGGCAATCAATGCCGAATCGTCGGATATCCTGACAATTGAGGTTCCCGATACCGGGTTCACCCCAGAGGCAAAGGAAAACATCAGGAAAATCGTGGCCAGCAAAAAGACGGTGCTGGAAAAAGCACTTGAAGCTGACAGTTTACCGATTGTAGAAAAGAACGGCAAAATCACTTTCCCATGGTTTACACTCCATGGGCTGGATGGAGAAGCTGACGCTTACAGCCATCTGGTTACCGCCATCTGCAAAATGGCAAAAGAACAGAAACGGGTAACGGCCACAGAAAAACCAATAGAAAATGAGAAGTTTACGATGCGCCTGTTCCTCATCCGGCTGGGATTTATCGGCGATGAATATAAAACCGCCCGGAAAATCCTGCTGCGCAACCTTAGCGGCAATGCCAGCTGGAAATCTGGACATAAGCCGGAGCGGAACACAGCGGCCACAATTCCGCCAAACCCAGCCGAAGCAGCGACTTCAACGGAGCAGGAGCTTACGATGCCGCTGGAGGAAGCGGATACTGCGGAGACCGAACCGCAAAAGGAAGATGAAGGAGGCGACGCTTATGGCAAATAACGGATTCCCCAGCCGAGAAACAGTGGAACGGGTACGGAAAATGTATCCTAAAGGCACACGGATAGAACTTATCCAAATGGAGAACCCGTACTCCCGCCTAAAACCCGGTGACAGAGGCACGGTCCGCTTTGTCGACGATGCTGCAACGGTATTCGTGGACTGGGACTCAGGTTCTGGGCTTGGCATCGTATATGGCGAAGACCAGGTGAAGAAACTATAATTCTTACACCAGTACCTTAAACGTGGCAAACAAACGCTACTAGACAGATTAGTCTGCCCCATAGTGGGCAGACTCTCTAAGAAAATGATATTATTAACAAACAGATAACAAAGGCATAAACGACTTGATGTGATGCGCAAACAGCGCTATAATCGCACAAATACCCAGAAAGGAGAGGTTTTTATGGACTATGCAGCTAGTAACCCCATGGAATCACTGGCAAACGCTATGACGCCCAAATTCGCCGTGTCCTACCTCCGTGTCTCTACGCGCGGGCAGGCAGAGCGTGGCGGCGGTGCTGATGAGGGTTTTTCTATTCCAGCCCAGCGGGAAGCCAACAAGAAAAAGGCGCTCTCCATGGGCGCAATGGTCGGTAAGGAGTTTGTTGACCGGGGAACTTCCGCTAAATCCGCTGACCGCCCGGAACTCCAGAAAATGCTGGAATACGTGAAGGAAAATGCTGACAGGGTAGACTACGTAATTGTACATAAGGTTGACCGTCTCGCTCGGAATCGCGGTGATGACGTTGATATTATGCGCACTTTGCGTGAATGCGGAGTTCAACTGGTATCCGCCTCGGAAAGCATTGATGACACTCCAGCAGGAATGCTGCTCCACGGCATCATGAGTTCCATCGCAGAATTTTACTCACAGAACCTGGCAAATGAGGTCAAAAAGGGGCTGAATGAGAAAGTGAAGAGCGGTGGCACGCCCAGCCGCGCACCGCTTGGCTATCTCAATATCCGACGCATGGACGAGAAGGGGCGTGAGGAACGTACCGTAATACTGGACGAAGAGCGTGCGCCGCTCATTAAGCTGGCGTTTGAGGAATATGCCACTGGTAATTGGACGGTGCAGGATTTAGCGGAACATCTGGCAGCCTGCGGTTTAACTACCCGCGCCACACCCAGAATTCCGTCACAGCCTATTAACAAAAAATCCCTGAACAGCGTATTGATAAACCCTTACTACAAAGGCATTGTGTCATACCAAGGAGTAGAGTATGATGGAACACACCCGGCTCTTGTGAATCCCGATACCTGGCAGCAAGTACAGGATATTCTGTTGTCTCACATCAATGGCGAACGCACTCGTGAACACCCTCATTTTTTAAAAGGCAGCGTTTTCTGCAAAAACTGCGGGTCACGGATGTTTATCAACTACACAAAATCCCATACCGGAGTTCGCTATCCGTACTTCATTTGCGGCGGACGGCATAACAAACGTACAGACTGTAAGCAACGGGCAGTCTTAATAGCGGACATTGAGCGGCAGGTGGAGCAGATTTATGACAGCTATTCTTTTCCACCCAAAATCGCTGACTATCTGGAAAAATGGCTAAGGCAGAATATAGAAGCTGAACAGGATAAATATGCTACGGAATTGGATGGACTGCGCAGGGAAAAAGATAAGCTGGAACGTCAGCGTAAAAAGTTATTGGAGGCGCATTATAATGACGCTATCCCTCTCGACCTACTTAAGAGCGAGCAGCAGAAAATTGCGAAACAGCTTGCTGCGATTGACCACCAGATAAAAGCCTATGATTATACCTTTACTACAGTCATAGAGAGGCTTGGCGATGCGATAGACCTGATTGAGAACTGCGGCAGGACTTACCGCATGGCTAATGACAATATGAAGAAAATGATGAACCAGGCAATTTTTAAACGTCTGCTAATTGGCTCTGATGGAAAAGTAACGGCGGAATTTGCCGAACCGTTTACCATGCTGGTAGAGCCGATGAAAGACGAGGTGGCGCAATATAACTCTGTAAACAACGCAGAAGCTCGTGAGCATTTGCTCACGAGCTTCCTATCTTCAATACCCAACCGTTTATCAAATTTTTTTGGTAAAGGTTGGAGTAAGGACTTTCTGGTGGAGTGTACGAGACTCAAACTCGTGACCTCTTCGCTGCCAGCGAAGCGCTCTAATCAACTGAGCTAACACCCCGTACTCGTATTATAGCAGAAAAACTATCACTCTTCAAGACAAATTACTTTGCGTCATTCGCACCGTCGTCACTCCTAACGCCAAAAGGCGGAGCGGTAAATACATTTAACCCTAAAAATAGGGGAATAGGGGTCAAAACAATAGCTCCCGAAAAAGCACAAGCAAATATAAATAGAACACAAATCAACAGCTTCAAAATCCATACCGAGACTAAACAAACTTTTATCATCTTACCTGCAACATCCCATCGCTTAATTCGCTGTGAATTGCGAGCCTTTCTATCAGGAATGGTTCCAAACGGCATAACATTCATAAACACATGATACCACAAAAAATAGAAGCTTCACACTTTCTCGACCGTTTCATCCGGCAGTAAAGGCCTCATGGGCGGCGACCGCATCCAGGCTACATTAGTTTTTGAAAAAGAAAAGAAAACCACCAAAAAGAAATAAATCGCCCCACAACAAAAGCCGGCGGTGCAAAAAAACAAACCACAACACAAATTCCACTGTCCAGACCGGTGGAATTTTGTTATACCAAACGCGTCCTTACTCCAACCCTCGCACCAACTTCTGATACAAATCCCCCTTCTCCTCGAAATTCTTAAACCGCCCATAACTCGCTGCCGCTGGCGACAACAGACAACTTTTACCCTGCGCCGTCCGCTCACGCGCAACCCGCACCGCCTCCTCCATCGTCTCAGCCACTACCGCTTTTTCAACCCCCAACGCCATCGCAACCACATACCCCGTCTCTGGCATGCATACCACATTCCTGACTTTATCGTCCTTCAGAAACTCCACCAGCTCCGCCATACTTACATCGCGATCCATCCCGCCCACAATCACCGTGTCGACATCGCCCAGCGCTTTCATTGCCGTCATCGTCGCCTGCGGCACCGTCCCAATCGCATTATCATAATACTTCACACAACCAAACTCCCCCACAAACTCCAATCTGTGTTTCAGTGTCCGAAATTCATTCACACTTTTCGCCGCCTTCGCCATATCCAAGCCCAAAACTTTCGCCACTCCGAGCACAAACATAATGTTCAACAAGTTATAATCCCCGACCAACTTCCGCTCATCTCGGCAATCATATACTCTTTCGCTCTCAAATTCTACAAAATCCCCGACTTTTCTCACATCGCCGCGTTCCAACCCCGCTCCATACTGCCGCCCCGCACCGCCAATCTCCATTACCAACTTTCTCACCAACTCCTCATCCGCCCCATAAAACAACACGCCATCTTCATCTTGCCACTGGAATATATTACATTTCGCCTGCGCATACGCCTCAAACGACCGATAATGATCCAAATGCTCCGGATAAACATTCAGTAGCAGCGCAACATTCGGCGACCTACGCATAAACTCTAACTGATGCGACGACATTTCCAAAACCAATGTCATATCACTCTCAATCTCGTCTACATGCTCAAATACCGGCGTACCAATATTCCCCAGCAGCAAACTCCGTACGCCCTGTCCCCGCAGCACTTCATACACTAGGGAACTAGTCGTACTCTTACCCTTCGTTCCTGTCACCCCAATCGTCCGCCCCGGGAAAAACTCCAGCAGTAATTCCAACTGCGACGTAATTTTCTCCTCAAATTCTGATACATCAACATCTTTCAGCGAAATCCCCGGCGACTTCATAATAACGTCATAACTATCCAAGCCATCCAAATACCCCTCACCACACACCGTCTCCGCCCTCGCATCATCGACCTCTACCTCCCGTCGATCCGCAATCGTGAGTCGTAGATCCGGTAGTAGTCTCCTAATCAGCTCATAGCTCGACCGCCCCTCGCGGCCAAACCCCAAAATCAGAACTTTTTTCCCCGCGAAAAATCCGCGCAATTTCCCCAGCATCCTACAGCCCCAATGCCTTCTTCAATTTCTGTTCCTGCTCTGTGCTAAGATTATTTTCCGCATTATATTCCCGCGTCAAATCCTTGCTCAAATCCGCCAACCCATATTCATCAACATACCGCTTCAGCAATACCGGCAACTTCTCGCCCGCGTCCATCAACTTTTTCGCTACCACGCTCACCGCATAATTCACTTCCTCAAACGTCCCGACGCAGTCAAATGGCTTCGTCTCTCCATGCCCAGTTAGCTCCTTAAAAATCTCCCACATCGACTCTTTTTCATACAAATCTTCATGAAAAATCTCCACCAGTTCATCCTTGCTTAAGTACGGGCTCAAAATCACAAACGCAAACATGCACTTCGCACAATTATCACACCACTGCCAGTCTGGCCATTTGCTTCCCACATTGCAGCTCTTAAATACCTGATGATATTGCGGCATCTTACTAAACAATTTCGCAATTTGCAGTTCATTCAAGGGTCGGAGAAAACTATAATACTGCACCGGCGCCCGCAAATGCTTCTTCGCATACGCACGAAAATCTTGCTCAAATTCAAAACTCTTTGAATATTGATGATTCACCTTCGCCAAGTCATTACCCGCACAACCTTTCGCTAAATCACCACCACAATCCTGCGCACCTTCAACACCTTCGCATCTGCCACACACATTCCCCTCATTCGCGCTACTCTCATTCGACACGACCGCATATTTCAACCCCAGCAAATAGCTTACTAAGTATGACGTAAACGCCAACATCGTCGAAAATGGCGTATGCCCATTGATAAAACCTTTTTCATTCAACTTCAAAAGTTCCGGATCAATCTTCCTCAGAACTTCCACCACATGCTCATCCGGCACCCCCGCCACCGCTGCGCACGCCCGCGTTACCGGCTTCGGATTCACAATCATCACATAATCCTTATGCGGATCTACTCCGAGAATCTCCATCGTCACATTTGAGTCCTTACCGCCACCGATCAAGACCAAACTCCCCTCCGCATCGTCTTTCACTTCAGTATATTTAAACTCTCTTGCCTCCGGCGCACATTCAATCGTCATGAAGTCATCTAGCGACGCCGCAATTCCATTCGTATAAAACAGCTCACCTAGCCCATAGAAATACAACTTCTTCCACCAAACAATCTGCTCCTCATCCAAAACTCCTGGATGTACGACCACCTTCGGCGCACAGCTCGCCTTCCAATAGCTCACCAGTTCCACCATCCCGATTTGAAACGCCAAATTCTGCACCACGACGCTATCAATCGGCTTAAAATCCAAATGCTTCTTCAAAATCTTCACACACGGCTGAAATTTTGCCAGCCCAGGAATCTCAAACTCATATTCCAAATAAATCGCCTGCGCATCTTCACGCACCTTAAAACTACGATAGTGAAATTCAGGATATTTTTCGCGGTATTCAGTAAATTTTGCTTGATTTTTCATAATATTATCCTCAAGGTTAACCTTCATTTTACCACATTTTACCCCAAAACGGTAGATGTCCACTTGTAGCATGCTATAATAATTACATGAAATCTACAATTTTAACTGGCATTCGCGCTAATAGTGAGCTTACTCTTGGCAACTTTCTTGGCGCCCTCTTACCGATGGTTCGCCTCGCCAACACGCATAGTGCTGATTCACATATTAATATCTTTGTCCCTGACCTCCACTCTATTATTTCCGCAGTCGACGGGGAATTACAACAAAATGTCATCAAATCTCTCAAAAACTACCTCGCTGCCGGACTTACTGTTAATAAAAACATTCATTTTTACCGCCAATCGCGCGTTCCTGCCCACTCCGAACTTTGCTGGATCTTAAACTGCGTCGCCAGTATGGGTGAACTAAACCGCATGACTCAGTACAAAGACAAAAGCGAGGGTAAAGACAGTGTTAATGTCGGCATTTTCGACTATCCCGTACTAATGGCCGCCGACATCCTACTCTACGATGCGAAATATATCCCGGTCGGCGAAGACCAATTCCAACACCTAGAACTCACTCGCCGTCTCGCCGAGCGTTTCAATCGTAAATACAACGAAATTTTTACATTACCAGCCGAACCCAAAGCCCAAATCGAGTTCATGTCGACTGGCGGCAATGACGGCATTCGGATTCGCGACCTCCAAAATCCCGAAAAGAAAATGAGCAAATCCAATCCCGCGCCGAATAGCAAAATTATGCTTTCGGACGAACCCACTGTCGCCGCAAAGAAAATCATGTCTGCTACGACTGACTCTCTCGGCAAAATTCAGTACGACATGTTTAATCAACCCGGCATTAGCAACCTACTCCAAATCGAAGCTTTGACAACCGACACTCCGCTCCAAGACGTTATTTCGACTTGGGCCGGCGAAACCCATTATGGCGATTTGAAACAAAAAGTCGCCGAAAGCGTCCGCGTCTTGCTCGAAGATTTTCAAACTAAGCTAGCTGAAATCAGCGATCAGCAGATCTTAGACTTACTCGAATCTGGCGAAATTTACGCGAACGAAGTCGCAAATCAAAAATTACACGAGGCTCAGGTTGCCTTCGGATTAAGGTAGGACGTTGTGATTATCACCGGTAAAAAATTTAGTAAACCCGACTTATCCCGCGTCATTAACGGCGATACAGTGTTGGATTCTGACACTGAAAAGCCCGAAAAAGTCCGCCTCGACCATCTATTGGTGCGCGACCATCCTGAATACAACCGTTCCAGCCTGCAGACTTTCATCAAAAAAGGCTTCGTCAAAGTCAACGACGAAATCGTCACCAAGCCCAATAGCAAATTCAAGGAAACCGCTAAAATTATTTTAGATGTTCCGGCAGCCGCCGAATTGCCACCACGACCGCCCGTCATCTACGAAGACGACAACGTCCTTGTGCTCGACAAACCCGCTGGGCTACTTAGCATGGCAAAAGGCGAGTACTGCCCTGAACCTACGCTTGAAGATTACGGCTTGCTCGTCCATCGCCTTGATCGCGATACTAGCGGCGTCGTTATCTTGGCTAAAAACCCCGAGACTCAGAAAATGCTCCGCAAACAATTTCAAGACCGCAAAACTCACAAAACTTACTACGCCGTCATTATCGGTCGTCCAAAGCTTCCAGAAGCCATGATCGACCTACCAATCGCGCGCAATTTGAAGCGTCCGACCACGTTCCAGGTCGACCAAAATGGCAAATCTTCACAGACCTATTACAAAGTTGTCGCAGAAAACGACAAATATTCACTCGTCGAATTAAAGCCCAAAACTGGCCGCACCCACCAGCTCCGTGTTCACCTCAAATATCTCGGCACCCCGATTCTCGGCGACCCAGTTTATAGCGACATTGCAAAATTTCCTGCACCAAGATTATTCCTGCACGCCAAAGAATTAGAAATTACTATTCCCGGCAAGAATGGCGGGGAACGACGTGTATTTGCCAGTAAACTGCCTTCGGAGTTTGAGGAGATTATACAAGCAAAATGACCCTATCCTTTCATTATACCACAGATAGCCTAAAAAGTCAATAGAATACGTTATGTTTTTTGATAATCCTAAACAAATTTCTGAAATCGCCACCCATACCGAATGCTCGATTTTCGTCCTGCCAGATAGCCAAAAAGTCGAATTAAAACATGCGCTTACACTTGAACCGAATCCAGAGACCAAGACGCAGCTCATCAGCGTCGAGCAAGTTCGTGAATTTATTGCCTTGACGAATAGTTGCGAGACTAACGATCGATTTTTCGTCATTCGACCTGCCGACGCCATGAATGAAGCTGCTCAGAGCGCATTCTTAAAGACCCTCGAGGAACCCAAAGAATTCTGCCATTTTGTTCTTATTACTGAGCAGCCTACGGCGCTACTTCCTACAATTTTATCACGTGCGCAGGTCTTCTTTCTTCGCACCGAGAATCCACTCGATGTCGCCCCTGCCGCTAAAGAAAAAATCATGACCCTCGCAAAACGCCTGGTCGCTGCCAGCCCCAAGGATTTACCCGAAATCGCTCTCGAAATCACCAAATCCAAAACCGAGCCTCGCGCCACTGCCCTCACCGTCACTAGCACAACAATCGAATTACTCTATAAATCCTACTTCAAGACCGGCAACCCAAAGTTCCTCACTAAGTTACCGGGGTTCATCACGCTTTATGACAACCTGTCTAAAAACGGCCACATCAAGCTCCATCTCGTCGCCGACCTGCTCTAGTAGAACAGTTCTAATACGTCGTAAAATACTGACTCCAGTACGTCTTATACGTCGAATTCGGATCAAACACGAACCCGACCGACAAATATTTAAAATCTGGATTTAAAATGTTCGCCCGGTGTTCCGCCGAACCCATCCAAGACGCCACTACCGTCTCTGGCGATACCGCCGCATTACTCGCATTTAAGTTTTCACCACTCATTCCGCCCGATTCCGGGATCGGGCACGCCGTCGACCATGACGACCCATCTGGTCGCGTATGCGAATAGCTCGTCATGAGTTCCTGCGCCCGCACATTCGCTGCCGCCTCGCAAGTCGTGCCCCATTCTAACGCGCCTAAGCCCGCTTTGCTTCGCTCTTCGTTCACTAATGCCAAAACATCGCGTTTCCACTGCTCTACCGGTGGCGCGATTACTGTCACCGTTATCTTATCGTACCGCGAGCCGTCATACGTACCAACCGTAATCTCCGTCGTACCTGTACCCACGATCGCCGGATAGCGACAAGTCCCCGGATCATACCCCAACCATGTCCGTGCCGTGTTATAAAATCCTGCAATTACCGACTGATTACTTGATTGCCAATACATATCCCCAAGGCCACTCAACCCAGCCCCGACACAAATGTCGAAATCCGCTGTCTGATAAATCACAATCGAATCTTCCACCCAAAGCTGCCCGGATGGCACGCCGCCGAGTCGTACTCCACCACTACTGCCGCCGCCAGTGTACGCCGCATATCCACCGCCACTCGTCGCATTGTTCAGAGTCGTTGTATTACCATTCGCTACAATCACCGGTTTATCAAGTTTATCCGTCACCGGCTCAATCATCCCTAATTCGTCCAGCGTCATTCCAATGTCGTCACTACGCTCCGAAACCACTCGGAATTCAATCCCCCCGTTCAAATTAATTGCGCTAAAAATCATTACCCCCACGATTAGAATCGCCACCGCATTTAGCGACAGGAGAATCGTCATCTTCGTTTGGCGCAAGATTTTTGCTGTCATACTACTTTACATCTTTCCGCATTGCGCGCATTCTACGCCCTAATATGTTTTTCCGAATCAATCACCGTCGCCACTAGATTAATAATCATCTCCAACTGTACTAAATCTCGCCGCTCAAAACTATTTTTGCCCAAAGGCTTCCCGACAATCAACTGCCCAAATGCCTTACCTTTTGCATTCCGAAGTTCCGCCACCGCCTTTAGCCCTAGCTCATCCATAATCTTCTGCGTCGTTTTATTCGGCTCCTGCCATACACTATTACCGCTCGCCGCCTTCATTTTACCAATCTGCACCAATTCTTCCGCCGATACCGACAGAGGCTTCGAGCCATACAACCGTCCATTCACCACAAACCCAATGTACGCAAAATGCAAATGATCTGCCAAAAAACCCGCAAGCTCACGCAAATCCACATTCTTCGTCGCAATCCTGTTCAGCTTCTTAATCACATACGCAATATCCACCTGCCCAACTGAAATCAAAGACCGCATTGAAGCACTCACTTCATTCAATACCGGCATCAATAGCAACACGATCACAATCATAATAAAATTCAAAACCAACACTGAAGCCGATGGGTTTGGCACCTTGAACAAAGCCGTAAAAATCAGATAAAAAATCAGCATATAAATCACCGCCCCCGACACCAATAGCACCGCATACGACAACAACTTCAACCACCTCGACGAAATCGAAATAATTCGATATTTTAAAATTGCATAGTAGAAACTTACCAATGTAATACTTAGTGCTAATGGTCCAATCCAAATCAAATCGTATCGCACAAACAATGGCAAAACCAAATCAGAAATCATCGCCAAAGCCCCTGTAATTACCAGCCCCACCATCAAAGTTCGATCGCCCATCCTGACTTTCTTCGAGCTCGTCTTTCGCGAGCGCTTCCAGATGAAATACCATGCCAAAACGCTATTGAGCGCAAAATAAAATGCGTATAGCCAATAAACCACTCCATTTACCAAATGAACTGTATTGCCCTGCGTAGTCAATTCAAATCCATCAAACAGCAATCTCGTGTTCATTACGACAACTGTCGCCGTTATCACAAGTGCTACTACTGCCAAAAAAGTTAAAATTTTGCCAACTGTATATTCCCAACCTGCATACCCCAACAACATAACCATCATTACAGCCGAACTAATATAAATCGACATAATCCAAAAAGGGGCAGATTCACTCGCCGTAATCGGCAAATCCAAAAACATTGCAATCGACACCGTCCAAATCGCCGCCATAATCGTCGTCGCAAAAAACCACGCCATTTTCTTCTTGTCAGTTTTAGATGCCCCAATAAATGCCGAGAAACCCGAAAACACCGCCAAAACCGACGTCGCATAAAGCAAAATCGAAGTTAAACTCACCATACCTCCTTGATATATTACTTACAAACCATTATAGCATATGTTTTTACAAAAAATAAAGCCCCTACGCGAAGCAGAGGCTCGGCTATCTACATATTCTTTCATGTATTTAGCCTTTTTTAATTACTTGGAGATTCTAAAAACAACGCCTGCTTTATCCTCGGGTTCAATTACATATTCTTCCAGGGTAACACCCAAATCGCGGCAAATTGATGAGACATAATCCACTGCTTTCGCAACGCTTTTTACCGGTTTCATCGGACTATCCGTCTCCCAATGCAATACGAACTTATCGAAGATTAACGCCAGTACCATTAACTGCAAATCAAAGATAAGAATACCGCCAGGAGCCAACATGCGTATCTTTCCTCGTAGCAGGCTATCCAAATCTTTCATATGATATGAAGCAAGCCCCATAGCAGAAACAAAATCGTATTTACCCCATTGCGATTCATCGGCAAACGCCTCACCAAACCCGCTAAAATGGTAGGTAATTCCATGCTTAGACAGATCATCCCCAAAAATCTGACTGAGCGGTTCCTGCAAACCAACGTCCGGATCATAGACCGTAATTTTCTGATACCCAGGGTCAAGATCATACCCGCCATACCATAATTGCGGCAATAACCCTCCAGCCAAAATCGCTGCCATGATCGCGCTCATCAGATATTTCTGCTCATACTCATTACGGAAACGCACCGACTTAAACACTGGGTCGTTCAGACAGAACTGATACATTGGATCACTGCTCGGAATCGGAACAATTTTACCGAAAATATCTCTACCATAGAAAAAAGCCGGCAGCATTGCAGTCCCACGTGGAATATCCAGTAGAAACGGATAAAAAAAACGCGAATGCGCTCCAACCTCCAGCATAAACCGTGTCAAACCAGGGCATTCTCGCATATATTTTTTGACCGTGGGCCAGGTCTTATCAATTTGGCAACGTTCCTGGACAAACTGAGCATCATTTTCCGCCGTCGCAGCAAAATGCTGCAATAAAACCTGATGAATATGCTCGACTTCACCTTCCGAGACTCGCCTCCATGGCAACGCCCTACGCTTCAGCGTTTCCATCACATAAGCCTGGTAATGATATTCTTTACTCAAAGGGATGTTTCTTGCACTTCCAGCCTCCCATCCAGACCTTTTTGCGTCCATTATCATCATTTCAACAACCTCCTTAATGTACTCGCCATCTAGCCAATAGACAAAACTAGATGGCTAAAATCGTGCTGTCTCATATTATACCATAATCCCGCCCCATCCTAGCATTTTTCTTGACCGCGCTTATCATAAGTACTATAATTAACCATAAAGAATATATAATATATTATAAAAGAGTAATTTAATCTATGAAAAAGGCTCAACAAAAACTCATGAAGAAACGTCTCTGCATTATTTCGCGCACCATCGCCTGTGCGTCTTTCTTAATTTTAACCATCATCGGCGTTTCATCACTCGTACGCGCTATGTCGCTCGAAACAATCGCCAACGAAAACGGCGTCCCGATCTCTTGGCAAGCCGCTTCGCTCGGCAACCCAGATAGTATTACAATTCCCATTACTTACTGGGATCAACGCCAAGACGACTGCAATGCCGCTAATCGCCAATTCGAGTGGTCCGAATGTCGTCTCTACGCGAAGGGAATTATTAGCAACGTCGTCAAGAGCCAGCTCGGCAATGACGGCCTCCCGATTCCGACTTTCACCAATACACAAGACGCCTGGAACGCCTACCACGACGTTTTTACTGCTAATGTCACCGGAAACGACCCCGTCCAGCCCACCGACAACTTCTACCGTTGGTTCCACGAAACCTACGATGCTAGCGGCAAACAACTTTCCAAGCAATACAATCGCGAAGTAACCTTCATCCGTAATGGTAACAACTCCTACGAATACGGTAGCAAAGGTACCTTCCCGCTCGACGACGTCGACTTCTCGAACGCCGACGCTACTACTCGTCAAGGTCACAACTTCCATTTCACTGCCCATATGCGCATCCCGATGAAAATCGCTGCCGATGGTACGGAGCAGTTTTGGTTCAGTGGTGACGATGATGTTTGGGTCTTCTTGAACAATCAGCTCGTTCTCGACCTCGGTGGCCTTCATATGGACACGGAAGGAAACTTCAAAATCGACGCTAACGGCAATGTTATATCTACCGTCGACAACGTCGCCGACCAAGCCTGCCGTCAAGCAAATGTCAAAAATCCACTCAATATCGGCTATGATCTATATAACAACCAAGTCGAAAACGCCTGTCCTCGCTCGCCACGCGTCACTACTATCGCGACCAATTTCAAGTCTGGTGACGTCGTCAACCTCGACTTCTTCTACGCCGAGCGCAGCACCAGCGAATCCAATACCCGCATCAATATTACCAACATGAACTGGCCAATCTCTGCCGATAGTGACATCACAGCCAAAGTCGTTGGTAAAATCGACGACAGTGAGCGCAAGCTCATCGAATTTAGCACCAATATCAAGAACCGCGACCCCGAAAATCCACTCATCCTCGAACGCCTTGCCGCTTATATCCAAGAAGAGACCGAAGAGGGAATGAATGAAGGCTACCTGCCGCTCGACAAAACTACACTCTTCTACACGACTACACCTGACGACGAGAGCTCTTGGCAGCCAGTCGACATCTCCGCTCCCGATAATACCACCCACGGGTTTAATCTCACTACGCCACTCCAAATGTCTCCCGCCGGTCAAACCGGTGACACCCTCTACTTCCGTTATTACGGCGAAACTTCCGAATATTCCGGCACCATGTCCAGCACCGTCAGCTACTACACTACGCTCAACGGCAGCGCCGGCGTAACCTATGACTACGACAGCGTAAGCTATACCGGTATTACGAAACCCGTCATTACCGAACAGACCGTCACGGTTAAATATCTCTATGAAGACGATACTGAAGCTGCTCCGGAACACAGCGAAACCCACAAAACCGGCGAAACTTTTGAAATCGAATCACCAAAAATTGACGGATTCACTCCAGATTATGAGCTCATCACCGGCACCATCGCCAACGACGACCTAGTCTATATCGTACGCTACAAAACTACACCAGCCGTACCCGATCCAACGCCGGAAGAGCCCGAGAAACCAACCCCACAGCCTGAGAACCCAAATCCGACGCCAGAACTACCGACCATTCCAACCTTCCCAGGCACAAACCTCATTGACGGCAGCCTCCTCTATCTCGCACCATTAGGTGAAGTTGCCTTCGTACCAAACACCGGTGTCATTAGTGACGCAGTCGCCAATCTCTTCACTGAAGATTTTGCCGAAGTCATCCTCTCACAAGCCTTCGTCATGGTCATGCTACTCATCTTCGCCGGTAGCTTCGCTACATATTTCACCTTGCGCAAATTCCTCATGTTTAATCCAGCTACCCGCACAGCTACAGTCAATGCGAAGAAAATGCCCAAAATGAACGCTAAAACTACCAAGAAATCAACCGCAAAAAGCACAAAAACTGCCAAAATGGCGACCAAAAATACCAAAGCTAGTGCAAAATCAATGACTAGCGCTAAAAGGGCTAAAAGTACTAAAAAATAACTCCTAACCGACACATTACTATCCCCTTATGCTTGCTTTTTACGCTCACGTTTGCTATCATGAAATAGTTGCTCGTGGATGAGGTCGAGCGGCGCGGGATTCAACAGAAAAACGCGCCACATCGCGACAACGATACATTAAATAGGAGAATTGATGCGTATTAAGCCAAAGCGCACTCAGACTCGTCGCTACGAGCCGCAATTTCCGCCGGCTCCATGGCAAGAGTTCATTGAGTTAAAGCCTAAACTTTAACGCTTGTGGCCCTCCATCTTTCATAGATAGAGGGCTTTTTTGTGGCATGAAGACCATCCAGGCGACCATAATAGCCAACCCGTCCACCTTACTCTATCAAAATGTCACCTGCAAACGCAGGTGACATTTTTTACTCTAGCCTTGGCCTATTTCTTCAGCGCCTTATCAATTTTATTTCGCAACAAGCTCAAGAAATCATCTGTACTCAGCTCTCGCTGATCAATCAATTCACCATCAACATAGAACATCGGCGTCCACTGATCATCTTCGCCATCTGCCGCCGTCACCTTCTCATACACACCGCGGTCAAACTCAATTTTCTTCTTCACCGCCTCACTATTCATATCCTCACGAAACTTCTCAAGGTCACCCTTACCCTTAGTCACCTGCTCGAAATACTGCTCAAACTGCTCTTGGCGTTTCGCTGCATCCGAATAATACCAATCGTTCTGATTCGTAAATAACAGATCTTTGTACTCTGACCAATAACCCTGCTGCGCTGCCGCCAATGCCGCACTCGCCGCCGCCGTACCATTATTATGATACGAAAGGATGTATGTACGGAAAACAACCGCTACCTTGCCGTTATATTCTTCGACGATTTGCTTGATATATGGATTCGTCGGCGCACAAGCCGTACACTGATAATCGCCATATTCAAAAACCTTCACTGGCGCATCCGGATCCCCCATAATCAGCTCGCCAATCTCCCCCGACTCTTCACTCGCTTCCAATACCGTACCGAGATCATACTGATCATAATCAATCGTACTTCGTCCGCTCTGATATACACTTACGCCAATCAGCGCCACAAACGACGCCACCAGCACACCAATAATAATACCTGTTTTCTTATCCATGATTCCTCCGAAATCTATTTATGCTATAATTATACCATGGAGCGTCAGAAAAATACATCCGGAAGTTTCCTCACGACCGCGAAGGCCGCTTGGCTCAAGTTTTGGCGCACTTTTCGCCGCGTTCTCCACGAAACCAAGGTAACTTTTCTCGCGAGCTTCACTAAATGGGTCGACCCCAAACTCGAAAAATATCGTGTTCCTGCCGCCCGGAAACTTACTCCCGCCCCCGAGAATCACACTCCAGCCAAAACCACCGAAATTACAGAGGTAAAAACTCAATCCGAAAATCATGCTCCAACGAGCGTGCAACATACTACCGAAGCTAAACCTTATACTCCAAAAACCATCGAAGAGTTTCTCGACGTCCTGAAGCGTACTCCGCGTTCCGTTCTCGACCGCCGCGAACGCCATGTTATCGCGACCATCATGAACTTTCCCAGCGTTAAAGTTTCCGAAATCATGCTTCCACCTTCCGCTATCACTTACGTCAACGACGACGAAGTTCTTGGCCCGCTCACGCTTGATCGCCTCTACAAATCCGGCTTTCAACATTTTCCAGTCATCGATGGTCGCCATCGCATCATCGGCCTAATCCATACCACCGCACTTAACAGTCTTGAGATCAAGCAAACCAATCACGCCCGCGAAATTCTTGACCCCAAAGTCTATTATCTCCGTGACGATTATACTTTGAATCAAGCCCTCGCCGCCTTCTTGCGCACGAATTGCTACTTCTTCATCGTCGTGGACCGTTTCGAGCGTATCGTTGGGATGTTAACTTATCAGATGTTAATTGATTATCTTCTTGGCGAAACCCCGAGCGACAAGTTCGACCGCGACAGTGATCGCTTGGCTGTTGCAAAGCGCAAACTCTAGGCGTGCTATAATATACTATATGGCTAAATCTCATACTATTTTCGCTTGCCAACAATGCGGCGCCACCTACAAAAACTGGACTGGACGTTGTACGCATTGTGGCGCTTGGAGTTCACTCATCCAACAATTCGACGAAGATAGTCGCGACGAAAAATCCGCCGTCGGACGCGGTCAAACTTCCGGCAAAACCTTAGATTTCGTTTCTATTAAAGATCTGGAAGTCTCCGATGAAAACGGACGTCTCTCGACTGGTTTCAAGGACCTTGATATTGTCCTCGGCGGTGGTATTCTGCCAGGTGCAGTGACATTGCTTGCTGGCCAGCCTGGCATTGGTAAATCCACCTTACTTATGCAAGTTTGCGCCGAAATCGCTAAGACCAAGACTGTATTATACGTCTCCGGCGAGGAATCCGCCGGCCAAGTCAAGCTCCGCGCTATCCGCCTCGGCGCCGAATCCGACAATCTTAAATTCGCCAGCTCAACTTCTGCTAACGACATCGCCAAGACCATCGAAAGCGGTGACTTTGATCTCGTAATTGTCGACTCAATCCAGACTCTCACCCTCGCCGAAATCGCCTCCGCTCCCGGCGGCATTTCTCAAGTCACAAATTGCGGCAATCTCATTATCCGCGCCGCCAAACTCTCCGACACCGCCGTTATCATTGTTGGCCACGTCACCAAAGAGGGAACTTTAGCCGGACCGAAAGTCCTCGAACATCTCGTCGACGTCGTCTTGCAATTCGAAGGCGACCGCTACGGCGGGTTCAAAATCATCCGCGCCGTGAAGAATCGTTTCGGATCCACTAGCGAAGCCGCAATTTTCGAAATGAATCAATCTGGCCTCGCCGAAGTCGAAAACCCTTCTGCCGCCCTACTCGCCGAGCGCCAGAATACCGACGGTTCAATCATCCTCGCTACTCTCGAAGGCACTCGCCCGATTCTCGTCGAAATTCAAGCCCTCGCTACCCCGACTAATTTCGGCTACCCAAAACGTACCGCCTCTGGCTTTGACCCTAACCGCCTGAATCTCCTCATCGCCGTCATCGAGCGCCGCACGAAACTCCGACTAAACGATAAAGATATTTTTATCAACGTCGTCGGCGGTCTCCGTGTCCAAGATTCCGCTGCCGACCTCGCCGTCTGTCTCGCGATCGCTTCCGCTATCGCTGGCCGCAAACTCGCCGAAGATTTTGTAGTCTTTGGTGAAGTCGGGCTCGGTGGAGAAATTCGCTCCGCTTTTCGCCCCGACCAACGCATCTCCGAAGCCAAAAAACTCGGTTTCGCTCACGCCATCGCTCCCGCTACCGTCAAAGACAAGTTCGTCATCCCCGTAAAAGATTTAAGACACACCCTCATCGATTATGTCAATGAATAGAATTCTTGGCATCGACCCCGGTACTGGCATCTGCGGTTTCGGCGTTATCGAAGGTCGCAAAGCCCTCGACTACGGCGTCATCGCCACTCCGCCCCATACTCCGCTTCCCGAACGTCTTGAAGATATCTATAATTCGCTCCATGAGATCATCGAACTTAATCATCCCGAAGTCATGGCGATTGAAAAACTTTTCTTTAAACAAAACATCACCACCGGCATCTCCGTCGCCGAAGCACGCGGTGTCTGTTTATTGGTCGCCAAACAGTGTAATTTACCAATTTTTGAATACGCCCCGAATCAAATCAAGAACGCTATTTGTGGCGACGGCCACGCCCATAAAGCCCAAATCCAAGAGATGGTCCGCCTCCATTTCGGACTCAAAACCGTCCCTAAGCCCGATGACGCTGCCGACGCTCTCGCGGTTGCCATTGTCCATTCGTTTGTCGCAAAAAATTCCTAAAGTATGTTAAAATAGAATAAATTAAGGAGGTATATGAACAAACACAAAGCTCTATTTGTCGCTCTCGCATTAAGTTTCGCCTACGGCGCACTTGCGACTCTACCCGCTAATGCAGTCGACGAAGCCGTCAATGGCGCTATTACGGTTACTGGCGATGAAGACCCATCGACCGGTAGCGGGGAAGTTTACACCGATGGTGAAGCTGCCCCTATTAGCGAAACCGAAGGTAATGCTATCGAAGAAACTCAGCCAATCGACGACGACTGCATTGATAGCACTGACGAAGATTGCCAGTCTCGCCCCGAAACCTATGACACTGAACTCGAAAACGCCCTCGACGAAGGTCTGGCTAACGAACCGGAAGTCATCTGCGCCACCGGCGACGAACCCGGTTGCGAAGATGATACCAATACCGAAATGTGGCCACTTTATATTTCGCTCGGCGCGCTCGGGGCTACCATCATCCTCGTCGTCATCATTAACCTCTTCGGACGCAAAAAACAGTGATCGCCCACCTCGACGGCCAGGTCACCGAAAAACTCCCGACTTCCATCATTATTGACGTTCATGGAGTTGGCTATGAAGTCATTATCTCCGCCCCTGACGCCGAAACCGTCAACCTTGGCGACCGCAAAAAGTTCTATACCTACCACGCCGTCCGCGATAACGGCGAAGACTTATATGGTTTTTCTAGCCTCGCCGCAAAAAAGTTGTTTGAGATGCTAATCTCCGTTAATGGCATCGGTCCAAAAGCCGCTATTGGTATCCTCAGCCTCGGCACCCCAGAAGAAGTGCGCAACGCTATCGCTAATACCGACGCGAGCTTTATTGCCAAAGCTGCCGGCGTCGGCAAAAAATCCGCCGAACGCGTCATCGTCGACTTACGCGACCGTGTCGGCATTCCTAGCCACTACGGAGCGACCGAGACTAAGTTTACGCTTGCTCCTACCGGACCGAATGATGAAGCCCTCGACGCTCTGATTGCGCTTGGATTCCCGCTCAAAGAGGCTACCGAAGCCCTAGCGAGTGTCGACGCTAGTTTATCGGTCGAAGAAAGAATTAAGCAAGCTCTGAAAAAGGGGTAAAGCCTCTTCTCAAATCCAAAAAAGTATGATACAATAGGTCACAGTTGTAATATAAAAGGTTAAAATATGAGTTTTACAGATTTAAAGAAGATTGGTGACGCACAGAAAAAACCTGCTGTCGTCGATGTTCGCTCCGGCGATACGGTCCGTGTGACCCAAAAAATTAAAGAAGGCGAAAAGTTCCGTTCTCAGGTCTTTGAAGGCGTCGTGATTCGCACTGACCGCAAGAACTCTCATACCGCCCGCATTACCGTCCGCAAGGTTACTTCTGGTGTTGGCGTCGAGAAATCTTTCTTGATTCACAGCCCGCTAGTCGAAAAAATCGAAATCACTCGCCGCGCCAAGGTCCGCCGCAAGAATCTCAGTTTCTTGCGCGAACGCTCCGGTAAATCTGCTCGCCTTACGAACAAGGCCTTTGACCGCGCTGCCGTAAACAATCCTGAAGCTGCAGTCGTCGAAGAAGAGGTCGCGGCGAGCGAACCGGTTACTGATGCGCAGCCAACAGAAGAAACAGTCGTAGAAGCTGCGACTACAGAAAGCACTGAGACGAGCGAAGCTCCAGCAAGCGAAACCGCTGAGTAAGCGTGGATAGCATAGAAACAAAAATTATCCTTGGTATAGATGAAGTTGGACGTGGCCCCTGGGCGGGGCCACTTGTCGTTGGTGCAGTTATACTCGGAGTAGATTTTCAAAGCTTAGGAGACACACGCCTAGATGAGCCATCTCAAGATACCGACCCGGAATTAGCAGAAAGACTTTCGCTCTACCAAAATCTTGCCGATTCCAAACAACTTTCCGCCAAAAAGCGCGAGTCACTCGCTCCGCTAATTTATAAATACGCTACCGCCGCCACAACCGGCTGGGTCTCCGCCCGGGAACTCGACCAATACGGCCTCTCCGCCAGCCTTAAACTCGCCACTCGTCGCGCCGTGAAGCAAATCCTCTCGCAAAATGTCCAATTTTCCGAAATCATTATCGACGGCACAGTGAATTTCCTTAAAAACACACCTCTAGAAGACCGCGTCACCGTGCTCAAGAAAGCTGATGGCCTCATCAAAGAGGTTTCCGCCGCCTCAATTATCGCTAAGGTCGCCCGCGACCGGTACATGGTTGAACTTGCCGCCAAATACCCCGAATACGGCTTCGAAAATCACGTCGGCTATGGCACCGCGAAACACCGAGAAGCTCTCCTAAAACACGACATTTGCCCTGAGCACCGTCAAAGTTTCCGCCCAATTCGTGAAATCATCGCTCAAAATCCAACAAATTCGCCAAAAACATCATCTAGAGGCGATTCTAGCGCATTTTCAGCAAAACCGCTATCAGACCACACCACAAGCCCAAAAGCCTCCTGGCGACCCGCTACACCTCGCACCAGCCAAAAAGCTAAAACTGAACCTTCTACTAATCAAAAAGGCCAATTTGCCGAAAATCTCGTCGCTAAGTATCTACAATCTCACGGCCATATGATTATTGCGCACAATTTCAAGACTAAAACTTATGAAATCGACCTCATTTCAACTCAAAATGACAAAATCTACTTCACCGAAGTCAAATATCGCAAAAATAGCACTCACGGCTCAGCACTTACCCAGATCACATCCGCCAAACAGCGACAGATACACTATGCCGCCGAAAAGTTTCTCAGTTGTCACTCAGAATATCAAAATTTTCAACCTTTACTCGCCGCTGCCGGCGTTCAGGGAGAGCCGCCCATATTTCAGGCTTGGTTTCCGCTCGATATTTGACTTTAATACAAAGATGTACAAAATACTATTGACTTTTACCGCCAAGTATGCTACAATAAAAGCATCCTAAATATCATTAAGGGGGTACATAAAATGATCGAACTTTTAACAATAAAAGGATGCTCAACAAACGTTACAGGAACCGAAACTTACGCTGACAAATATGAACCCATTAAGGCTTTCTCTAGCCAAGGGGCCTATGGCCTCAATATCGTATCGTCTGTTTGCTCTCAAGTGCAGAATGGTCTTATTGAGCCGCTACGGATGCATGTCTTAGAGTTTAGAGACAATTGTAATGGCTCAGCAGCCAATCTGCACGATGTTCTCTATATGCTTTTTAGCCCAGGCGACACATGGGGCAATCTTAAGGAGGATGTCGATATGAAACCATTATTTGACATGGAGTGGCTCCTGGCTACATTCACCTTAAGCGGCGAGGGAATCATACTATATTTCGTACATCGTGAATCAGGCGAAATCCGTCAATTCAATACCTACGATCAGTATGACTATAAAATTTTATTCCAATCCAATGTCGTTTCTATATGCATAAGTCGTGCCTCTTTCAGACTCGATCCATTAAACCAGGATATGCAAGTCAACAACCTTGATTTATATCATCAAGGTAAACATCCTGGTCACGCCTCTTACTGCGGGTGCAGCACATTTGATGAAGATGGCTGCATTTGGACAATTAAAAATTGGGATATTATTTCCGAATAATCAGTTGAGCATCATAGCACAAAGCGTCAGAGTCTAACTCTGACGCGCTTTTTATACGTTGAACCGAAATTCCACCACATCCCCGTCCTGCATCACATACGTCTTTCCCTCAGTCCGTAACTTACCCGCCGCTTTCACTGCCTGTTCACTCCCCAGCTCTTTCAAATCGTCATATTTCATTACTTCCGCCGCAATGAACCCACGTTCGAAATCCGTATGAATCGCGCCCGCCGCCTCTGGCGCTGTCGCACCTTGCTTTATCGTCCAGGCGCGCACCTCTTTCTTTCCGGCCGTCAGGAAACTCTGCAGCCCCAACGTCTTATACGCTGCCTTGATTAATTCCGCCAACGCATCCTCTTCGACACCATATTCACGCAAAAATTCTTTCCGCTCCACCGCGTCCATGCCCGACATCTCCGCCTCCAGCTTCGCATTCACAAACACCGCCTGGCTCGGCGCCACACTTTCCGTGAGCTTCGCTTTCAACGCCTCATCTTTCAACTCTTTTTCATCAACATTAAACATATAAATTACCGGTTTCTCCGTCAAATAGGGAATCACCTCCTCATTCGCACCCTTTCCGGCATTTTTCTTCCGCTTCGCCTCGACGCGCTCCCGCGTCTCAAGGTCTGCCAGCTCCAGCTCCGTCTGAATTACCTCGATATCATGCTGCGGATCCTTCGAACCTTCCGCCCGAATCACGTCGCCATCCTCAAACACCCGCACCACATGACAAATCACCTGGCACTCGCGAATATGCGCCAAAAACTTATTACCTAGACCTTCGCCTTTCGACGCCCCCTCAACCAACCCGGCAATATCGACGAATTCCACCGTCGCCGGTACCATCTTTTCCGTATCATACATTTTCGCAAGCACTTCCAGCCGTTCATCCGGCACCGGCACAATTCCGACATTCGGCTCAATCGTCGCAAACGGATAATTCGCCGCTAGCGCTCCCGCATTCGTCAAAGCATTAAACAAAGTTGACTTACCCACATTCGGCAGTCCCACAATCCCAATCTTCAAGTTCATATCCACATTATACTATATCCCCGATAAAAGACCAAATCTCGGCAGAGCGGCTGAGATATGCTATAATAGACTATATGATTGGCATCGCCATTATTCTCATCCTTGCGATTTACCTCGCTTTTTTGAATCCAATTTTCCGCACCCAAAAAGCCGAAGAACCCCGCAGCGCCCGCTATGATATGCAGATGAAGAAACTCTGGAACGCCGCCCAAACTTCGATGCGTGACCAGAAACCTCTTCGCGCCGAAAAAGCCCTCCTCACGATTCTCAAATTCGACGAGAAAAACGCCGCCGCTTATAACCGTCTCGGTATTCTCTATGCCAAGGAGCAGAAGTTCGACGAAGCGATTGAATGCTTTGAGATTGCGCAATCGCTCGACAGCAATCCGTCTTGTCTCCATAACGTCGGCCTGATTTACCTCGAGACCGGCGCCTATGAGAAGGCTGCAATGGCCTTCGAACAAGCGATTGAGCTCGAAAATACCGTCCCAGCGCGCTATATTGCCCTCGCCAAAGCCAGGGAACGTCTCGGCCAGACTAAGGCTGCTGTCGACGCCCTCGAAAGTGCCTTTGCTCTTGACCAAAATACGAACACCCTACGTCAAATTCTCGCTATTCACGAAATGACCGGTGACACCGCCGCCCTTGCCGACCTCACTGCTCGCATCGAAACGCAAATCGCCAAAGAATCCGCCAGCAAACCCCGCCAGGCTCGCCGTACGGCTACACGCAGAACCCCGACTAAAGCAACCTCTGCACGCAAGACTAATACGACCGTGCGTAAACCTGCGACTCGTCGCACAAGCACAACGGTACGCCGCAAACAAATCTAAGATGAGCGCCTGGGTAGAGGCAGCGGAGGGGGAAACCGTAGTAACGGTAGGTGTTGTTTGACGGATTGACATTCGTAGGATTCATACTCAAGTAGTAGGCGTTGGTAGACGAGGTGGCCGTACGCGACCACCCGTAGCCGTAGTAGCCAGCGTACCATACACTACCCTCAACGAGACGGACAGCATCGCTACGGACAAAAGCCAATGGTAACTGTACTATGGTGGTGGCGCCGGTAGTGCCAGAAGTAGCATTGTACTGGTTCAGCAGATTATAGAAACTTCCAGATACGTTGTTGTTCGCTGTTCCGGACAAATAGGTTGAGGTTAAAATAATTCCAAAATTTTTAACCTTACTTCATGATCGTAACAGGGGTGAGAAGTAGGGGCGAGGTTAAAAAAAATCGAAAAAATTTAACCTAAGAGAAATCACCAAACGAACAAAAAATGGAGCCGTGTGTCGGCTCTGCCCCGACGACCTGCCGCTTACAAGGCGGCTGCTCTACTAACTGAGCTAACACGGCAACTATCTCCAGTTTACCAAATCTTGCCAAAAATCGCAAGGTCTGCTACAATAAAAACAGCCGTTATGGCCACATGGGGCTTCTTTATGAAGCTCCACCACGCTGGAATCGTCTAGTGGCAATGACAAGAGACTGTAAATCTCTCGGCTTCGGCCTTCGTAGGTTCGAGTCCTACTTCCAGCACCAGTAGAAAATATTCTAGACAATTTGTCTAGAATATTTTCTACCAAACAACTCTAATATACGAACAGTGATGCCTAGGCCGAAACTTCCTTTTTCACTGCTCTTATGCTAAAATAAGCTCAATACTATGAAACCTCGAGCCGAACAAGTTAAATCCAAGCACAAGACCCAGACCAAAATCTTAAATTACATTCTCTTCTTTTTTGTCTGTGCTTTCATCGGTTGGATCTGGGAAATCATCCTTACCTTTATTCAAACCGGCAATATCGTCAACCGTGGCGTCCTCCACGGCCCCTGGCTACCAATTTATGGCTTTGGCGGCGTCGGCATCCTACTCCTTGTCGGTCATCTCCGCAAATATCCGCCCCTAGTTTTTCTCACTTCCGCCGTATTTTGTGGATTAATGGAATACCTTACCGGTTGGTATCTTGAAACCGTCAAGCATATGAAATGGTGGGACTACAGCCACATGTTATTTAACCTCCATGGCCGCGTCTGTCTCCTCAGCGTTCTTTGCTTCGGACTCTGCGGGCTGTTTGTTATCTACATTATTTATCCGCGTTTTCACGATACCTTCGCCAAGCTCAAAGTTCGGCCGAAACAAATCATCTGCAGCATTCTTGTCGTATTGTTTATCGCCGATTTCATCTACTCCATTGATCACCCCAATACTGGCCAGGGAATTACGAGCGAAATCGTCAATACCGTCATCAACCACGACTCCGATTAAGATTTCACAGTTTACAGCGCTGGATTTTCGTGATACAATAAGACGTATTATGGCAAAGAAAAGTAATACGAAACGCAAGTTAGTCGGCTTAGTTTCCGAGGAGTCCGGTATTCGTCAGTATTATACGAAGAAGAATACGATGAATACTCCCGACAAGCTAACGCTGCGCAAATACGACCCAGTACTGCGCAAGCACGTCGTTTTCACCGAGACCAAGAAAAATCTCGGCCGCAACGAAGTCAAAGAGAAGAAACGCTAAGTCGCAAAGTCTAGTATTTATAGGGCGCTACAGCCGTCTTGCACGCGTAGCACCCTATTTTCTACTCAATCACCAACTTCTTGATAATCTTTCGCACCGCGTGCGTTTTCTTTTTCTGCACAACTGGCACAACTTCAACCTCTTCCTCTGCTTCTACTCCCTCTCGCTGTCCCAATCTCTGCACCGGCACTTCTAAACCCTCATCTGCCTGTATCCGCACATGCACCGCGCCGCTCACCGTCCCCGCACTTTTGCCAAAATTCACCTTCACCGCACTATCATCAACTGCCGACTCAACCTTCCGCTCCACATCGCCTCGATCACGTTTCTTCGTATACGCCCGCGAAATCTCTACCGCCTGCGTCTTCTTAATCTCCTCCGCACGCCGCTTCAAATCCTCAACAATCGCCGCCACCCGCGCCATCACGCTCGAATCCACGCCTTTATGATAATCCACCAAGGTCAACCGTCGCCAATCCGCCGACAACTTTTCATCTTCACTTGCCAAGATCTGTCGCCGTACTCCGTAGACTAGCTCACTCAACTTAACTTGATCTTCTCGCCCCAACCACTTCGGCAACTTATTCTCAATCTCCCTCTTCAGCACCAACCCCGCCCCCTGCTCGTCGTCGCTCTTCTCTGCATCTCCCCTCCAGCCCACCGTCTCCTTGATCGAAAGCTCCGCCGTCGGCGTCTCCACCATACAAGCCTCGGCCGCCGTCGCAAACTTCTGATTCTCTCCATCTAGCCATGTTGCGATTAACTCATCAAAGAACCCAATCACACCTCGCTCTCGCTGCTGCGCCAAAACCTGCGCGTCAAAATACAAATTCACCAATCCACCGCGCAAAAAATCCAAATCCAACATCTTCCGAAACTTCTCTACTGACAAGGCTCGCCTCGCCTCACCCTCTTCGGTCTTTTTCTCCACTAATAGAGAATCATCTCCCCGCTCAATCAACTCCGACAAATGCGAATTCCTTACCAAGAGTCGCAAATACTCGCACCCTGCCGCTTCATAAACATGATTCGGGCTGCGCCAATCCAGTACTCGCGCCGACCCCCCGACCAACATCCCCGCAAACCCAAATTCCTCCGCCCATTTTCCGGCCGCATCATTATATATTAACTCCGGCAAAGCAAAAATCCGCCCCGTCACTCCAAAGAGCCGCTCAATCTGATCCTGATATTTTCGCACCTGCTCCGCCAACTCATCCTGCGCATAGAAAAACGCCAGGGAATAATAATATGGCACCGACACCAACTCCACCCGCTCCATCTTCACCAACTTTTTCAAACGCTCGATCAGCATCGCATCATATTTTTCCGCCTGCTCCAGCCACGCTCCAGAAACTATCAATGAAAAATGCAGATCCCTATACTTCTGCGTATTCCGCTCCAAGAGCGCAAAAAACGGCTGATAAATCTCCTTATTTGCTTGCTGAAAAACCTTTTCGCTCGCAAAATAATCCGGATTCTCGCCACCAGTATCACATCCTAAATCTCGCAATTCATAGGGCGCATGTAGCTGAAATCCAAGCTGAATTACCCGCATTTTACCTCACTCTCAAGCATTACTACTATCATTTTAGCATATTTTCGTCAATTTGTGCTACAATTAAAGGGCGTATCCCGGATATTCAACCGACGGATACCGGCAGCATTTTAGGGGCGTAGTACAATGGCTAGTATAGCGGTCTCCAAAACCGTAGATGTGAGTTCAATTCTTGCCGCCCCTGCCATACCGAACCTTTTTGTCGCTTAAACAGCTTATCGAATGGTTCTAACAGAGTAAAATTGATTGTTTCACCGTCAAATTCGAGGTCGGATAGTAAAAGGCTTAGAATTTGACGTTTTTCGTTGGCTTTCGCAACCTCAAAGATGTCAGCTGCGTGTTCAAAAAGGTTCATAAGATACGACACGGTTATATAGTATCCTTGGTCATGAGCATTTATGTTCTTTAACTTCATTTCTAAATCGCTCACAGCTTCACGATAACGGCTCATGTTTTCGTTATAATCTTCCCGTGTAATACTCCCATCCATGTATAAGTCATACGTCTTACGCTGGCGATTCAAAAGCCTTTTCTGTTCCGACATCCATTCGGCACGCTTTTCATCAAAATATAAATTCTTTTCCGCATGCGCCTTAGAAAGCAAATCGCGCAATTCAGCCATCCTTTCCTCCGGTGGTTTCAGCATTCGCAATAGCTCTTCCATGAACAAATTAACCTTCTTTTCCTCAATACGGCCAATTTTAAGCCCATCATCCCTATGCTTATGCTTAGCATCCGTGCAATGATAATAGATATACTCGTGAACATTACCATTCTTTTGCTTCTTCCTCTTATGGTCTGATGTTATGCAACATCCACAAATCGGGCATCGAATCATAGCACGATAAACCGATTCAATACCATAATAGCGACGGCGATTACGACAATGTCCATCAATGGCATCTTGAACCCTATTAAACAAATCCATACTTACGAGATGCTCATAATTGTGTGGATATTCATCGCCGGTCTTATTATCGACCATAATCCCAATATAAAATTTATTCTTCAGCAATCGGAACATGGTATCTTTAGCATTCCCAAAATGTAGCCCAAATTCCATATCCAACTCAGCAGCTAACGACTCATATGAATAATTGCCAGTCGAATAACGCAAGAATGCTTCTCTCACAATATACGCCTTGTCTGGAATCACAGCAACGGTTTTTCTCCCGTTGGCATCCTTAGCGTGCTGATACCCAAATGGAGCACTCCATGGCAACTCCCCTTTCCGCAATTTAGAAAGCTTTGAGTTAAGCCCATCCTCCTTAACACGTTCAAGATATTGGCGAGCAATAAGGACTTTCATGTCCCACTGCAAAATATCATTGCTTTTGCTATCCTTATCCAAAACGAAATTATCATCAATAAAATGGATGCGCTTATTATATTTGGAACGCAAATCATCTACGACAACCGCATCTTGAAAGTTACGCGTAATTCGGTCAACCCTGAACGCTATGATGTCAGTTATATCATCATGCTTCTTAACATAATTTACCATCTCAGTAAACTTCTTGCGAATTTTATACTGCCCACCAGTTTCGCTTACCGAAAAAATATCCTTATCGTTAACTTCCAAGCCGTGTTTTTCGGCATATTCCTTAGCGCGGGGAATCTGAATTTCCTTTAGCGAGAGCCCTTCTTTTTCTTGTCGTGCAGTAGAAACACGAGCGAAAATAACAGCTTTCCGTTTTTGTCCCAAATTAGTTTCAAATTTGTTAGTCATAATAATTCCTTTTATTATAAGTTAAACCTTTTATTCTCTCCAGCCTCACTGGATTAAACTCTTTTAATTGCATTTTTACATCTGCTAAACTGTCTACTTTAGGTGGAGGTATGCTCAGGTTACCCATCCGCACCATCAGCTCGCTCCACCGTTGGTTACTAACTCGGAATAATTGCCGAATTTCTCTCATGCTCTTACCCTTATCGGACAGTATCTTCATTGTGGTAGCCCAAACAATTGTATCCGAATGAATACGAGGGTTTAACATTGATACTTGCTCGATAAATTGGATAAGCTCCGATTCATTCTCTAAAATTGGCAAAATTCGACATTCCATATCTGCAATCTGCGCCAATAATAACTTTTGAGCAATTTCAGTGCTAAACAAGTCTACAAGCAGAAGTCCATTAGGAATAGTAATCTCGTGCGCATCAAGCTCAGCACGAATTGCTTTTTTCGCCTCAAGCCTAAGCTCTAAACGCAAAATCTCGATTCCGTTCAAATCATCTAGTATAGACATCTGGCACCAGCTATCGTCTTCAAAACGCCCTTTTTCAGTTTGCCTTGCACTCATAAGTTCTCTCTTTTTGTCATAAGCACAAAATGCTCTAAGGTTTGTTGCATTATGAATTGCTATGCCATCATCTGAGTAGGTCGTCTTATATTCCCGACATTTTAGCGACAAGTTAGCATTTCTTAAATGCTGAAGGATATAATCGGGCAAAACTCCATCCGTCAAAACGATGTTCTTGCCGTAATGGATAGCCCTAACAGTGCAATGCCTTAATTCATTTACTGACAAATTGACTCCGCTTTCTTTTAGAAGTCCGCTCAGCTTAGAGCACAAAGTATCGAGGTCGTCATCTACAAGTTCTTCAAAATTATTACCGAAGAATATCTTTGGTGCTGAAAACTCCACATATAGCGTATATCTAAAACCACCACGCACAATCCTTTTACAAAACGTTAGCTTTGGCGCATAAACACCTAATCGCTTGTCCGATAAGTTTAAGATTGACTTTATAGACCCATTTCCACCGAGCTTGCAATACGGAGGTGTTACGATGCCGTTTAGACTCGGACTCCATTTATCGTATGAATCTGGGCTTATCGTGCATGGAATTTTGTCGGGAGCAAAACCAATTTCCAATATCACAGTGTCAACCATCGTAACGCGCTCCAACAACATGCCTATATTCAGCGATGACAACATCTTCGATTTCCCGGCCAACCGTATTGTTAATCGGAAAATAATAGTTCTCATGTTTACTTCCAAGTTTCCTCGTCGGATAGGTCAGCCTGTATCCACCATGTAACCTTCGTAAAATAGCAACTGACTTGCATCTGACTGCCCCCGCTAGCGTAAAGTTAGCAAAGGCAACCAGCTCGCCGTCATATGAACGCAACGGTATAATTTGGACCTCAGAAACAAGATTCATTTCTTGCTCCTCTCGTCCTCAGCATCATTTTTTGTGGGAACTGGGATTACGCCGTAAATGCGATTCAAATGGTCTAGGACCTCCGCAAGCCGTGCCAAGCCCCGGCGTGGGGTTTTCGCGGACACTGGCTTAGTTCTATTAGTTTGCATATCCCCCATTATCTACATCTGCAGTCGTCACCAGTCGTATGGCGATTTTACAGAGATGAAAAAGCTATTTGTCGCTTAAGCCAAGTAGTTTACAATTGAGAGAAACTCTATCATACTTGATTGATGTGCATTTTTGCTTACCTAAGCCCAACTGTTGAACTAAGCGCCTATTCAGCTGCCTATTCGCCTGATAAACTCGACGCCTAAAATTAGTTTGTTCTATTCCTGATATTTCATCCCAGCGCCTCCAATAGCATTCTTCCGAATGATGATTAACCTCATAGAAAGTAGGAATCATTACACTGTGATTGACGCTCGCTCTCATGAATAAATATTTTGCAAGACGATACTCAAGAGTATCCCCGCTAAAGCAAATCTCGTGACCAAAGAAGGTTATCGTGTATGCTGCATCCGAAACAGAGGCATCTTTACCGACCAGATTATACCCATTAACATATGGGGAATCATCATAACGAAGATGTTTTTCTATACAAAAGAAATCTCGCGAATCAATTACGATGTTCATCGGTCGAACTCTCAACTCAGAATAAGCAACGCCATCAATCCTTATGCTCATTTTATGAGTTGCTACGACATATATCTCAACCGCTTCACTAAATCCTACATAACGCTTTATTGGTAAGCCAGATACATCACAAATTAGCAAAGCTTGCTGAATTTCAGTAGATACTGTCAACCGGGTTCTCCCACTATAATCATCTATAAAATTTACAACAATGTTACCATTTGCTGGGTTATACGTTATATCCATAAAGCCAGAGATGTAACGATATGGGTCCATGCCATTACCCTCACTTCTCAAGTAGCTTTCTTCATCCAGCACACAGTCCACCAAAGCACGCAAATACTCCGTATGAGCACATTTTATTGATAAAAAATCATAATGCTCGGGTCGTCTGCGTAAATAAAGAGTATCACACGCTGCCTCAATGAGGTCGTTTGTAAGCGTATCAAACGCATCAACACCATTCAACGCAACGCGCCATTCTGTCATTTCAGAAGGATTTAATTCAACAATAGAGCCATATTCAATTTGAGGTAAGGCCGCCACCGGTATCATCCCCAATTTCGGATATGGCACAAACCCCTTTTGTTTTGCCATTTTACAACTTCGCTCAATACAACTTCTTTTTAGAAATTGTATCATATAACGCTATTTTTTCAAGGACGAACTTTCTCCAACACTCCTTATTCAGTCTTTTGGTGTATGTTAATTTAATGTTTTGATGTATAATAAAATTGTTCAAGGCAATTGCAATTTAGGAAACCGACGTATGTCGCGTTTCAACCTTAGAAGCAGCCATGTGCTAGCTTTTAGGTTGAAACCTAAATTGCGAAAAGCCTTGAACAGCCGCGCATGGCTGCTTTTTTGTAAAAGTAACCAAGCAAAATAATTATGTAACCTAACTAGGAGAAACCCTTTATGGTGGTGGAGAAATCCAATGAAAGAAAGCGCACGAAGAATGAGTCGAAGTCTTCGCAGGCAAAGAATAGTAATTTAGACACCAAGAAGCAACCGAGCACTAAGTCAAACAATCATCCAACAACCCCTGACTCGCCTTCATTTTTGACGCACCTGAAAAGCTTCTTCAACACGCCAACAAACTGCATCGCCGTAGGAATTGTCGTAATTGCTCTTACTATCGGCATCGGAGCTTTCATCTCCATCCAAAACTCACAGCACACCACCAATACCTCATTATCTACATCGCAGCCAACCGGCAAAACCTGGCTACAAGAAGCTTACGAAACAGTCGTAAGCTCAGCAGGAATGTCTCCATCCCAAACCAAAATCGAGCATACTGATGGCGGCATGATACAAATTTCAGATGACGGAAAGGTCCTTACCATAAGAATGCCATCTGAAACCGAAGCGCATACAAAAGATTGGATGACTATGCTTGCACGAGTTATCAACTGGATAGATGGTGCAGTCAATAGCGACAAAATCATTCAAAAGCTTCAAGACGCCAGTATAAAACGTGTTCTCGATTATGAAGAAGTAAAAGACACGGATGAATATATCTCGGAGTTCATTGGGCAAATTGAACTAACTGGCAAATTCTCAGCAGTTGTTGGCATGGCTGTCGATACTAATTATCCCTTCAATTACTACGCTTTTTACGAGAATGATGCAAACCTATTATCGGTGACCAATAATGTTTGTAGTAGTTTTTACACTAGAAGTATGTTTACAGCTCATCTGCAGTTTTTGGCAAAAGATGCAACTGAACGATATTATACGCCTGAGCTCATCGACAAATTCTTTAGGATTGCCAATAATAGGCTTGCATTCTCTGCCGAAAACGATACACTTACCTTGGTAAGTAGTGGCCTCAATCAAAATTCAATGCTACGAGGTGAATCCACGATTGATAATCTAACTTCATGCACTTTTGCCACCATGGGCATTCCAAGCGATACACTTAAGGCTATGACAGCTGACCGAAAGAACGGTTGGAAATCGGGCACATATTACTGGGATGACTACAAAGTCGAAGTTAACTATAGCAAGGAAGACAAAGGGTATACCCCCTACTACACATTTAGCAAAAAGGATAACAACGCAACAACCTCTAAACAAGAAAAAGCCTCAGTAACCCCAATTGGGCGCGATAATGTAACTACTGCGCAAATCATGCGTGACGGAATGATGTCTACACAAATTACCATTCCAGTTTCTTGTGCGTGGAATACCAATGATTACACTGTAAACTCGTCAGGTTACCTACGGAAAAGCGATGGCTCAAGCACTAGAACAGACACTACTATGTCATCAGACAACAAATACGCAAAATATGGTGCAGTAACTTGCGAGACCGAAACCGTCAAAGTAAAATATGATTTGCCAGAAGGCTACACATATCATCCAAACTTAGGCGGAGCATATCGTGCCAGTAATGACGAAGAAAAGCACGAGCTAAGCATTCATGTCAAAATGAGCATTTTTGCCAACCAAAAGGAAGGCTTTTATTCATCTAGCGACATTGATGGTTACCAACTCAATATCTACGACAGCAACAACAAGAAAGTCGACAGCTTCTTCATTAAGCTTACACCAACATTCGACAGTAACCAGTATAATTTCTTGCGTAATTGGGAAGTCCGTATCGACTAAGCAGCCATGAAAACTATTCTAAGTATTATCGCAAAATTACAAAACCTAGCAACCGCAACCAAAATCACTCTAGCTGCTACTGGAATTATCGTTGCGGGAAGCGCAACCACTGTTGTCATCGCTATAATAAGCAATTCTCAGGCACAAACCGAAACATCACAAACACTTTCCAATAACCCTCCTGAGACCACACCCGAGAACAACGCAATATCAAAACAAGATACTGCAGCTACCGAAGAAGAAACAGCTGATAACAACACGGAAAACGATAGCGAAGAAGACACCACTCAACATGATGAAAACTCGCAAAGCAATAACGCAGCCCCAACAACCAATTCTAATCCATCATCGAGCGTAAAACCTTCATCTAACAACACAGGAGGAACATCTAGCAGTAGCTCATGCACAATTCAGGAATATGGAGTAACCCTAGGCGCTTACTCTCGCCCAGGCTGCCAAGATTACCTCAAGTGTAATGGACTATATGTTTCCGCAAATGGAGAGAACACACCAAACTACTTTTTGTGCGAAAAAGACTACCCTGACTATGAGTGCAACAGGTTTGGAAAAACATCAGTAGTCTGTATTGAAAGCAAAATGATTGGAGGATGGAGCACATCTGCTAAACCAGCTCATATGAGTAGTTTTATATACTACCAATCAGATAAACTTCAAGGCACTTATAGGGCTCCTCATTTCATTTCCTACAATATGCCAGAAAGCAATGTCTTTCGCTTAAGCTCGGAGGTAGAAAAACGAGCAACAAGCTTAATTACAAGTCGAGATGATATTGTTGTCGAAATGTGTGCATCTGAACAAAACGGAAAATGGACAGTTACTTGGGGCGCTTATGTGCGTAAACAGCTCGACCCAGAGAAATACGGAGAGCATAACTATGTAGTGACATGGAATCGGGGTAAAGATTATGTTAAATCTGCTGAAAAATCAGCAATCGATAGCTTGGCAATGCAATACCAAAACGAGATTCAACAATGGCAAAACCTCTATACAAATAATTTCCTTAGCTGGTATCATTAAAGGGTTATGAACGATAATTCTTGGTGGTATTACGAGATGGGCAAAGATGCTGCCAAACATCCCAATCGAGAAATTAGCAATGGAGCCTTTGCCGGGCTTATGATTTGCTTGATTATTGGTCTCATCTTGTTTGGTATTGCCGTTGCAGTCTGCGTTTGTATTTTTACCACATAGCCTTAGCTCTCATTCGCTCTTGCCACTTCTCCACGCTACAACGGTGGAAGACTGGCTTACCATAGGTTTCTCGCTCCACCCATTCCACTTTATTAGTCTCTGGATTATAGTAAGCGTCACAGCACACTAACCCACCAAAGTCATTAGTTGGTGGGTTAGTTCTGGTTTCTAGCTTCGCACCAAAGCCGGATGAGACTAAGTTACTACTATTAGAATAGCTCCGTGGGGCTTTTAGAGCCGTTATAAGGGCACTTTCCGCGCAGAGGTGAGTATCTGAGTCTTTTTGACTTTCCGGTTGTGCCTGGTGGCGTTTTAGCCGCCTCTGATAGCGTCGGTATTCACTTGTGCGTGCTAGACCAGCACTACTCCAACATTGAGCCTCAGTTGCTTCTTGCACTAGCTTGGCGAACTCAGGCTTTTCTCTGCGCCAACGACAAAATGTGTCTTCTGATATATTGACTCCATAGCAAGCATCGCGCACGGTTAGTCCATCGGAGATGTATTGCTTGATGCGTTTGGTGAGTTCGGGAGTGTATTTAGTAGGTCTAGCCATAATAGCTTAATCTTATCATCAAAAGGCAAAAGCGTTTTTGGCAAAACCCAAACTCACCAAACGCTCACCCAGCCAAAACCCTGCCTAACCCTAGTATTTCCTATACTTATGCCGTGAGTCAGCAAAGAGAGTTTTCCTAGACAGAAATCCTGAATGTTTAAGAAAACACGGCAAAACTAAGATTTTATAAACGATTTAAGAATCGCATCAATGTTAGAATTATCACTTCCAGCACCTTCCTTACGGGTAATAAAACCACTTTCAGGCTCAGAGAACGCAGTTGTTGCTCCAATAACAAGAAGTCTATTGCGCTCGCTTTCGTCACTAATTGCATTATACACGGCGTGCAAAGACCGTAGAACATTGCGACGATGGATGTTTGCTTGTTCCAAATGTCTTTCAGCATAATAGTTCTTCTTCAGGAAAAGGGGAATTTGAGCATATGCTGCAACAATACCCCCTTTAATTGCTAAGGCAACAATTCTAGGAACTTCAAGCTTTTCCTTGAATTCATCGGCAATGATTTGATTTAGCACGGCAAAATCGGAAAGCTGTATGCATAACAATGAAGCAGTAAGCACAATTAAGCCTATTATTGATATAATGAGCCACCCAAGCCAATTACGCGCTTTCTTCTCGTGCTCTTTGGCCTCTCTATCAAAATCTTTAGCGTATGTCTCCAGCATTTCCATCCCAGTTAAAATGCCAGAAATCTTATCAATATTTTGGATATTGCCTTCTGCAGTCTCTATGCGTTCTTCTATCTCACGAACACGTTGACTGGCCCTACCTACACCCGATTTATTCCTATCTAATCGATATAAAACATACATGGCATGAATATCATACAGATACGTAGAATATCCACTCATATTAAATACTGAAATCTGCTTGTTCTGCTGCCTAAAACGCTCTTCTACTTTAGCTATCTCGTTGTTGTTATCCAATGTCCTGAAAAACTCTAAAAAATCATCGTCCAAAAAGGCATCAGATAAATCAAAATAAATTTGTGCCGTGTTTTGGTTATCACATTCATTGGCATATGCCTTAAGCGCTTGCGAGATTTCTTCCATATGTATATTTTACTTCAAAACCATTCTTTTGCCTAGTTGTCAATTAGCTTATGCTAAAATTACCAAAACACCAAAGCCGAGCATCACCGAAAAAGAGACTTAGCAAAAGCTAAATCTTTCGGCACAGGCTGAAAGCAGGAGCTCCAGGGTGGTCATCTAAATATAAGTGGTGGGGGTATTAGTTAGGAGTTAATCAACGAGTATCCCAAAAACAAAAGCTGAGCTATTTCATATACTTGATAGCACTCCATGTTTCATCAGCAAAGACTTCATACTCTCGACATTATAACCCTGAACGGTTACAATATACTTATTGGGGTTGAGAATTAAGTCCTTGAAGCCCTGCCATAATACTTTACATATTATGTATACTTTCGATCCAGACAAACTTAATCAAAAATTCACCGAACTTATTAATACTGTTGACGACCCAAATCTACGCGAAGTTATGCACCGTCGGCTCAAGCGCAATTCACACTTAGTCGTTGGCGCAATCTTAGTCGATAAAGAAAATAAAATCTGCCTCATACAAGAAGCAAAAGGTCCTTGGGCTAACAAATGGAATCTGCCCATTGGGCATCTAGAGCACGGTGAGACTATACTACAAGGCGCACGACGCGAAGTCAAGGAAGAAACCGGCTATGACGTAGAATTGACCGAGCTTCTGCCATTGCAGAATGCCTCGTGCGAGAACGTCTTTCGGATACTTTACACCGGAAAAGTCATCGGTGGTTCTCCAAAAGAACGCACAAAAAGTGACACTTCCGCTGTCGACTGGTTCACTTTTAATGAAATCCAGCAAAAACTTATCAAGCAAGAACTCCGAGACATCGGAGTCTGGTACGACATCTTACTATACCAAAATAGTGACAGGCTACCGCCAAACACAGTCAAAGACGTAGAGTATACTGAACTATGATTTGGCTACCCATCGTTGGAAACTATTGCGAAATTGACGCCTACGCCTCCATTCTCGCCTATGCAGATTTATTAAACCAACGTCATAAGCCCGCCAAAACTTATATTCCATTCACGCCAAATTATAGTGTCCCAACCGAGCTCCGCATTAAAGATCTAGAAAATGCTCACTTCGATATGAAGCCCGATGATCAGGCTATAATTCTTGATGTCTCCGTTCCAGAAGCTATCAATAGGTTAGTCCCCAATAACCAAATCCTCGAACTCATCGACCATCATCCAGGATACGAAGAATATTGGCATGAGAGAATTAGTAACCGCGCCATCATTGAACCAATCGGCGCCGTAGCAACTTCAATCTTTGAATGGTGGGGAGAGTGCTGGGATTACGAAAAAATGTCTCCGGCTATCGCTAAGCTCCTCCTCGCCGCAATCCTTGATAATACTCTCAACTTCAACGCCGATATCACGACTAACCGCGATCGCAACGCTGCTAAGTCGCTAACGGCAATCGCCAAAATACCTCTCGACGTTTTTACAAAATGGTATTTTTCTAAAGTTAGCGATACAATCGCAGGACACCTTACCGACTCATTGCTCAATGATTGCAAAACTGTTCAAAATCTCCATTTCGCTCAACTAACGCTTTGGGATGCGACAAAAATTCTACAAGACACTACTATAATCTCCGCCGCTATGAATTCACGCCATGCCAATTGGATTACCAGCATTATCAGCATCTCCGAGCGCAAAAACTATTTCATCGCAAGTTCTAATAAGACCATACAGCCTTTCATAGAGCTACTAGATCTAGAACTCAAAAAATCTATCTACCAATCACACGACATTTATCTACGCAAAGAAATCATCACCAAAATACTTGCGCACTAATCGCTGGCGCCACCACCATAGTACAATTACCATTGGCTTTTGTCCGTAGTGGGTATGTCAGTCTGAACAACGGTCAGAGTCGGGTCGTCGGCGAGGACGGCTACGGATGGTCACGTACGGCGTGCTCCTCGTCCGTCGCCTACAGCCTGGCCATGGATACTACTAATGTCTATCCGTCATTCTACAGCGATCGTCACTACGGTCTCCCCCTCCGCTGCCGTACTCATGACAGGAAAAATAAGGCGAGATAGTTACTTTCAGAAACCATCCGCAGGGCAACGGCCCGAGGAAGAGGAGGCTTGCACCCGTAACGAATCTAGTAGGAGTCCGAAAGAAGAAAGAGCAAGCTCTTTCTTCCGAGGCGACACCCTAGAATCTGAGCGAAGCGAAGACGGATGAGAACTCCGTGTTGAAGAAAGTAGCTATCTCGCCTTCCTTTTCCTCCATTAGGCACTACCTGGGTAGAGGCAGCGGAGGGGGAGACCAATGCACTGACCATTACGACCATTCGGGTTAACTGCCGTAGTATTAAAACGTAAGCTATAAGCACCGACACCATCTTCAGTATAGATAGACCGCATACGCGAGAACCCTTCAGTACCCATGCCGCCAACCCAACCATAATCTAAGTATATCCTCCCGCTACGGACAAAAGCCAATGGTCCTAATACTCCATCGGGAGGCGCTTTTTCTTCCTAGACCCCGACGCATGCTTCATGTTATGATAGAAATATGCTTAAAAAGGGAACCATACCGCCACTCCGCGAACAATTTCCAGCGCCTTGGCCTGCTATTTGGGCCTGGATTTATCTCACCAACATCATCCTCGGCCTTGTCGACCCCGGCAGCACTACGCTCATGATTATCCGTGTCGGCGGCATTTTTCTCTGTCTCGCTTACGCCATCAAACGTTTTCCAAAAGATCATTTACTACATCTTGCCCTCCTCGCTACATCTATTGCCGATGTCTTCCTTGCTGCCAATAACACCGCCGAAACCGGTATTTTCATCTTTCTAATCGCTCAAGTCCTCCATCTAGTACGCCTAGATGGAGGCAAGCGTGCGCGCACGCCGCTGATAATCTTTTGTATTATTGGCGTTCTCGCTCTCATCGGCAACTTATATTTCCAAAACGTCCAAATCATCTACGTCATCTGCGGATTTTACCTCGCTACTATTTTAATGAATATCTATTTTAGTTACCAATGGTATATCCACAACTCCGAAAACCCTCGCGCTTTCATGGCTCTTGCCGGCTTTATCCTCTTCTTATGTTGCGATACCTGCACCGCCATCTCCTACCTATCACTCAATCATATGTTTGCTGCCTTTTTCTACGCTCCCGCCAACTACTTCGCTTGGCTTTTTTATTATCCATCACAAATTCTCGTCTCAAACAGTTCAAAAATATGCAAAAACGCACAAAAGTGTGCTAAAATAATTCCTAAAGGAAGGTAACTGTGGTATAATGGAGGTAATTATGGAAGGTAAAAAGATACACTCATCACCCAGCAACGGCCAGCGTGCAATTCTTGTCTTCGGTGCGCCGTGTAGTGGCAAGACGACATTCGGAAAACAATTTGCCGCACAATTCAACGCAACATTTTATGACCTCGACGCCCTGAAGCAGGAGCATAACCTTTCGCGTCAGTTCATCCTCTTACTGGTTGAGCAAATCGCCCGTACTGGTTCTACACTCGTCTTCGAAGGTGGAAATGACACCGAGAAAGACCGCCGCGAACTCGCCGAAATTCTACGCTCCGCTGGGTACTCGCCAACTCTGATTTGGATCCAAACCGACGTCAGTACGATTCGCGCTCGCTTGAAGACTCGCTTGAAGAGCGTTGACAAGGCGAAGACTGTTTATGATTCCAGGATTAAAGCCCTTGAGGGTCCGAGCGATGCCGAAATGCCAATCGTGCTTTCCGGTAAACATACTTACGCCACTCAGCTCAAGCAAGTTTTGACTCAACTTCAGGAGCGATGATTCTTCGCGACCCAGAATTTGGCGAAGTCATTGTCCGTAAAAACCCGCTCTCGAAGAGCGTGCGTTTTTCGGTTTCACCTTCCGGCAGACTGCAAATGTCCGTGCCGCAGCACACCAGTGATTTTCTCGTCAAACGTTTTCTAAAAACTAATCGTGAACTTATCCGCGAAAAAATTCCCCTGAGCGACCCGAAGACTCAACGCGCTCGCGACGCCAAGAAGAAAATCCTTACGAAAAAAGCAAAGGAGTATCTACCTTATCGTCTAGAATATTATGCAAAGCTTTACGGATACAGCTACGACAAATGCCGCCTTAGTCACGCCGCTACTAGATGGGGAAGCTGTTCTAGCTCCGGCACGATTTCACTCAATATCGGACTAATGCAGGTTCCGGAAGTACTGCGCGATTACGTCATTATTCACGAACTCGCCCATCTCAACCATATGGATCATTCGACCGCCTTCTGGGCTGAAGTTGGCGCACATGACCCGAGATACAAGGAACATCGCGCCAAGCTAAAAAGATTCTCGCCCGGAGTGTAAAACCGGGAGTCGAGTCCACACTCTTAGATATGGAAAACCGCCAAGCACAAAACGCCTGACGGTTTTTTAGAAAGGAAGAAAAATAAAAACACAAAATATTGAAAACTACCAGGTTAATTTAATTAGAAGTCTATTCGGTGATATCTGCATGCAAGTTCTCCTGCACAATATCATCATACATCGCCATCGTCTCCGCCGCCGCTATGTCCTGAAGCGTCAAAGCTACAGCATTTTTTCCGGCATACGGTAGACCGCGTATTCCATGTAGATATCCCCGGTCATAAGCCTCATCGCATGCCGACAGAGTCTCCTCAATATCCTCCTCGTCGCCATACTCGTCGTCCCAGTCGTCATCACAGACCTCCTCCTCGACAGCCAATGCCTTTTTAGCTACGGCAATGATCGCGATAATTCCTGAAACCACACCCATTAACTTTGCAAACTTCTTCATGTTTTGCACCTTCTTTCTCTAAAATTCACTCAGAGTATGCATTATTGCATATGCATCTCCTCGCTTTCTCATTTTTACCACAAAAATTCGAAAAATACAATGAAATCTCTTGCTTAATAGAGAAAACTGTGCTAAAATGATGGAGTATAGTCTAACAAACGGACATACGTGAACTAGACGACAGGGAAGGCCCGACGTTTAGTCCGTCAGAATAGCCTAACTGCGAATTCTGATCGATTAAACTAAGGGAACCACTCATTAGTCTAGGTTTCGCGCTGTCTATAAGGGAAAGGAATAGGATGCAAGTCATCATCGGCACCAAAATTGGTATGACCCAGATCATCGGCGACGACGGTATCGTCACTCCTGTGACGATTTTGCAAGCCGACCCCTCCACAGTGACTCAGATTAAAACTGTCGAAACCGACGGTTATAATGCTGTGCAACTGGGGTACGGTCAGGGTAAGAATCTGAGCAAGTCGGTTTCCGGCCACGTCAAAACGGCTGGAGTCACTCCTAAAGTTCTCCATGAGTTCCGCGTTGAGGAAACTCCAGAACTGAAGGTTGGCGACAAAATCAGCGTAGAAAACTTTAAACTCGGAGACAAGGTGAGTGTCACCGGCGTCTCAAAGGGTAAAGGCTTCGCTGGTACTGTCAAACGCTGGAACTTTAATGAGTCACGCAACACTCATGGTTTCAAGGGGAACATCCGTCGCGTCGGTTCTATCGGCTCGATGTATCCACAAAAAGTTTTCAAAGGTAAAAAGATGCCAGGCCGTATGGGCCACGATCAGGTAACTGTCAAGAATTTGGTAGTTGCCTATATTGATGCCGAGAATAATCTCATCGGCCTCAAAGGCGCTGTTCCTGGTCCGAAAAAAGGCATCGTAACTGTCGAGGGAAAGGAGTAATATGGCTGATTTGAATAAAGACATTTTCGGTCTGGACGTTCAGAATCACGAACTCCTCAAGACCGCTTACGACGCATATCTCGCTAACTCACGCAGCTCACACGCTAAGACCTTGAAGCGCGGTGAAGTACGCGGTGGCGGCAAGAAGCCATGGAAACAGAAGGGAACCGGTCGCGCCCGTTTCGGTTCGACTCGCAACCCGATTTGGCGTCATGGTGGTGTCGCTTTTGGTCGTACTGGTGAGGAAAATTTCACCAAGAAAATTAGTAAAAGCGCCAAAAAGCTCGCTGTCAAACAGGCTCTTAGTCTGAAAAATGCCGAAAAAGCTGTCATTATCGAAAGCGTGACGACCACTGGCAAGACTCGCGAAATTGCGAAAAAACTCAAAGATCTGAAGCTCGATGACAAGAACGTCCTCATGGTCGTTAGCGAAAAAGCTCCGGAAGTCTTGCGCGCCACGAACAATATCGCAAACTTGAAGCTCGTTCGCGCAACCTACCTCAACGTCTTTGATCTACTTAACGCTGACGCTATCGTCTTCAGTGAAACTGCCTTGAAAGACACCGAGAACTGGCTCTTAGATAAGGAGGAAGCATAATGAGAACTGTACAATATATTCCTCGTGCTACCGAAAAAGCCTACGTCGAACAAACTAAGAATACTTACGTTTTCTACGTTCCAATGAAGGCCAGCAAACAAGAAATCGCTAAACAAATTTCTGCAGCTTTCAAGGTTACAGTGATCGACGTTCGTACAACCGTCCGCAAAGGCAAGCCAACTCGCTTCAGTCGCGGCAAACACGCTTATCCTGGCATTACCAATCGCCAAGACAAGAAAGTTGCTTACATTACTGTTAAGGAAGGTGATAAAATCCCAGTCTTCGAGGAAGTAAAAGACGCTAAGGAAGATAGGAAGGAAGCGAAAAAGACCGAAAAAGCCGACAAGAAGGCAGAAAAGAAAGCTAAGGAAGCGGAGGAGAAGAAATAATGAGTATTAAAGCTTATCGTCCAACTACTCCAGCTCAGCGCCAGAAGACTACGCAGGATTTCGATCAGATTACAACTCGTAAGCCAATGAAGTCCTTGCTCGCCAGCAAGAAACAAATGGCTGGCAAGAACAATGCTGGTCGCATTACTGTACGCCATCGCGGCGGCGGCGTCAAACGCCATTACCGTATCTTGACCTACAAGCTACCAGCTGACAGCAAGTTCGAGATTATGGAAATCGAGTACGATCCAAACCGCAGTGCTCGCATTGCTCGCGTTAAAGACCAAAACGGTACATATTATTATGTTATCGCTGATGGTAGTATGCGCAAGGGGAACACTTTTGAAACTGGCAAAGATGCTGCAGTCGAAACTAGCAATCGCCTGCCAATTGAGAATATCCCTGTTGGTACTTTTATCTACGCTATCGAGCTTACCCCGGGTCGCGGCGCACAAATCGTCCGCTCTGCTGGTACTAAAGCACAGCTCATGGCAAAAGAAAATGGCTACGCTACGATTAAATTACCGTCCGGCGAAATGCGCAAAGTTCTCGTGAACTGTGAAGCTAGCATTGGTGTAGTTGGCAATGAACAACATCAGAATATCAAAATCGGTTCAGCCGGTCGCCGTCGTCGCAAGGGTATCCGCCCAACCGTCCGCGGTGTCGTCATGAACGCGACCGATCACCCACACGGTGGCGGTGACGGTGGTCGCCATGGTACTGGTAAAGCACCACGTACACCATGGGGTCAACTTACACTTGGTTATCGTACCCGTCATAATAAGAAAACTAATAAAATGATCGTGCGCAGTCGCCACGAAGGAAAGAGGAAATAATGTCTCGGAGTCTGAAAAAGGGTCCATTCGTGGACTACAAACTCGCGAAGAAGGTAGCTGCCCTCTCAAGCGAAGACCGCACCGTGATCAAGACCTGGGCTCGGCATTCTACGATTTCACCGGAAATGGTGGGTCGCACTATCGCCGTCCACAACGGTAAGGTTCACGTCCCAGTTTTCATTAGCGAAAACATGGTCGGTCACAAACTCGGTGAATTTGCCCCAACCCGTAAATTTAGGCGCCACGGCGGTAAAAAAGCCGCTGAAGCCGCGAAGGGAGGTAAATAATGGCCGACACTAATACTAAGTTTGCTCGCGCCATCATCAAAGGTGTCGACAGCCAACCTCGTAAGACGAACGTCGTCGCGAGCTTGGTACGCGATCGATATGTCAGCGATGCAGTAGTTATCCTCGAGAATACTCCAAGGCGAGCTGCTCGTGCCGTACGCAAAGCTATCGAAAGCGCAGCTGCAAACTTACTCAACAACAGCGAAGTCAGTATTGACCCCAAAACCGTACGAATCGCAAGGATCAGCGTAACTGCTGGCACCCGTATGCGTCGTTATGTTCCTGCTAGCCGTGGCCGTGCTTTGCCGTTTGAAAAGATTTCTAGCAACATCTTCGTCGAAGTTGCCGGAGAGGAGAAGGTTAAAAAAGTTAAGGAATCAGCCACAAAAGCTGATGACAAAAAGGAGAATAAGTAATGGGACAAAAAGTCAACCCAGTTTCTTACCGTCTCCAGATCAGCAAAGATTGGTCGTCGAAGTGGTTCACCCGCAAAGCCGATTTTCGTCATTGGCTGGTCGAAGACTCTAAGATTCGTGACATTATCGAAGCTCGTTTCAGCAGCCGTCCAACTATCGCCCGTATCGATATTGAACGCAGTGCTAACCTTACGACAATTACGATCCTTACCGCCAAAGCTGGTGCCGTCATCGGCAAGCAAGGTGCCGGGATTAACGAGCTCAAGAAAGAACTCGAAAAGGTCGTCAATGGCCCAATTCGTATTAATGTCGAAGAAGTCAAGAAGCCAGAACTCAGCGCCAAGCTCGTTGCCGAAAATATCGGCTTCCAACTCGGCAAGCGCATGAACTTCCGTCGCGCCGTCAAGATGGCCTGTCAAAGCACGATGAATGCTGGCGCCAAAGGTATTCGCGTCGAAGTCAGCGGTCGTCTGAATGGAGCAGAAATGTCCCGACGTGAGAAGTTTATCGAGGGATCAGTTCCTCTACATACCTTACGCGCTGACGTCGACTTCTATGTCTGCCACGCCAAGACCGTAGCTGGCATTGTCGGAGTAAAAGTTTGGATCTATAAGGGGGAGAAATAACATGGCTATTATGACACCGCGCCGTGAGGCGCACCGCAAAGTCCGCAAGGGCAAAAACGAAGGCGTCGCGAGTCGCTGCAATACCGTTGCTTTCGGCGATTGGGGTTTGATGTCGCTCGATAATGAACGCATCACCAGCCGCCAGATCGAAGCCGCTCGCCAAGCGATTACGCGCTACGTTAAACGTGGTGGTAAAATCTGGATTCGGATCTTCCCACACACGCCAGTTACGAAAAAACCACTTGACGTCAAAATGGGTAGCGGCAAAGGCGAACCACAGTTCTACGTCGCCAAAGTCAAAGCTGGAACTGTCATGTTCGAAATTGCCGACGTGACCGAAGAACAGGCAAAAGAGGCTTTCCGCCTCGCTGGTCACAAATTGCCAGTCCGCGTCAAGATTATTAAGAAAGAGGAGTTTTAAGATGGCTGGAGAATTACAGGGCATCGTGAGTTCGACAAAGCGCGATAAAACCATTACGGTCTCAATCGCTAGCCGCGAAACTCATCCGCTGTATCGTAAACAATATACCAAAACTCGTAAGTACACTGCACACGATGAGAACAACGAGGCTGGTCTCGGCGACAAGGTTTTAATTGAAGCTTGCCGTCCATACAGCAAGACCAAAAGTTATAAATTGGTCAAAGTTCTCGAAAAGTCGCATGGTACTGTCGAGCTAAAGGAAGAAGTCTTGGGTGAAAAGGTCGACCAAGAGTCAGGAGAGGAAAAATAAATGATTCAACAGGAAACTAGATTAAAAGTCGCTGACAACAGCGGCGCCAAGGAACTTGGTGTAATCCGGGTCCTCGGTGGCACCAGAGCTAGGTACGCCAGAGTTGGAGACATTGTTACTTGCAGTGTCAAAGAAGCCAGCCCTACCGGCAACGTCAAGAAAAAGGCCGTCGTGCGCGCCGTTATCGTTCGCACTCGGCAGCAAATTCGCCGCCCAGATGGCAGCACGATTCGCTTCGACGATAATGCCGCCGTACTCGTCAATGACGATAAGACGCCAAAAGGTACTCGCGTTTTCGGTCCGGTACCACGCGAACTCCGCGAACTTGGTTTTAATAAAATTATCAGCCTTGCGCCGGAGGTACTATAATGAGTAAGTGTTTGAAAACTGGCGACAAAGTCAAAATTATCGCTGGCGACCACAAAGGCGAAACCGCTGAAATCGTCAAAGTCGATAAGCAAGCTGGCAAGGCAATGCTTAAGGATATTAATGTCCGCGAACGCCACATGCGCCGCACGCAATATAACCCTCAAGGTGGTAAGAAAGAAGTCCATGTCGGCATCGATCTCTCCAACCTCAAAAAGGAGGATAAGTAATGGCTGAAACTAAAAATATGCCAAGGCTAAAGCAGCTATACAACGATAAAATCGCGAAAGAGTTGCAGAAAGAACTTAGTCTCGACAATATCAATCAAGTACCAAAACTCGAAAAAGTTGTCATTTCGAGTGGTGTCGGCAAAAAGCGCGAGGACAAACGCTTTACCGAAACTGTTGAGCTAACACTTACGAAGATTACTGGTCAAGCAACGACTAGTCGTCTCGCGAAGAAATCTATTGCCGGCTTCAAAATTCGTAAAGGTATGGGTGCGCCAGTTGGCTACCTCACAACTTTGCGTAATGATAAAATGTATGAATTTGTTGACCGCTTAATTAACATCGCCTTGCCACACGTCCGTGACTTCCACGGCGTCAGCCGCAAAGCCTTCGATAAACAGGGGAACTACAGCCTTGGCCTCAAGGAGCAAACTGTTTTCCCTGAAATTACTTTCGAGGATGCCGCCGTGTTGCATGGTTTAGAAATTACATTTATCATCAAAAATGGTTCAAAGGAAGGGAGCACCAAATTGTTAGAAGCATTTGGAATGCCGTTTGAAAAGGAGGACAAATAATATGGCGAAGAAATCTGCCGTCCTCCGCGACGAAAAACGACGCAAGATGTACGAAAAGTATAAAGCGAAGCGTGCCGAGTTAAAGGCCGCTGGTGACTTGGAAGGTTTACAGAAGCTTCCAAAGAATTCCAGCCCAACCCGGCTCAAAAATCGCGATATGCTCGACGGACGTCCTCGCGGCTATATGCGCTACTTTGGCCTCAGTCGTATTAATTTCCGGGAAAAAGCCTCCAAAGGCGAAATTCCAGGTGTAACTAAGAGTAGTTGGTAGGAAAGGAGAAGTATATGTCATTACAATCAACTGATCAAATCGCCGACCTAATTACTCGCATCCGCAACGCTATCATGATTGGCAAGACCGAGATTCGCGTTCCGACCAGCAAACTCAAAGTTGCTGTTATCGAAGGCTTGATTAATGCTGGCTATATCGACAGCTACGAAGTCGAAGAAGCTAAACCTCGTGGCGTGCTGCATGTGACGATCTGCAAGGATGGTGACTGCGCTAAAATCAGCGAGATTAGCAAAGTCTCCAAGCCAGGTCGCCGCGTCTATGTCGGCTCGGAAGAAATTCCAGTCGTGAAGTCTGGCCGCGGAATTGTCTTGCTCAGTACCAGCAAGGGAATTATGACTGGTCGCGAAGCCAAGAAACAACACCTTGGTGGTGAAATCCTAGTCAAAGTCTACTAAAGCTAAAAACGCGCAAAAGATTCCGCAGAAATGCGGAATCTTTTTGAGAAGCATTAATTACCTCAACTATGAGCCACATAATAAAAACCGCCACTTTTTCAAGCAGCGGTATTCATCTAACTAAAGAACCAATCTATTCCTGGACGACAACCGGCGTACCGACCACAACAAAATCATATAATTCCGCCGTAAATTCCGAGGGTAGATTCACGCAGCCGTGCGATCCGTTTGTAACGTAAGTCTCACCACCAAACGCGTCATTACTCCGCCAACTTGCATCGTGCAATCCTTGAGCATAGGCGTCGTTGAACCGCATCCAGTAGTCAACCCGGACTCTGCCATACGACCCACGCATCGTATAATCCTGTTTCTTCAGAATCACAGAATATATGCCAAGTTGCGTATCATAGCAGTCTTTCATTCCGGTCACCACCGAGCTCCCCATGACGATCTCCTCATCCTCAAAAGCCCAAAGTCGTTGCTCCGAAATGTCAACTACTACCAACTTCTCTGACGCATCCTCCAACTCCTCATAATATTCAGAGTTCATTATCTCGGCCAACGCCGAGAGCTCAGACTTAGGCTCCGCCTCTACGACAACAACCCGTTGCTCTACCGCACATTCTTCCGCCAACATAGGCTGTGCCTCTCGTCGCACCGTAACATCTGTCGTCGAAGCCACTATTTCTGCGTCATCAGATATTTCCGCTTCGACGTCCAGCAACACTCGCGATAGCAACATGTCGCCCGTGACGACAATTAGGCTTAATGCAATACTACCAGCAGCAACCGCCGCTCTTACCTTGCGCCGCATGCGCGCCGTCCGCAATTTACCTCTACGTCTCTTATTAATTTGTCCTTTCATGGGAACCCCTCCTTCCGCAAACTTGGGCATCAAAGACACCCACTCTTCTCATTATAGCACACTTTGCACGAAAAGTCAATAGAAATACTCCGATATCCAGTATTGCTATTATTAGAGGTACATGATATAATGATACAGAATAATATCTAACGAAAGGGAAACATGAGTCGTATCGGAAAACAACCCATCGACATTCCGGCGGGAGTGACAATCACGGTCGGCGACAAAGACATCGTTGTCGCAGGCCCCAAGGGTCAACTCACAGTTCCGCTCCAGGAAAACGTCAAAGTGACCGTAGAAGACAATGTCGCTACTGTTACTCGTGACAACGACGAACCAAAGTCGCGTGCGTGGCACGGTCTACAACGCGCTTTACTCAACAACGCCGTCACCGGCGTCACCAAAGGTTTCGAGAAAAAGCTCGAAATTAACGGTGTCGGTTTTCGCCTTAGTGGTGGACCAAAAGAAATTGAGATGGCCCTCGGCTTTTCTCATCCAGTGAAGTACGCTGCCCCCGAAGGCATCGAGCTCAAAACTGACAAGATGACAATCACAGTCAGCGGCATCGACAAACAACAAGTCGGTCAAGTCGCAGCTGAGATTCGCGCTCTCAAGAAGCCTGAACCTTACAAGGGCAAAGGCATTAAATATGTTGACGAAGTTATTCTTCGTAAGGCAGGAAAGGCAGGGAAGAAATAATGAACACCGCATTTCGCGCAAAGCGCACTCGTGCTAAAATTCATGGCACTGCCGAGCGTCCACGCCTCAGCGTCCATATTAGCAATATGCATATCACCGCGCAACTCATTGATGACGATAATAGCAAAACTTTAGCCTACGCTACAACCGTCGGCAGCAAGCTAACCGGTAGCAAAGCCGAAAAAGCTGCCGCCATCGGCAAAGAAATCGCCGCCAAGGCGAAGAAAGCCAATATCAAAACCGTCGTCTTTGACCGTGGAGCAAAATTATATGCTGGTCGCATGTCGGCATTAGCTGACGCGGCTCGCAAGGAAGGATTGGAGTTCTAAAATGGCTGACACTGATAAAAATGCCAAAGTCATTAACAAATCCGGCACTCTCAAGATGAACGACGAAGTCGCTGCGACCAAATCTCGCAAAGACATCGGCGGCAAACCAATGGGACGCCGTGGCGGTCGCCGCGATCGCAATCGCAATGTCGACAACACACCAAAAGAATTTGATACCGTAACAATTAATATCGACCGTGTTTCTCGCACCGTCAAAGGTGGTCGCCGTATGCGCTTCAAAGCTCTTGTTGCAATTGGCAACCATAAGAACAAAATCGGTATCGGTATCGCCAAGGGCGGTGACGTTACTAGTGCCGTTCAAAAAGCCACCACTAAGGCCAAGAAAAATATGATCGAGTTTAACATGGACGGTGAGACAATCTGTCACGAAGTCGAAACTCGCGCTACTGGCGCCGACGTCTTGCTCAAACCAGCCGCTCCTGGTACTGGTATTATTGCTGGCGGCGTCGTTCGTAGCATTATCGGTCTGACTGGCATCAAGAACTTGATTTCTAAGAGCCTCGGCAGTACGAACAAGGTCAACATCGCCTATGCCGTGATCGAAGGCCTTCGTCAGCAAGTTCCTCGTGATGAATGGGTCGGGAACGAAGGAAAGAAAAGTACGAAAAAGTCGACTGCAGAAAAGGAGACTAAATAATGAAGTACAACGAATTACAAGTTAATAAAAATACTCGCCCAACTCGCGCCGGCCGTGGTATTTCCGCTGGCAGGGGTAAAACCGCTGGTCGTGGTACTAAGGGTCAGAAGTCTCGTACTGGTCACAGCAAGATGCCAGCCGGATTCATGGGCGGTCAGCGCGCTATCATGCAAGCCATTCCAAAGCTTAAAGGTTTCAAGAGCATCCATGACAAGGCTACCGTCGTCTATACTGACCGTCTGAATGATCTCAGCGGCAAAGTCGACAACTTCACTCTCGCCGACCATGGTCTAATCGAAAACCCATACGCCAAGGTTAAAGTCATTACTCGCGGCGAACTTACCGCGAAAATCGACCTTGAGACTCAATTTGCTAGCAAAACTGCAGTTGAAGCGATTAAGGGCATGGGTGGTAGCTTCAAAAAAGTTGCCGTACCACAGCGCATTGCAACTAAAAAAGAAGAAGTCAAGGCTTAGCTTCTGTTAACTTCTACGAAAGTGGCTCAAAATAGAGCCACTTTTTGGTATATATGCTATAATGTAAAAAGTATAGTCAGAGAATCCTCTAATTGATGGAGTAATAGGGAACATGAATTTCAAAACTATTTTCAAATCGCTCAAAAACAAAGACATGCTAAAACGCATCGCGATCATTTTGGGACTTTTAGTTGTCTACCGTTTTCTAGCGCATATCCCTGTACCGCTTGGTGAGCCAACAACTTTCCAAGAAGCCATCCAAAATTTGATCCAAAAATCCGACTTTGGCAGCTTTCTAAATCTTATTTCTGGTGGTGGATTGACTGCATTTTCGATCCTGCTCGTCGGTATCTCTCCATATATCACTGCGCAAATCGTTGTTCAGCTTATCACGAAGGCTATTCCAAGCCTCGAAGAGTTAAGTCAGGACGGCGAGTCCGGCCGTCGCAAGATTAGCCAATGGACCCGCGTTTTAACTGTACCGCTAGCGATCGTACAGTCTATCGCCTACATCTTCATCCTATACCAATCAGTGATCGCCTCGAATACTGCCCTTGCATATACTCCGACCACAGCAGATTGGATGCTGTCTGTAACCGCCATGGTTGCTGGCTCTATTATCCTGATGTGGTTCGGCGAACTCATGACCGAGCAGGGAATCGGTAATGGTATCTCGCTAATTATCTTCACTTCAATCATTTCGCAACTTCCGACTACGCTCGCCAGCCTCGGCAGTGCGTTGTTTGACACCTCCGCTGGAACTTTATCGCTATTCGGCTGGATTAATTTACCAGTCAACCCAGCAATGTTCTGGATTATCCTCATCTTCGCCATCGCCATCCTCATAGTAATTTACTTCTTAGTTAAGCTTAACGAAGCTCAGCGCGTCATCACCATTAACTACGCTAAGCGTGTTCATGGCAACAGCGCCTATGGCGGTATTAAGTCTATCTTGCCACTCAAGCTTATCGCTGCCGGTGTTGTTCCGGTAATCTTTGCGACCGCTTTCTTGTCACTGCCGGCTCTACTCGGACAATTTATCCAGACAGTCAACCCCGAAGGCACATTCGGAACTACCCTCATGACATTATTTACCGCGCCATCGGCCTCCAATTTTTCGGCCATGTATCCGGATGGCATTACCGCACAGTGGTTCTTCTACCCAGCAGTGTACTTCTTACTAGTCGTAATGTTTACATATTTTTATACTGGAATTATTTTCAATACCAAAGAAATTGCCGACAACCTACAGAAGCAGGGTGCGTTCATCGAAGGCGTCCGCCCAGGTCTTCAGACCGCCGAATACCTCGGCAAAACTATCAACCGCCTCAACTTGTTTGGCGCTCTAGCCCTAGGCCTAATCGCTATGTTACCGTTTCTGACAGACTACATCTTCATTATTGTAGCGGGCGCACCTATGGGGCTATCACTCTCTGGTACCGGGCTTCTCATTGTTGTTACCGTTGCCCTTGAAAACATTCGCCAACTCCAGTCTCGTGCACTCATGGTAACTTACGACGATTACAAATAAAAGGTACAAAAAGTGGGCAAAATCGTTACTTCAAGCACAAATCAACCAAAAGCTAAGTCGACACCGAGTCAGATGAAGCTGCCGACTTGGCGTAAGCTTCACTTCAAACCTAGTCATATTATCGGCTCTATTCTTCTATTGTTACTCGTAGCGTTCTTCGTGCGTGTCGCCATCTGGGAACACGCCTACCTAGACCGTATGGAAGGCAGTGCGCGCGCCACATCTTCACTTAACGCTGATGTCGAAGGCGACGAGGAAGTTGATAAGAGTGAACCGAGTAGTACCGAGGTTTCCGAATATACTGTCGCCGCCGATCGACCACGCTATCTCAACATACCAAGTATCGGTCTAAACCAAGCCCGAATCGTCGAAATCGGAATCAAGACTAACGGCGAACTCGCTACACCATATAATATATATGACATTGGCTGGTATAACGAGGGTGCACTACCGGGCAGCAACGGAGTCGTCGTTATGGATGCTCATGGTGGCGCTCCTGGTATTGGAGCTTTTGGCAACTTACCGCAAATTAAATCCGGCGATGAGATCAGAATCGAAATGGGAGACGGACGCGAATTCACTTATGTAGTTTCTGATACTGCCACCAAAGCCTTAGGTGAAGAAGCAAATAATTACATGGTTACAGCCTTTGAAAGTCCCGAAGATGGCAGAGGGTCATTAACACTCATTACCTGTACTGGGGTATATTGGACTAGTAGTCGTACATACTCGCATAGATTCTTCGCCCGCGCCGTATTGCAATAGAAAAAACAAAAAACTCGGGGTTTACATAGGCGATTTTCTGTGATACAATGAAGAAGTAATTTATGGCTAGTCAAACTAAAGCTACCAAGGCTAAATCTTCTGGTGCGAACCAGAAGGAAGTAATCAAGCTCACAGGCAAGGTCGTTGAGTCTTTGCCTAACACTCAATTCCGAGTGGAGCTTGAGAACGGCCATAGAATCATCGCACACATGAGCGGACGCATGCGCAAAAATTTCATCCGCCTAGTGCCGGGAGACCGGGTAGAGGTTGAACTGACCCCATACGATTTATCGAAGGGTCGCATCAGCTTTCGATTGCAATAGAATATTAAATGTTGCAAGATTTTTAGTTGATAGTTGTGGCACGCGCAAACCACAGCTAGTTAATTATAAGTTTTACAACAGGTAACGGAAAGGATTTTGACACTGTGAAAGTACGTGCAAGTGTTAAAAAAATCTCCCCTGATGACATTATCGTTCGTCGCAAAGGCGTACTACGTGTTATCAACAAGAAAAAACCTAAGAATAAGCAAAGGCAGGGTTAAGCATGGCAAGAATTGCTAGTGTGACTATCCCGAATGACAAGCAGGTGTGGATTGCCCTCACCAGTGTCTATGGGATTGGTCAAACGACGAGTAAAGCCATCCTTGCGGAGGCTAAAGTTGAGCCTACCACTCGGGTGAAAGATCTCACCGAGGCTGAAATTCAGAAAATTAACGATCTCATCGGCAGCAAATATACCGTTGAAGGTGATCTGAAGCGCCTCGTTACCAATAATATCAAACGTCTCAAAGACATTAACTCCTACAAAGGTTCCCGCCATAAAGCTGGTTTACCAGTTAATGGTCAACGTACCCGCACGAATGCACGTACTCGTAAAGGTCGGGCAATTGCCGTAGGTGGCGCACAGCCAAAAGCAGCAAGTAAGACTTAGGATATAGGAGTAAAAATGGCAGAAGAAGAAAAGAAGGTGATGGATGGCGCCGAAGCAGTAGCTGAAGCTCCGAAAGTTACCAAAACTAAAGGCAAAAAAGGTAAGCGTATCGTCACTAGTGGTCAGGTGCACGTTCAAGCTACCTTCAACAATACTATTATTACTGTTACCGATAAAAACGGTGGCGCTCTCAGTGCCAGCTCAGCCGGCGCTAATGGCTTCCGTGGTAGCAAAAAAGGCACCGCTTATGCCGCTCAAATTGCCGCCGAGAAAGCCCTTGAAATCGCTAAACGCGAACATGGTCTAAACAGCGTTGACGTTTTCGTTAGCGGCATCGGGCTTGGTCGCGACAGTGCAATCCGCGCCGTCTCAAATGTTGGCATTAAAATTGATAGTATTACTGATGTTACCCCAATTGCGCACGGTGGTGTGCGTCCTAAGGGAGAAAGGAAACCGTAATGGCACGAGATACTTCTCCAATTGTTAAACAAAGTCGCCGTGAAGGTTACGCTTTGGCGCCAAAAGCACACAAAGTAATGGCAAAGAAATCTGGTATCCCAGGCGAACACGCTGATATGCGCGTCCGTGGAGGAAGCCTATATCTCACTCAGCTTCGCGAAAAGCAAAAAGTCCGCCGTCTCTACGGTCTACTTGAGAAACAATTCGCTAAGCTAATGAAAGAAGCCGCCAAGACTGACGGCTTGACCGGTGAAAACCTGCTGCAATTCCTGGAACGACGTGCCGATAACGCGGTCTACCGTGCTGGTTTTGCAACCACTCGTCGCCAAGCTCGACAATTAGTCTCGCATGGACATTTCACACTCAATGGCCGCCGAATCGACATTCCATCCATCCGTCTCAAACCAGGTGACGTGCTTGAAGTGCGCAGCAAATCTCAAAAGTCAGAATATTTCAAGAATCTAGATAACATTGTCGCGAGTAGCTCTACCACTCCGCTTAGTTGGCTCAAATCCGATCCAAAGAAAATGCAAATTGAAATTACTGGCTTGCCGAAGCGTGAAGAGGCAGAAGCCGGCATTAACGAACAACTAATCGTTGAGTATTACTCACGTTAAGGAGGATAAATGACTACAAAAGTTATTCACGAGGCCAATTTAGCCGAAGTCAACCAGGTCGGTGACAACAGCGCTGAATTTGTGATCCGCCCATTGTTCTATGGCTACGGGAACACCTTGGGTAACTCGATTCGTCGAGTCTTACTATCCAGTATTAAGGGTGCGGCGATTACAGCGTTCAGCATTGAAGGCACAAATCACGAATATGCTTCTATTGCCGGCGTTCGCGAAGATGTCGTCGATATTATGCTAAACTTGAAAAATATTCGTCTGAAATCTCACTCTGACGAACCAGTCGAAGTCGCCTTCGAGTTTAAAGGTAAAGATGCAGGCGAAGATGGTAAAGTTGTTGCTGGCGACATTAAATGGCCAGCTGGCATTGAGGTAGGTAATCCAAATCAAATTATCTGCCATATCGACGATCCAAAATTCGTTTTGAAAATGAATTTCGTCGTCGAAACTGGCCGTGGCTACCTCAGCATTGAAAAATCCAGTGACGATCGCATCCATAGCGACATGATCGCTCTCGATGCTGTCTTTAGCCCAGTACTTCGCGTACGCTTCAAAGTCGAGAATACTCGTGTCGGGCAAGATACCAACTTGCAGCAACTAACTATTACAGTTGATACCGACGGTACGATTACCCCGCAAGAAGCTTTTGAAGAAGCTAATGCGATTTTAGTTAATCAATACACTACACTTGCTGGTGGTACCACCGTCGAAAGTGCTCCAGCGCCAGGCATCGAGCAAGAATCTGATGATTCCGGACTAGCTCTACCGATCGAGGAGCTCGGATTGTCCGCTCGCACAGCTAACGCGTTGGTCAACAATGATATTAAAACCGTCCGCGATTTAGTGGCGCTTTCCGAAGTCGATCTCAAAGATCTCAAAGGCTTCGGCAGCAAAGCTCTGGACGAAGTTAAAGAGAAATTAACGGAGTTGTTATAATGCATCGTCATGGATACAAAGGCCGGAAGTTTGGTCGTGAGACGGATCAACGACGTGCGCTACAACGTGGGCTGATGAAAGCGCTCATCGAAAACACCGAAATTACGACTACGCTCGCCCGAGCCAAAGAAATGCGTCGTGAGACCGAAAAACTAATCACCATTGCGAAAAAAGGCGGACTCGCCAATCGTCGCTTGCTAATTGCGAGACTGGATGATATTAAAGCCGCGGATTTGCTCATGGATACAATTGCGCCACAAATTAAGCGCGATTCTGGGTATCTACGCATCGAACGCGCTGGCTTCCGCAAAGGCGATAACACCGAAATGGGAACGATTAGTTTCGTCGATAATATCGATTTGACTAAGAAAACCGACGCTAAGGCTAAAAAGGAGGGGAAATAAATGAAAGGCGTAACTAAAACTTATAACCAAAAACCCGCCGAGATTACGCGTGAATGGTGGATTATCGACGCTGGCAGCATGCCTCTCGGCAAACTTGCAGTCGTCATCGCCGACAAACTAATGGGGAAAAGCAAAGTTACTTATACCCCCCATGTTGACAATGGCGATTACGTAGTTGTCGTTAACGCCAAAAACATTCAAGTTACTGGCAACAAAATGGTCGATAAGAAATACTACCGTCATAGTGGTTTTCCAGGCGGCCTCACCGAACTAAAACTTGAGGAAGTCATCGAGAAAAACCCGCGCGTTGCGCTTGAACACGCCGTCAAAGGTATGATTCCGAAGAACAAGCTCGCGAGCGATCGCTTGAGTAGACTCCGGGTCTTCGACGGTGCAGAGCACGCACACACTGCTCAAAATCCGAAGGAGATTAAATAATGGCTACGAAAGATACATATATTTACGGTCTCGGCCGTCGCAAAGCTGCTACAGCTCGTGTACGTCTATATAAAGGCAAAGGCGAGATTACCATCAACGACAAACCAGCACTCGAGTATTTGTCGGGCAACAAAAGCCTACTAGCCGAGATTACCGACCCATTAGCTCTTGCTGAGAAACAAAACAATTATGATGTTTCTGTACGCGTTGCTGGTGGTGGCTTAGCTGGACAAGTTGATGCAATTAAACTTGCCCTCAGCAAAGCCCTAACGACCGAAATGGCCGACTTGCGTCCAGTATTGAAGAAAGCTGGCTTCCTCAAGCGTGATCCACGCGAAAAGGAGCGCAAAAAATACGGTTTGCGTTCAGCTCGCCGCAAAGAGCAGTTCTCGAAGCGTTAAGCTACTTCGCTACGTACAAAGGCGCAAAAACTCCGGTCTCAGCTCTGGCTGTGGCCGGTTTTTTGTATTATAATATACACTATGTTACCCCAAGCCCTACAAGACACGATTGAATCCCTCGGACACCTACCAGGCGTCGGTGCTCGCACCGCTGAACGTTACGCCTACTATCTTTTTAAAAGCAGCCCGCGTATTAGTACTGATATCGCCGAAACTCTAGTCAACCTACACAATAGCGTCAAATCTTGTCCGGTCACTTTTGCCCTAATTGACGCAGATGCTGAGCAATCTGAGCTTTATACGAATCCCGAACGCGATAAATCTACAATTCTCGTCGTCGAAGAGCCACTTGATATTTACGCTATCGAACAAACTAAGCAGTTCAAAGGCACTTATCATGTGCTCGGTGGCGCAATTTCTCCAATCGACGGCATTTCCGTCGATCAACTTCACATCAAAGAGCTTTTGGCACGAATTGAGCCTGACCACGTCACCGAAATCATCATCGCCACTAATCCTAGCGTCGAAGGGGAATCAACTGCTCTCTTACTTCAAAAAATACTCCATGAGCAACACCCGGACGTCAAAGTCACTCGCCTTGCTCGCGGGCTACCTCTCGGCGTCGATTTGAGCTATGCCGACCAAATCACCTTGTCCGCCGCCCTCGAAAACCGTACCGATTTATAAACGGTTGGATATTACTTCGGCCGCTTACCATCAACTCCTCGCAGCTTCAAAGCTGCACAAACATCGTGTAGTAGCTTTTCTCGAAAATCCAAAACCCGTACCTGCCAACCTAAGCTCTTCTCAATTTCTGGCTTAATCTCCCAAAAATGCGTATTCAATAGCAGCACTAAATCGGGCCTCGTCCGCACTCTATTTGAATCATTAGCCAAACATTCTTTCTGCGCCAATTCAGCTTCTTTCGCGGCATACTCCTCGGCCAGACTTACCTGCCGCGCTGCCACGCCAAAATTCTGAATCGCCCGCATCAAAGCTCGCTTTTCCGATGACCGCTCAGCCAAAATATCCAAAGACGAAAACTCCACCTCTCGCTCCCGTTGCATCCGCGACGCAGACAACTCCTTTGCCGGGCACATCTCAAAGTCCCAAGCCAGCTCTGTCCGTACCGTTTCATTCGTCATCAAATTATTATCAATAAGACATTCCCAATTTGCACATTCCGGCAAAATCAGCGTCGAATATGGCAATTTTTCCCTCAGTTCGCGAAACATCCGCGACTCCCTCACCATATCATTCATCAAAACCGCTACTTTACCCGGATATTGCCGCGTCCTCAATATCCGATCATAATTAATACTCGGCGCTACAAAAATCTGTTCCGGATATGCGCTCCTAAGCGCCTGCAACATTATCCCCACCGTATATCCTCCTAACACAATTGCATCTACTCGCCCAATATACGACACCAGACATTGAATCACTGCATCAATATCCAATGCTAATCCTGAATAAACTTCATGTCCCCAGTCAATTACTCGTACAACTTCTACCACGCTCAACTCACGCGCCAAATAATCCGCTACTAGTTCACCTCCCCAACCAGTATCAAAAACCACAATTCTTCGCACTTTCTCTCCTTCATTCTCCTCCAACCCCAATTATTCCATTCGTCAACAAAAAATCCCCCACTTTTTTTCATTTCGCTTAACGTAATATTAAACAAAACTGTAATCAATTACCGCCCTCTCCAGCAATCTCCTGCACTTCTTCAATATGCTCCGTCCGCACCACTCCATCCGGATTCACCAGCCCTCTGCGCACCGCCTGACGTAGCTCTTCTACCTGCGCCGTGTCCAAGCATTTTTCTTGACTCATCCGACTCGTAATATTCCGAATTTCCGCCTGCGTGCAAACTATGCATTCTTCCGGCAAATCCTCCACCACCTTTAGCGTCGCTTCGCGCCCAAACACCACAACCGAATAAATCGGTACCTCCTTGCCGATCACCGTCCGCACCGCCGCAATATGCGACTCATTCTGTCGCACTGGGCTGTAAAATTGATGCTTATTCTTCCCGTAACCCGAAACTTGCGTCCAATGCACCCGTTTTCCGTGCGCATAAATCCACCCTATATAATCCTTCGACTCAAAAACATACACTCCACTATCATCTACCACCATACAATCAATCTGCACCAAATCCGCCTTCGTCACCACCCGCCGCACTCCGAGCTTCGGATCAACTTTCGGGAAATAACAATCCGCAAATATCCGCTCTGCCAAAAATATTTTTTCCAAACCAAAAATCAACCTTACTTCTCCTGGTGTCAGTTGTGCCGGATACGGCGTCACCACCTTCGTACCGCGAATTTTATATTCCGCCATCTTTTTATTTAATCATAAGCATTTTCAAATCACAACCGTCGCTTCTAGCCAACTTCATATCTTTACAACTTGCCATACTAATGCTACAATACTATTGACAGTCTGGTATCAGACTATTTTTTTATATCAACCCCTCGAAACGAGGCGATGCAACCTCACGACAACACAGGATGCACGAATAGCCGATACCAACGCAGGGAAAGGAGCCAAATGTCAAACAAGCCAAAACACTCGAAGACAAACATCACCAAAATCTCCGCCAAGCCAGCCGAAGCTAAACCAACCAAAGACGAGCCAGTCGACACTCAGGCAATCAACACCAAGCCAACAAACGTCGAACCGACTAACACAAAGATGCCCGAGGCCAAACTCGCCAAGTCTAAAGCCGACAAAAAACAGAAAAAGTCTCACAAAACCGACAAAAACGCTGTCGAAAAACCCCTCAAGGAAGTTTTTCTACTCGCCCGCCCGTTTGTCGCTTTTGGCCGCTACCTCCGCGACTCTTGGCGCGAAATCCGCCAAGTCCGCTGGCCAGGCCGCAAACTCACCTGGAAAATGACTTTCGCCGTCCTTGTCTACTGCGCGATTTTCATTTTCTTCATCGTCCTACTTGACACCTTCTTTACCTTTATCTTCAATCTTTTAATTAACGCTAAATAATTTAAATTAAAAAGGAGCAAAAAACTATGGCAGTAAACCGTTATGATGATACCCGCGCGTGGTACACCATCAGCACTTACAGCGGCTACGAAGACAAAGTCGCCGACAGCATTAAACAGCGTCTCGATAGCCCAGAATTCGAAGGCAAAATCTTCGACGCAATCGTACCAAAAGAAAAACGCATCGAGATTAAAAACGGCAAGCGCAAAGTTGTTGACCGCAAAATCTTCCAAGGCTACGTTCTGGTCGAAATGAGTCTTTCCGATGAGACTTGGTACATTGTCCGCAATACCCCCGGCGTTACCGGCTTCGTCGGCAACGGTACCCAGCCAACCCCAGTCTCCGAAAAAGAAATCGCAAAAATCAAAAAGCGCATGGGCGTCGAAGATCCAAAGTACTCCGTTAATTACGAGATTAACGAGGTCGTTTCAATCGTCGATGGCCCATTCAAAGGCTTTGAGGGCACAATTTCCGAAATTGACACCCAAAAGGGTAAGCTCAAAGTCATGGTCTCCATGTTCGGTCGCGAAACTCCAGTCGAACTCGACGCCCTACAAGTCAAACAGCTACAATAATCTTAGCGCATAGAAAAAGACCGTCAAATATGGCGGTCTTTTTGTCGGATGTCACCCCCTCATGATGAAAAATCCCAAAAGCTATCACAAGCCTTACATCAGCCCAATACTCTCCAGCATCTTCTGGTGCAGCGGATTCGTCGGATCGGTCTTACCCGACCGGAATAATGTTTTCTCCAACTTATCCGGGTCGTCGATATTCTCCTCGATGTATTTCCAGGCCTGAATCTGGCCATTGTAGTACACCAAATTGTTCATCAACGGCACCGCGCCTGTCCCACGCAAGCAACGCAGCGTCAACCGAAAAGCTTCGTCATCCGCCTTCTGGCGTTTCTGCTCACGCGTCTCAGCCGTATCTTCCGGTTCAACCTCCCGTAAGAACAGCTGCCAACGCTGCGCGTTGAAAATCTCTGCAAAATCCATGCCATCATGGTAGGCCATCCCAGCCGTCAGATAATGGTCAATGCTCGTCTGATCAATTTCGCCACCCAACGCCTGCTCCGCTGCTTTCGCCAAACCTTCCTCAAAAACCAGGTAATCCGGCAACGGTATCGCCACCTCCGGACAATAATGCCTCGCGTATTCTCGGCGATTAACGTGCAGCATTAATTCGTGAGCCAAAACCACTTCCAGCATAACTTTACCGGTATACGGGCCTTTACCGCGATGACGCGGAACCTCCAGTTTCAAAGCCTTCTGATTAGTACAGAGCGAAGTCTTAGTCTCGGAAACCATCGCCCGCCATTCTGTCGAATACGGAAAATCCTCCTGGAAAACCGCATTCAGTAAGTCACAAACTTCTTCCGGACTATAAGTACGCCCAACGTCTACCCGTTCAAAAGTTTTCTGCCACCGCTTCCAGCAAAAATCGCGGAATTTGGTAAGCGTTTCCTGACGAGGAGCAAAAGGCTCCTCGTCTACACGTGTAGACGACTGAAAAGCATCTTTCAAGTGACAAAACGCCTCTGCATCTTCCAGACATAAAGCGTCCGACCATTTCGGATCAGCAAAGCGTTTTTCAATCTCCGCCAGCCTCTCAGTCCATAGTCCACGGTACACCTGTTCATCCGGTTCACCATGTAGTGCCACGGTGCATCGCAAAATCTGCCGTCTTACATTATCCCGCTGACGATCAGTCTTCGCATGCCGGAAAAGCCGCATCATCTGCAACAAATCATGCTTCAGCCGCGTCTGCCTTCCGATTTCATCCAGAATCTCAAGTTCCACCTCAGAAAAATCTTCCCGACGAAACTCGGCCAGCAGCGTTCCAATCTGTTTCTTACCTGCAACATAATCCGTGCTCTCGTCATAGACGAAGTTCGGCGTCATGCTACACCCTCCGGCAAAAAACTCTTTTTGGGCCTCGTTGGAATTCAACGGAGTCACCTCTGTCACAAAATCCGGTGCTGCCTGCTGCAAAGTTTTCATCGCTTCTGAAAAATTCATTTTCATACTTTCACATCCTCTCAACGTTCTAGTAGCTTCTTTTTAATGGTGAAGCCCCAAATATCCATCTTATGGCATATTTTACATGCCTATACCTCCATTATAGCACAGATTATCAAAAAAGTCAAGCATTTAGAGTTGTTTAGCGTCTAGACAGCGGTTGAAAGATGTGATACAATAATCTTGTTACGCACGATTATATTAATCGTAACTGGGAGCTTCACCCAGTATCATAATAAAAGGGAATAATATGGCACAAGTTATTGGCAATCTCAAATTGCGCATTCCTGGCGGCAAAGCTACGGCTGGACCTCCAGTCGGCTCGACCCTCGGTCAGTGGGGTCTCAATATGATGGAGTTTATTAACCCCTTCAACGAAGCCACCAAAGATTTTAACGGCAAAGACGTCATCGTCCACATTAAAGTCTACGATGATCGGACTTTTGACTGGGTCTGTCTCGGTCGCCCAGTTGACGATTTGATTCGCGAAAAAATCAAAATCGCCAAGGGTAGCGGCAAACCAAATCTCGAAAAAGTCGGCAAAATTTCTCGCGCCGACCTCGAAGATATTGCAAAGACGAAGATGGATCAACTCAACGCTATCGACATGGATGGCGCCGTCAAAGTCATCGCCGGTACCGCCCGCTCAATGGGCGTAGTCGTCGAGGACTAATAGTCGCCAAATCCATAAGACGTCAAAAGCACCTAGAATCTAGGTGCTTTTTCTGGATTGATGATAAATCCGCCTCTATGCAAAAATCTACATCCTACAGGCATGAACAGCACTGCGACTTATCCCGTTGCAAATATACCCGTGCCGCCCCCAAAGCTACACCAGTCAACCCCCGTATGCGCTCACTATAATCCGCAACCGCTTCAGCCGTGGCAAAAATCCGCACCGTCAACCGCAAAAACTCCATCTTGCCGCCCTCCTCTCGGCGTTCCTCCGCCAAAAACGTCTCTTCCGACTCAGCTAAAGGTCCACCGTTCAGCTCAGAACCCCAACCATCCAACGATATTACGGTCTCGATTTCGCGCATATTCACTGCGCAACATTCCCAAAAACACGACGTCTGGCCCTTACCTCGTATCCATTGCGAAGCGTGTTTCGATAGAGGCTCAACCTTAATACCAATCGCCTGCGCCAATCTCAGTTCCTGATCCGCCACATCCGTGCCTCTTTTTCGATGCACTATGTTCTGACTCTCTACCGCATCATAAATCGCCATCATCAATCCGTCTAAACTTAAAGTGCCAATCTTTTGCATGTCTTGCATGCCCCCTTTACTCATATTTTGTACCCACAATTATAACACAGCTAACTCATCCTTCACCCCTTGAAAAATCGAGATTTTTTGGTAAAATATATACATACTAAATAATCCGTGGGAGAACTCCGTTCGTCAATACCACAGAAAGGGAACTATGGCAGAAGAAAACACTGCTCCAATCAAAGACGACGCAGCCGTCGAAACGACCGAAGTCGTCGAAGAAGTTGTCGAGACAACCAGCGAAGAAAAATTCGCCAAATCCGGCAAAAAATCAAAGAAACACATCGAAGAAGTTAAGGCCGAAGAAGAGCGCCAAGCTCGCAAGGCTGAGACCAAAGCCCTCGAAGAGGCTGGCGAAAAGCCGCGTGGCGCCGCTCCAGTTACTCGTCCAAAAATCGAACGCCGTGGCAAAAAATACCAAGCTGCCGCAAAGCTCGTCGAAGATAAACTCTACAGCTTGAAAGACGCACTCGAGCTCGCCGTCAAGACTAACCCGACGAAATTCGACGCGACTGTCGAAGCTCACGTCCGTCTCGGCGTTGATCCGCGCCAAGCCGACCAAAACATTCGCGCAACCGTCGTCTTGCCAAACGGTAACGGTAAAGACGTCCGCGTCGCCGTCTTCGCTCCGCTTGATGAAGCGAAAAAAGCTGCCGCCGCTGGCGCTGACATTGCCGAAGACGAAGAGTTCTTGAAACGCCTCGAAAAGGGCGAAATCGACTTCGACGTCTTGATTTCTACTCCGGCTTACATGCCGAAACTCGGTAAATTCGCTCGCTTGCTCGGTCCAAAAGGCTTAATGCCAAATCCAAAAGCTGGTACCGTCACGACCGATATCGAAAAGGCCGTCAAAGAAGCCAAAGCTGGTAAGGTCGAGTATCGCGTCGACAAGCAGGCCATCGTTCATCTCGGTCTCGGTAAGACGAATTTCGATCAGGCGAAGCTACTTGAAAACGCCGAAGTTTTCTTTGAAAGTCTGAAGAGTCACCGTCCAGCTTCAATCAAGGGTACTTACGTTAAGTCGATCTACATTACGACAACTATGGGCCCAGCGATTGCGGTCGAGAACATCTATAACTAAGATAGATTAACTAAACAAAATCCCGTCGCTCAAAGTGGCGGGATTTTCCGTACTTGCTTTTTTACCAAACTTTGCTATAATAGAAACAGTTATTCTAGAGATAGTGGCGGGAGAGGAGAATGTTGTAAAAATTACAACATTTCTACCAAACCTCCTTAATCATGCCACCGAGGAACTTTTCTTAGTCTTGGGGTAACGGAAATTAACAACTTACTAACTGTTTCGTCATCAAAAACGTCAAAAATATCAAATAATCCAAGGAACTTTTATGGCAATTTCAAAAGCGAAAAAAGATACTTTGGTTGCTGATTTGACCGCGTTGCTTTCGGATGCAAAGCTCACCGCCTATGCCCGCTACCAGGGTTTGACGGTTACTGACCTCCAAGAGCTACGCAAGACCGCCCGCGAAGCTGGCGTCCGCATCAAGGTCGTGAAAAATCGCCTTGTCCGCGTCGCTATGAACGAGATCGGCGTCTACAAAGACACCGATACGACCGGCTTGACGGGTCAGCTCATTTACGCGATTTCTGACAGTGACGAAGTCGCCCCCGCGAAAATCTTGGCCGAGTTTGCCAAAACTCACCCGGCTCTCGAACTCGCAGGTGGCTTCTCCGGCGAAGGCAAAGCGATGGATCAGGCTGAGATTACTACTCTCGCCAAGATGCCGTCGAAGAACGAGCTCATCGCCCAGGTCGTCGCGCAGCTGCTCTCTCCAATCAACGATGTTGTTTCTGCGACCAGCAATGGTCTCTCCGACATCGTTTCTGGCTTGGAAGCGAAAGCTGCTTAATTCAGCAACTTCATACAAAACACTAATTTATTAAGAAGGAACTAATATGGCTACAGATATCAAAAAATTGGCCGAAGAATTGGTAAACATGACCATTCTTGAAGTCAACGAACTCAAAAACTTACTCAAAGACGAATACGGCATTGAGCCAGCTGCGGCGGCTGTCGCGGTTGCTGCTGCTCCAGCTGAAGGCGGTGCAGCTGCCAATGAAGGCAAATCAGAATTCGACGTCGTCTTGAAAGACGCTGGCGCTCAGAAGATCGCTGTCATCAAGGCTGTCAAGGAAATCACCGGCCTCGGTCTGGGTGAAGCTAAAGCTCTCGTCGATGGCGCTCCTGCTACCGTAAAGGAGAAGGTCAAGAAAGACGAAGCTGAAACCATGAAGAAAAGCTTGGAAGAAGCTGGCGCGACCGTCGAGCTCGCTTAATTTTCTTAGACAAACAGTTAGCAAAGTTACACAAAAAGAACTCCGCAAAGGAGTTCTTTTTTGTGCAGGCATATCATGTCAAAGTAGCCAGAGAGAGCTAGTTCTCCTCGTAGTTCCGGACTACTTGATATTCTATATGATCACCGCCCCCCGCCTCATTAATCGCCACAAACAATCCTTTACCCCGATTCGCCATCTCACCCCGTTCACGTAGCATCTCTGCCTCAGCCATCAATCCCGCCACCTCTTCCGCGCTATAATCCCCGCCATTTGCCTGTACTAAATATTGCCAATACGAACGCGCCTTTTCCTGATTTGCCAAATTCTTGTCGACATAGATCAACATCGTCAAAACCTTATCCTGCTCTTTATCGCCGCTAAACTCCACCGGCACCACCACTAGTGCAATATCATCATCTAGCGGATACCAATAATTATTTTCATAAGTCATCATTGTCGTATCATCTGCCGGCAACAACTCCCACCCCGTCTGGTTCATTATCTCAGTATTGAATTTTGCCACCAGTGTCGCCACCGTCTCCGGCTCAACAAACCCATAAGTCTCCTCCTGACTCACACTTACACTCTCAGGCTCCACATCTTCAACCTCTGGAGTCAACGCAATCTTCACCAGCACTACAACCGCAACCAAAATCACTACCCCCACCATCCCAATCACTACTTTATGCCACCTTTTTCCCATAAGCCTCCTAAATTGCCCCTCATTATACCAAATTCCATAAACTTTTTGCATAGATTCTCCATGTTATTTTTACAACACTTTTATGCTTACCGCCGTTATCCCGGTGGAAAACCGCCCAAAACCCAACTTGACTTTTGACTGCCGAAGGTATAATATAAGGTTAGTATTAAAGTTAATTACGGACTGGATGCGAGGTGATGTCTGAATTACCAGAAAAACAAATCAAGCGACTGCGTGGGCTGATCCAAGAAGCCGAGACGAATCTCGCTGCCGCCAAAGAACTCTTAATCTCCGTGCTTGGTGATGGCGATGCTATTACCGCACCACGCGAGACCGTCGTCTCTAGCCCCGAGGGCAAAGTCATCGAAGGCGTCTTCGATGGTCAGATTATGATCGGTCCCGACGGGAAAAATTATCCAGTTCCGGCAAACTACGCTTCAAAGTCTAAGTTAATCGAAGGCGATATTCTTAAACTTACGATCACTCCTGAAGGTCGCTTCCTCTATAAGCAAATCGGACCCGTCGAGCGTAAAGCAGTCATTGGCACACTCGTACATCATGACGATAAATATTACATTGAAGTCGGTGGCCGCGAATACGAAATTCTTTATGCTAGTGTGACTTACTTCCATCTTCGTGAAGGTAATCAGGTCTCAGCGATTATCCCCGCCAACAACGAGCAAGCCGCCTGGGCCGCCGTTGAGGCTGCTCTCTAGATGGCCGTATTATACCGCAAATACCGTCCAACGAAGCTCGAAGACGTCGTTGGGCAGGAACAGGTTACCTCTGTTCTAGCCAATGCAATCAAATCCAGCAAAATTTCCCATGCTTTTCTCTTTATCGGCCCGCGCGGTACCGGCAAAACCTCTGTCGCCCGCATTCTCGCCCACGCCGTCAATGGCTTCGACTATCGGGTCGAAGATAGCTATCTCGATATTATCGAAATCGATGCCGCCTCTAATACTGGCGTCGATAATATCCGTGAACTCCGTGAAAAAGCCGTCATCGCTCCGACCAAGGGAAAATACAAAGTCTACATCATCGACGAAGTCCATATGCTGACCAAAAGCGCCTCCAACGCTCTTTTGAAAACGCTCGAAGAACCGCCTGAACACGTCATTTTCATCATGGCGACGACCGACGCACACAAGGTTCCGATTACAATTTCATCCCGCACCCAAGTCCATACCTTTAAGCTCGCCCGCCCTGAAGTTATGCTTGCACACCTCAAAGAAATTTCGCAAGCCGAGGGGATTAAAATTACCGACGAAGCGCTCGAAATCGTCGTTCGGCGCGGCGGCGGCAGTTTTCGTGACTCACTCAGTCTTCTTGATCAAGTCGCCGCTATCTCCGACCAAGAAATCACCGCTGAGGTCTTAGGTCGCGCGCTAGGTCTACCGCAAGAAGAAGTGATTCACCGACTACTCGATAGCTACGAAAAGCGCGATAGTAATCAAGTCCATCAACTTCTAAAAGATTTACTGGGTTCTGGCGTCCGTCCCGAAATCCTAGTTTCCGAACTTATTGAGGCTATTGTTACTCAGCCCAAGACCGAACTATTACACTTACTCGCTAAACTCCCCGAGGTTAGCCCGCCTTTCCCTGAAGCTAAGTTATTACTAGCTTTTCTTGGCGGGAATTCAACGAGTAGGATGCAGAGTGCACGGCCTTCAAGCTTGCAGACAGCGCAAAAGGCAGTGCAAACCACCCCAAAATCACCAAACCCTGTCGCAACCACCCCTGAAACGTCAGCAGCAGCCCCAGAAACCCCGGCAAAATCTCCAGCGCCGTCACACCCAGCTCCGACCCATATCACTCCCAAACCGCCTCTAAATGCCCCTAAAACGCAAAAACCCTCGGAAAACCCCGCTCCCGAAGCCTCACAATCCACCCTTAAACCAGTTATTTCCGCTGAGCATTTTGATTGGAATGGCTTCCTAGAGCGCATCCAGGACCTCAATCTCGCGATCTACAGCCAACTCGCCAAAGTTGAATACGAATTCGATGGCAAAACCCTACATATTTACCCTACCCAAAAATTCACCAAAACTATCCTCGAAAAGCCTAATAATACCAAAATCCTCACCGACAATCTTACCAACATCGAGCTCGTTATTCACGAAATCGGCGCTCATAAAACGCCTGAAGACAGCTCAATCTCCCAAATTTCTGCTATAATGGGGGGTGTACAAGAGGTTAATGGAGATCTACCGTTTTAGACGGCCCCTATTAGCTAAAAGGAGGTAAATGTCAGATTCACCGGCATCCGACAAGGACAATGCACGCATCCCGCCACAAGATTTAGAGGCTGAGAAGTCTCTACTTGGCGCCCTATTACTTTCTGATGCCGCCTTCCCGAACGTCCTTGAACAGCTCAAGGCCCCGGATTTTTACGACCCCAGTCACGCCGACATTTACAAGGGAATGATTTCGCTCTATGAGCATCACCGTCCAATCGACCTCATGACCCTGACTTCTGAGCTCAAGAATCAAAAAACTCTCAAAAATATCGGCGGAGCGCCTTATCTCACTGAACTAACAAATTTCGTTCCAACTGCTTCGCACGTCGACGCTTATGCCGATCTCGTCGCACAAGCCGCCTTGCGCCGCCGCTTGATTAAAGCCGGCACTGACATTGCTACCGACGCCTATGACAGCACCAAAAACGTCGGTGACCTCGTCGGCAAGGCCGAAAAAAGCCTTTTTGAAGTCTCTGACAAAACGATTAAGTCTGACTATAATAAACTCGAAGACCTTCTCGATGAAGCCTACGAACGCATCGAAGAGTTGCATCGCAATAAAGGCGCACTCCGCGGACTAAAAACCGGTTTTCGTGACCTCGATAAGAAGACTGCCGGTTTCCAAAAAGGTGACCTGATTATCATCGGCGCTCGCCCAGCTATGGGTAAAACCACTTTTGCTCAAAATCTCGCCTACAACGTCGCTACTCGCAACGGCGATGGTCGCGGCGTACTCTTTTTCTCGATGGAGATGGCCAAAAACGAAATCGTCGACCGCATGATTTCCGATATTGGTGGCGTCGATGCCTGGCGTATTCGCACTGGTAATATCGAAAATGAAGATTTTGCCCGTATCGGTGACGCCCTCGCCGAAATGAGCGAAGTTCCGCTTTACCTCGACGACACTAGTTCTATGACTGTTCTAGAACTACGTAATAAGGCTCGCCGTGCCGCACATGATCACAATATTAGTATGATTATCGTTGACTATCTTCAGCTCCTCCAAGGTTCCGACCGCTACGCCGGTAATCGCGTCCAAGAGGTCACCGAAATTTCCCGTGGTCTTAAAACTCTCGCCAGGGAACTAGAAATCCCCGTTATCGCACTGGCTCAACTATCCCGTGGCGTTACTGGTCGTGATGACCCTCGCCCAGTCCTCTCCGATTTGCGTGAATCCGGCTCAATCGAGCAAGACGCCGACCTTGTCATGTTCCTGCATCGCCCCGATTATTACAAACAGAACAATGACGATTTCGTACCTACTAATATCACCGAGCTTATCCTTGCCAAACATCGCCATGGCCCAGTCGGCAAAGTCGAGCTCTACTTCCATCCTGAGTTGCTACGCTTTATGTCTCTGGACAAAGAACATGAGTAGCAAAATTCACTCCACACGTGCTATAATATATATGTGAAGAAACTCGTCATTTCCAAACTTTTTCTCTACCGCTATCGTTTTGTGATTGGCTTTATTTTGCTTAGTACTGCTTATCTTGGCATCCTTTTTGGCCTTCCTCTACTCTCTCCAGCCGGGATTTCCGAGGCCGAGATGCAGTCCGCTGCTAGCTCTTACGCCGTCCAGCTCGACGCAGTTTTTCGCGGCGACATCGTCGATCTCCCCTATCGCGTGTTACAAAAACTCTCGATTATGACTTTTGGACTTAATGTTTACGCCATCAAACTCCCCAGTATCGTTATCGGAGCCCTACTCGGCGGACTATTAATCCTCTTGCTCAACCGCTGGTTCAAGACCAACGTCGCGCTTTTCGCCTCAATCCTGGCCGTATTATCAGCTTCGTTTCTCTACCTCGCTGGCAGCGGCACTCCACTTATCATGATTGTATTTTGGCCTACTCTACTACTCTGGCTCGGCTCGAAAATCCAAGGCGTAACTAAACCCAAGCCGATGTATTGCTTCGTCTTCGCCTTTGCACTCCTCGCTTCGATTTTCACTCCATATATGATATATCTCGCTGGCTTCATTGTACTTTTTGCCTTCTTACATCCACATTTACGCTTCACTATTAAAACCCTTCCGACATTTCCGCTCGTCCTCACGATTTTCATTATTATCATGGGGCTAGCTGCCGCGGTCATGGCCGCTTTTATCAATCCACATATCATCGCCGAACTCCTACTTACGCCCGATTTCTCCTTGGCTGGCTTCATTGACAATATCCAGACCGCCTTCTTACCGTTTTTCGCCTGGAATACAACGCTTGACAGCTCCTTTCTCTCGCCTTTTGTCGGTCTAGCATCAGTTGCTCTTGCCGTCATCGGGTTACTTTCAACCTCAAAAGGCTTCTTTGCCTCGCGCAATTCAATCGCAATCTGCCTTGTCATCTTTACAATCTTTCTCTCCGGACTTAATCCCGAAGCCGCAATCCTCATCTTGCTACCAATGGCAATCTTAATTGCACACGGACTGCGCTATATTCTTGCCAAATGGTACGACCTTTTCCCGGACAACCCTTATGCCCGCATTTCCGCCGTCTTTCCAATTGGCCTTTTCCTCGGAATTATGATCACTGGAGGAATTACACATTTTCTTTACGGTTACCGCTATATCCCGATCGTCGCCGACAAGTTCCACGACGATATTAAGCTCATAGAAGCTAACCTCGAAACTGGTACCACGATCTATGTCCAAGATGAAACTAAGTATAATTTTTACCAAATCCTCGACCAACAAGGAGAATATACTATTATCCAAGAGATTCCGGAAAAGGCCGATGAGCTACCGAAGCACTTCGCTATCCTAGGTCACGAGAAAGTTTCAGCCAGCATCGAACGCATTATTACCTCGCCAAAGTCCGATAATTCTGATAGAATATACATATATACTAGACAAACTACAGAAGAACAAAAGGAGTTATAATTATGGGCGCAACTATGGATCAGATGAAAGTCCTCAATCAGCTACGAAAGGCGCAAAAATCCCTCAAAAATGAAATTGTCGAAGTTGAAGCTGGCGATGGCGCTGTAACCGTACAGATTACGGGCGAACTAAAAATCAAGAACGTCAAAATCGACCCTGATAAAATCAACCTCGATGACATCTCCGAACTTGAACATTGGATCGAAGACTGCATGCGTGATGGCTACGCCAAAGCACAAGAAATTGCCACTGATAAAATGAAGCCCCTTATGGGTAATTTAGGTAATCTAGGTTTATAAAAGGAGTAGGGTGTGATAGACAAAATCGACCTCAGCGGAAGTAATTATAAAATTTCCGATAGTTTTCGTAAATATGCGATTAAACGTATCGGCAAGCTCGACCGCTATCTCCCACGCGGCAGCAAAAAAGATGTCGTCGCCAAAGTCGTCATCGCCGAAGTCGACCGCGCGCACAACAACAAATATGAGATTTCCGTCGCCATGGAAATTCCTGGCGGAAAAGTCATCACCGCAAAAGACGAATGCTCCAATGTCTTCGCCGGCATCGATATTATCGAAGCTAAGCTCAAGGGGCAAATTCGCCGCTTCAAACTCGAAGCTACTCCACACCTCTCTAAAAAAGGTCTGAAGAACCTGTTTATTAAGAGAAGCTAATATGCTATAATGGGGGTATAATTTGTGGAGATTTGACCAATGGTGAATAAACCTAGTTCGGCCGATGTTGACGCGAAATCGCAAAAAGTAGCTCAAGCTAAGCCGCATACCCCGAAAAAGAAGCAAACAAAAGAGAAGAAGCCGACAGATAAACTTGCCGACAAGACTTTGCTGACTCGTATTTTGCAGAGCGTCTTTGGTGATGCACAGAAAAAAGTCTTAAAGCGCATGTACAAAAAGACTCAGCAAATCGGCGCACTCGAACCAAAATATGAGGCGATGAGCGATGATGAGCTCAAAGGGCAGACCGATATATTAAAAAGCAGGTTAAAAACGGGAGACCAAAAGGAACTCGATGCGATTCTAGTTGACGCTTTTGCTGTTGCGCGCGAAGCCAGCAAGCGTATTCTTGGTATGCGACCGTACGATGTTCAGCTAATTGGCGGCATGGTGCTGCATGAAGGCTGTGTCGCTGAGATGAAAACCGGCGAGGGTAAAACCTTAGTGGCTATGCTACCAGCTTATTTGAACGGTTTAACCGGGAAGGGCGTACACATCGTAACAGTAAACGACTACCTCGCCCAACGCGATGCCGGATGGAACGCTCCTGTATATCACTTCCTTGGGCTAAGCGTTGGCGTAATTATCAACCAGGCTAGCTTCGTATATGATCCTGAATACGAGAACGAAGAACACGAAGACGAGCGTTTCCGTCATTTGAAACCGGCTACTCGCAAGGAAGCCTATGCCGCAGACGTAACTTACGGCACGAACAACGAATTTGGTTTCGATTATCTACGCGATAACATGGTTAGCGAGCCTCAATATTTGAGGCAACGCGGGCTAAATTACGCTATTGTTGATGAGGTGGACTCGATTTTGATTGATGAAGCTAGGACGCCATTAATTATTTCTGCTCCAGCTGGCGACAACCCCGATTCGTATTACCAATTTGCTAAGGTTGTGGCGCAGTTAACCGACGAAGACTATGTTTTCGACGAAAAACGCCGCAGCGTAACTTTGACCGATAAAGGCGTTGAAAAAATTCAAGAGCTACTTGGTGTAAAGAATTTATATAGTACGAAGCATACACGACTGGTTTACCATCTCGAACAGGCTCTGCGCGCCCAGGTAGTGTTTAAGCGCGACAAGGATTACGTCGTAACAAATAGTGGCGATGTCGTAATCGTTGACGAACACACCGGCAGATTAATGCAAGGCCGCAGGTATAATGAGGGGTTGCATCAAGCAATCGAGGCCAAGGAAGGCGTCGCCGTCAAACAAGAAAGTATGACGCTCGCGACGATTAGCTTCCAAAACTTCTTCAGATTATATAATAAGCTCTCCGGCATGACTGGTACGGCTTTCACTGAAGCCGAAGAGTTTCAACAGATCTACGCCCTCGACGTCATCCAGATTCCACCTAATAAGCCAATTCAACGTGTCGACAAAGACGATTTGATTTATCGTACTGAGGCTGGCAAACTAAAAGCTATTGCCGCCGAGATAAAAAAATATCACGACCGAGGTCAACCAGTCCTTGTTGGCTCAGGTAGCATTGCGAATAACGAGAAGATCGCAAAATATCTTGATGGACAGGGAATTAAATACGAATTGTTGAACGCCAAGAATAATGAGAGGGAGGCCGCCATCGTTGCTAAAGCTGGCGAAAAAGGCGCTGTCACTCTCGCGACGAATCTAGCTGGTCGCGGTACCGATATTAAACTCGGCGAAGGCGTGAAGGAACTTGGCGGGTTAGTAGTCATCGGGTCGGAAAGACACGACTCAAGGCGCGTCGATAACCAGCTCCGTGGCCGTGGTGGTCGTCAAGGCGATCCTGGTACTACACAATTCTTCGTTAGCTGCGAAGACGATTTGATGCGCATCTTCCAAGGTGACCGTATTGCAATGCTAATGCAGCGATTAGGGGTCGATGAAGATACGCCAATTCAAAACAAGAGCGTCTCAAAGACTCTTGAAGCCGCCCAGAAACGTATTGAAGGTTTTAACTTCGACTCACGCAAAAACGTTGTCCAATACGATAATGTGATTAACCGTCACCGCAAAGTCGTTTACAGTATGCGACGCAAGATTCTCGATGGCGAAAACATCCACGACGAAATTAAACGCCTAATGAAAGTCGCCACCGAAGATTTAACTAGAGACAGTGCACGCGTGAACAAGAATTTTAGTAAAGATTTCCGCAGCGTATTCGATGTCAATGAAGAAACAGTCGATAAAATCGGCAACATGCGCAAAGAAAATGACCGCGCCAAAGCCGCCCTTGAAGAGATTGAAAAACAATACCAGGCCAAAGAAGCTGAGTTTAGCCCAGAAGTCATGCGCAAAATCGAACGCGAAGTCTATCTAAAAGTACTTGATACCCTCTGGATGCAACATCTCGAAAATATGCAGCATCTCCGCGAAGGAATTCATTGGCGTAGTATCGGCCAAAGAGACCCGCTCGTTGAATACCGCAGCGAATCGCAAAAGTTATTTGATGGCCTCGAAAAAGCCCTGCGCGAAGAAGTGCTAAAGATCCTCCTCAGCATTACTAAGCAAGAAGCCATCGCCGAAGGCGTCACTGACGGCGAAGAATACGACACCGAACTTACTAAGATGGCTGAGGGTATGACTGAAAAGGGTGTCAATGAAATTTCCGCTGGTGAGAAAAAACTTGACAAAGAATTCAGCGAGAACGGAGACGACGAGCAACGCGGCAACAACCGTAATTATAATCAGCAACGTAACGTAGCGCGCAAAGACAAGAAAAAACAACGTCAGAACAAAAAGAAAGGGAAACAGCGATAAAACACTCCGCCGAAGAGATTGTCTTGGCCTCCGGCGCGAAAGGCTTACTTATCGACGTTCCTGACGCCAGCGTAATGAACACGAAAATCCAGTTTCGTGCCGGTATGCGCTACGCCAAAAGACCAGAGGTCTACGAAATCGCTCACGTCGTCGAGCATCTAGCTTTCGGCGCCAACGCGAAGTATAGTAGCGAACAAGCCTTTGAATCCGACTTTACTAAAAATGGCGCTTACCACAACGCCTGGACGTCTGACTTTTCCGTTTGTTACGAAAGTGAGTGTGCGGATTTCGAGTGGGATCGTATCATGGAGCTACAGAGAATTGCTATTACTAGTCCTAAGTTCAACGATGAGGAGCTGCAAAGCGAAAAGGGCAACGTCAAAGCCGAGCTAACTGGTTATATGAACGAATATTGCCGCCTGCTCTGGCCAAAACTGCAACAAATGCTCGGCGAAGATGTCCCAAGCTTACAGGAACGCATCAAAACTATCCCAAATATTGAACTCAAAGACATTCGTGAGCATTACCGGCGCACTCACACTGCACACAATATGCGTTTCATTATCGCCGGTAACCTTAGGCACCGTAAACGTCAAATTACCAGAATGCTGAATAACTGGGAACTAAAACCTGGCGAAAGGTTTGAAATTCCATATGACGAACTACACGATTCCAATCCTGTACTCATTCGTCGCAAAGATGCCAGTAATATCACTTTTGCCTTCTCGTGGGTCGTGCCGCGCAAACTTACGCCGCCCGAAGTTTATGCTATGAACTGTCTTAATCATATTTTAACCGGCACCATGAGTAGCCGAATCCTTGGGCAGGCTCGCAAAAACGGCTTGGTTTATGGTATGGGTAGCGACATTAATAATACCTGGCATAATGCTTCTTGGGATTTCGACGGCGAAGTCAATGCCGAAAGCGCCGAAAAATTATTCGACTTAATCCGCAAGGAAATTGCCAAAGTTCTCAAAGGTGAGATTAAAGATGAGGATATCGAAGCAGCAAAATCCTATGCTACCGGGCGCTATCAAATGGGCGCGCAGACCGTCAATCAAATTTCCGACTACTACGCCGACGGTTATTTCACAAATGGCACACTTGAACGTTACGATCGCACCCCAGGGCTAATCCGCGGGATTAATAAAGAAACTATTGTCAGACTAGCCCAAGATTTTATTGAAAGCAATATTCATGGTCTCGCCACCGTTAGCTCCGTTGAAAAAGCTCTAGTTAACGAGCTAGATGAACGCCTCAAATTTAGCGAAACGCAACCAGGAGCATAGAAAAAATGGCCGAAACCAATCAAAAACAGTTAGAACAATTACGCAGTGAACTCGACAAGGCTTGGCAAAAACTCAATCTCGACCAAAAAATAGAACAAGCCGCTACGCTTGAACAACAAGTTGCGGAACCTGAGCTTTGGCTTGACCCCGAAAACGCTAGACAAGTCAATGAGAAGCTTGCACATCTAAGTAACGAGGTTGAACCGTGGAAATTATTACGAACCCAGCTAAACGATCTTGATGAATTATTACAATTAGCCGATAGTGGGCTCGAAGAAGAAGTTAAGGAGCAAATCGAGATATTACAAGACCAACTTACCGAACTTAAAAAATCCCTCAGGTTTACCGGAAAATACGACCATAATAATGCAATTTTGCGTATCACAGCTGGCGTTGGCGGTACTGAAGCTATGGATTGGGCCGGCATGCTTGAACGCATGTATCTCAGGTGGTGTGATGAGCGAGGCTTTAAGACGAATTGCCTTGAACGCACGACCGGCGAAGAAGCTGGGATTAAAACTGCAGTTTATGAAATTAACGGCACAAACGTTTACGGATTACTGAAGAGTGAGCACGGCGTTCATCGCCTCGTCCGGCTCAGCCCCTTTAACGCCGACAACCTGCGCCAGACTAGCTTTGCGCTGGCAGAAGTGCTGCCAGTCATTGATGGTAATGCTGATGTCGAAATCAACGACAAAGATTTACGAATCGACGTCTACCACTCTGGTGGTCATGGCGGCCAAAGCGTCAACACGACTAATTCCGCCGTTCGGATTACGCATTTACCAACCAATACCGTCGTTGCAATTCAAAACGAACGTTCACAACTCCAGAATAAAGAAAAAGCCATGGAAATCTTGCGCGGTAAACTCGTACAGATGCAGCAGGAGCAACACGCCGAAAGTATCGGTAAACTACGCGCCGGAGAATCTGCCAAGTGGGGTCAACAAATTCGCAATTACGTTTTGCAGCCATACAAACTCGTAAAAGACACGCGAACCAAGCACGAAAGCAAAGATCCCGACGCAGTGCTAGATGGCAACATCGACGGATTCATTGATGCATTTTTAGAAATGTAAACTTCACATCACATTATACTTATGGTATTATAAGGATATGATATTGCTTGATCGTATCACGAAGACCTATCCCGGCGACGAAGAACCAGCGCTCGATAATGTGTCGCTACATATCGAACCGCATGAGTTCGTCTTTTTGGTCGGAAAATCTGGCGCAGGCAAATCTACCTTGATCAAAATGATCACAAAAGAAGAACAACCTGACTCTGGCAAAATCATCGTCGGCGGAATCGATCTTGATTACGTTAAAAAACGCCATATTCCGCACTACCGACGACGCCTCGGAGTCGTATTCCAAGATTACAAGTTGTTGCCCACGCGAACGGTTTTTGAAAATGTTGCCTTCGCGCTCGAAATCGCCGGCATGAAAAACCGCGAAATCATGAAAACCGTGCCTAAGATCCTCGATTTAGTTGGATTAGGCGACAAAGCACACAAGTTTCCCGCACACCTATCCGGCGGAGAACAACAGCGCGTCAGTATCGCTAGGTCAGTCGCAAGACAGCCTAAAATCCTCATTGCCGACGAGCCGACCGGAAACCTTGATAAGCTCACGCGGCAGGAAATCATTGAGCTCCTACAGAGAATTAACGATTTTGGCACGACATTGCTCGTAACGACACACGACGAGAGCATCGTGAATAATCTGAGTAAACGCGTTGTAACGCTAAAAGCTGGACGAGTCGTCGACGATCAGAAGATGCACGGCGTATACAAACTCGACAGTGAACCAGTCGAAGAAATGGTGCGTCCACTCGTCGTTCCGGGCATGTTCATGGGAAATTCCGAAAAACGAGAAATCGTGCGTAAAGTTACTCATGCTAGCGAAGAAGCCAAGCTCAAAATTCAGCATTCTGGACGGAGTAAGGTTGCGAAAACTGCCACATCAAGTGCAACGAGAGCAGCCGAAAAAGCCGCAGCGCCGAAGAGTAGTACGGCTAGTGCCACAGGGACAAAGAAAAGCAGCACGGCTAATGCGAGAAAAGCTCCAGCGAAAAAACTTGCTCAAGATTCCGCTAACCAATGGTACGCTGCCAGCCGCCCCCTCAAAGCCGCTCCAAAACTCAGTGATTTTAGCCTCGGACAAACGGTAAAGTTACGACCTGCACCAAGTATGAGCAAACTCAACCGATCAAAACCGGTTACACGTACGCAAACCAAACGGGTAGTTTAGAAGAATAGGGGTGGAGAGAATATGACAGCGAAAACTAATGACAAAAATAAACTTTCACGGCGCGAGACTAAAGCTCATCTGAAAACTTTAGTCGAGAATAGCAACGTCAGTCGCATGCGCAATGCCGGTCGCGTGATGAAATATGGCGTATCCAGTTATACGCGCAATATCTGGCTTAGTATCGCCGCCACACTAGTCATGACCATTACATTAGTTATTCTCATGATCACGGTTTTTGCGAGCCTAATCCTTAGCGCCACAGCCGATACAATGCGCCAAAAAATCGACATTACCGTATTCTTTACTCCAGGTACCGAGCCAGCCATACTCGAAGAGCTAGCAGCCAAGATGGAAGCCGAAGATAACGTTACTCATGTCGAAATTGCCGATTCCGAGACCGAGTATCGCAATTTCATCGAAGACAATAACGATAACTCTGAGCTCATGGCCGCCCTGCAAGACGAATCTATGTACGAGCTGATGCTTAATACAATGCAAGCCACCATGCGCGTCAAGGTTGCCGATCCGAATAACCTCGACGGCGTCCGTTATCTCGTCGAACACGACGTCGAATTCCAAAATCACCTTGATAGTGAAAAAGAACCAACCTATAACGTTAACCAGGCCGAGATTGAAACCATCAATTCTTGGGCAACTATCGCCAAAAATGGCGGGTTGATCCTCGGAGCCGTATTTCTTGTGATTTCAATTCTCGTCATCTTCAACACGATCCGTATGGCAATTTTCTCGCGCCGCGAAGAAATCTATATGATGAAACTCGTCGGCGCTGACGTCGGATTCATCCGCGGACCTTTCCTAGTTGAAGCCGAAATCAGCGGAGTCATCTCTGGCCTACTCGCTACTACACTCGCCGTCGTCGGCTTCAGATTCCTTGAGCCGAACTTATCAGGATACGGGATTGACGTTTCGGCAGTCTCCGAGCTACTAGAATCGAACCTACTTATCGCGGTTTACACTGTCATGATAGTTATCGGTATGATTATTGGCACGATTTCCGCTCGACTCGCCATCAAAAAGTACCTCAAATAGCCCAAGCAGTTTACTTTTATGCTTAGTTGTGATATATAATAATTATGGTTATCTTTAAACACAAAACTTTTGGTCTCCGTGGCGCACTTATTGCCCTTGCTGTAGTTTCTTGCCTCGGTCTCGGAGCCGCTTTCTTTATCGCGCAGAGCCAATCCGCCGTCCAAGCCTACGATGCCCACTGCGTGACCCAAGCCTGCCGTGAAGCTGCCGACGCTGCCGCTGCTGCTGAGCAGGCCGCAGCCAGTGCCGCTGCCAGTGCGCAAACTCTCGAAGGAGAAGTCGAACGTTTAAACGCCGAAATCGCTGCCCTTGAAGCCGATATTGCCGCTAACCAAGCCATCGCGAATGATCTCGCCGCCCAGATTAGTACCAATGAAGAAAAACTCGGGCTTCAGCAGGCAGCCTTAGCCAAGTTGCTCGTCAATATGCACTTCGAGGATGAACCTGATGCCATTCTACTTCTCGCCGGCAGTAGTTCACTTGGCGACTATGCCGAGCGCCAATCACGCCAAAACACCGCCAAGACACAAGTCGCCGCCAGCGCTGAAGCCGTACGCGAGCTCAAAGAAGAACTAGAAGCTCAAAAAGCCAAGGTTGACGACCTAATCGCCTCTTCCGAATTCATGGCGAATGAAGCAACCACAAAGCGCAATCAACAAAACGCCCTCAAAGAAAAATACCAAAACGACAGCGAAGCCTATGCTCGTGACGCCGTCGCCGCTCGCGAGAAAATGCAAGAAGAAATCCGCGCAGAGATGCGCCGTACTCAAGGCAATGGTACTGTCGGAAATGGCTACAATACTTATCCTTTCGCCGGTAATTGTCCAGGTGATGACTCAATGTACATCGTCATTGGCGGATACGTCTGCCAATGTGTGAGCTACACCGCATGGAAGGTTCAGGAGTTCTGGGGAATCTATATTTCAAACTGGGGCAACGCTTCCGACTGGGGTCGATACGCCGCGGCCAATGGCTACGTTGTCGACAATAATCCGACACCATTTAGCGTCGGATATAGCGAAGCTGGATACTATGGACATGTCGTCTGGGTCGAAAGCGTCAATGGTAATGGCACTATCAACCTTACCGAGTACAACAACGCTTATAGCGCTGCCAGCGGCCAGTGGGGCGATTTCGGTGCCCGTAATAACGTTCCTGCTAGCGGTTTTAGATACATCCACTTCGATCAGCGCACAAGATAATAGCCTATCTTCTCATTATACCACAGATAGTCCAAAAAGTCAATAGATAAAGTCCACTTTTGCACGTTATCTTGTGCTACAATAGTTTTATGGCAAAGAAATGGGAAGAACGACAAGTCAGTCTCGGGGGAACAATTATCGCTGGCGTAGCGACCTTAATCGTAGGATTTTTCCTCGGCATGAACTGGAACAATCTTGCTCCAAAATTCCTACCTTATCTCGGCGTCCGCACTAGTATCAAAAACGATTGGTCCGAACTTGATGATGTTTACAGTATGCTCGTTAGTAACTATGACGGCGAAATCGACAAAGACGCTATCATCGAAGGCGCAAAGAAAGGCCTAGTCGCTGCCGTCGGCGACGTCTATACCGAGTACATGACCGCTGAAGAGGCTGAAGCCTATGAAGCAGCGTTGCATGGCGACGTTGGTGCTGGCATCGGCATCGAAATGGGGCTGCGTGACGGTTACGTCCGCGTGATTCGAACCTTGCCTGATAACCCCGCCGGAAAAGCCGGAGTTAAAGCGGGCGATATTATTTATAAGATCGACGACGAAGAAGTCTATGACAAAACCACTGACGAAATTTCCCAGAAACTCCGTGGCGCCGCTGGAACCAAGGTAAAGCTTACTGTTGCCCGTGATGGCGAAGAGAAGAGCTTTGAACTTACTCGCGAAACTATTAATAACGTCTCAGCTTATGTAACTTATGACGGATCGACTGCAATTATTACGGTTACGCGTTTCGATAATGACACCGGCACTTTGGTCCAAAATATCGTAAAGAATGAATTTGAAGAAAAAGGAGTTAAGAAAGTCATTCTCGACCTCCGAAACAACGGCGGCGGCTACGTTTCAGCGGCAAAAGACCTGTTATCGCTATGGATTGACGGGGAGCCAGTGCTAATTCAAAAGAGCAACAATCTCGCCGACGAAACCACTCGCGCCAACCGCGGACAGGCTAAACTCAGCGACATGCCAACCGTCGTATTGATTAATGGCAGCACCGCCAGCGCCTCAGAAATCGTCGCCGGTGCTCTAAAAGATTACGGTAAGGCTACGGTTCTCGGCGAAACAAGCTATGGCAAAGGCGTCGTACAAACTTTGCTCGATTTGCCAGAAAATACGCTACTGAAAGTTACTACCGCCCGCTGGTACACCCCGAAGGGTAATAGCATTAACGGCGAAGGAATTAAACCGGATATTGAAGTCGAATTAACTTACGATGACGCCAACCACAGCCGCGACCCGCAGCTCGACGCCGCCAAAAAGCATAATCCATAAAACCGTGCTATAATGAATATATGATTAAAGTTTACACTACACAAATTTGTCCATACTGCCATGCACTTATGGATTGGCTCGATCAACAAGGCGTCAAGTATGAAGAGGTTGACGCATCGAGCATGCCAGACATCCAAGCTGTACCCGTCACCGAAATCAATGGCGAGCGCATTGTCGGATTCGACCGCCCCGCGCTCAAAAAAGCCCTTCAAGCTCTAGCTGACGATGAAAAAGCAGAATTCTCCGATGCCGCCTAAACCGGCAAAAATCCTTGAATCTACCCAAAAACCAGCCTTAGTTCTAGTGCATGGCTTTCGTGGGTCACCATTGGGGCTGGGGGCTATCGCGGATGACTTACGTCGAGCTGAATTCGAAGTTCATACTCCAGCCTTACCGCCTTTTGCTGGCGCAAAGTTTCCGATAGCTTCCGATTACTCGCCCAAGGCCTACGCTCGATACCTCCGCGGTTACATCCAAGACCAGCATCTCGTACGCCCAATTCTCATTGGACATTCCATGGGCTCAATCGTTGTCGCCGCTACAGCGCAGCGCTACCCTGAGCTCGTGAACCAAAAATTGGTCTTACTTTCACCAATTTCTGCCAAACCAGCGCGCATAATCGCTAGAATCTCGCCGCTCGCCAATTATCTCCCGCCGAGAATCGTTGATTATGTGACGACCAAGTTTTTGTTTATCCCACATGATAAAAAACTCTTTCGAGAAACTATAGAAATTACGCATCACTGCAGTAGCGACCAGCCACCCAGCAAGTCCGAGCTTACTGGCGCCATGAAGTTCTCGACCGGCCACTCCGTCGCCGATTTTCTCGACGGTCTACAAAAAGATATTATTATGATTGCTGGCGAAAAAGATCGCCTAATTAGCCAGAAAATAACCAGGGAATTAACAAAAAGGTACAATGCATCACTAGAGCTTATTCCAGACTCCGGACATTTACATAATTACGAAAAACCACACGAGACCGCTCAACTAATCCTAAAAACTATTAACAGCTAAAGACACGTCGCGACAGCTAGTAGCTACCTCCGCCACCACTTTTTCCGCGGCACTTTCCGCCCCTTAAGTACGATCGCCTCTTCATAAATCTCTTCAAACCGCTTCAGCGTATGATTCAAATCATGCTTCTTCGCTACCTCCAGGCTATATTTACCATATTTTTCCCGCAAATCATCGTGTCGCAGCAGCTTCACAACCGCCTGCGAAATCGCATTCACGTCCCCCGGGTAACACAAAATCCCATTTTTCCGATTCTGGCATAGTTCGCGCACCGCCCCTGCATCAACCGCTACGATCGGTAATCCTGTCGCCGCCGCCTCGATCAGGACAATGCCTTGCGTCTCAGTCTCGCTCGCCGTCACGAACAAACTCGCCGTCCGATAAATCTCCATTACATCCGGCGGCATAATCCGCCCCAAGAACTTCACCGGCTTCTCAATCCCCAGCGCCTCCGCCAAATCCTGCAAATGCCGCCGATCCGTTCCGTCTCCCACGATTGCCAATACCGCCTCCGGCACTTTTTCCAGTACACCCGCAAACGCCGTCACCACATTGCCAATACTTTTCTCCGGATCAACTCGCCCCACATACAATACAATCGGCTTATTTTTTGGTAAATGATACTTCTTATAAATCTTCGCCGGCGCCTTCTTCGGGCCAAACTTCGACAAATCTACCCCATTCGACAACGGCTCCACCGTCACATTGAACCGTTTACGTTTCTTCGGCACCAAATCATCAATTGCCATCTCCGTCGGCATCGTCGCATATTCCGAATGCTTCAAAAAGCTCGCCATATACGTCCGCAATACTGCATCTAACGGGCGCTTCAGCGGCTTCAGAACTCTTAGCTGACTCGTGATATTATCTGGATAAGCATGACCAGTACTTACTAGCGGTACATCATATTTCTTCGCATAGCGCCGCGTCGCAATCGCCACCATTTCCGCCGTCTGCAAATGAATCACGTCCGGATGAAATTTATTCAGCGTCTTTTTCAGGGCCTGATACGGATCGACCGTAATCCACAGTCCATAACGATATGCCAACCGCGGCAGCGGCATCCCTAGGAACTCCTTACCGTTCGGCACTTCGTTAATCTGATCCGGATAAAACGGAAACCGAATCGAACGTAAATACACCGTCGTCACCCCATCCCGCTTCACCCGATACGGCTTACCCTTAAAGCTCGGACAAATCACCAAGACTTCATGCCCTTGCTGAGCCAAACCTTTAGCTAAATTATGTGCAAATACCGCCACCCCATTCGTCATAGGGTAATACAAATCCGAAGTAATTGCAATTTTCATCCTCCTAATTATACCATATCTCGAGAGCCACCACTATAATGTGTTATAATTATATCTATGAAGAAGTCCAAAACTCCTGATAGTATTACCATCAATCGCCGCGCCCGTTTTGATTACCAGCTTGGGGATGAGCTTAACTGCGGCATGGTCCTTAGTGGCGCCGAAGTTCGGCTGATTCGCGATCACCATGTCCAGCTCAAGGGCTCTTTCGTCACACTGAGAGGCGACGAACTCTGGCTCAATAATCTCACTCTCGGCGCCGACACTGAGCGCAACATTAAACTCTTAGCCACTCGTAAACAAATCAATCAACTTGCCCGCGCCAAGCAGGATGGCTTCCAGCTCGTTCCAGTACGCCTCCTCGCTGGCGGCCGCTATATTAAACTCGTCGTTGCTACCGGCAAAAGTAAGAAAAAATACGACAAACGCGAAACTATCAAAAAACGCGACATTGATCGCAGTCTCAAACGCCAACAAGCCGTCTAGGCGCTAAAATACTTGACAAAAAATGAAATCTGTGCTACAATAGAAGTATGGGCATTGCCCGAAACTAAAATATTAGGAAAGGGGGATATGTATATGAATACATTATTCCTAAAGGACTTTAATAACATGTCAAAAGAGAAGTTGGCCAGCACCTGGACGAAGTGCGGCGATCCGGAAGTCACTTCACGCACTTTTGAGGAGTTAATCGGCCGCCGCTATACCAACACACACGAAGTTGAACTCCTTGAGGAGATCCTGGACGAATGCAATACCGGCGAAATCCAACTCGACTTCCCGGCGCTTGAATTGTTACGCATCGAATGCGGCCGCAGCGTTACTCCTGCCACTAAGCTGCCCGAAAATGTCTTAAGCTATTTGCTTAAGACAAAGTATGACATCATACTTTCGGACTACGACGGCTTAATTACCCGCATCCGCGATGAATTCGAGCGACGCTCAGCCGCTTAAATCGCCCTCAACACTGCGCCATCTTCTGAACTGACTCGCGCCCCGATCGCACAGCTATCGGGGCCTCTTTTTGTATGTTATAATCATAAATATGAAGATTTACTCTTGGAATGTCAACGGTCTCCGCTCCGTAGTAAAAAAAGGTGCACTCGAAAGTTTTATTAATAGCGAGCAACCCGATATTCTCTGCATCCAAGAGACCAAAGCCAAACCCGGCCAAGCTGAAATTGATTTTCCCGAATATCTTGAGCTTTGGAATAGCGCCGAACGCCCCGGATATTCTGGCACCGCAATTTTCACCAAGCTCCAGCCCCAGAACGTCTACAACAATTTCTCCGAAGACCTCACGATTAGTTACAACTGGCAAGACGACAAATATGGTAGCCCGCTAAACGAAGGACGCATTGAAGTTGCCGAGTTCCAGCCGTTTTATCTCGTCAATGTCTACACACCAAATAGCAAGCGCGACCTCTCGCGTCTCAAACTCCGCGAGGACCTTTGGGATCCTGCCTTCTTGCGTTTTCTGAAAAACCTTGAACAAACAAAACCCGTCATCGTTTGCGGCGATTTTAATGCCGCCCACACCCCGCTAGATCTTGCTCGACCAAAAGACAATGAACGTAGCGCCGGCTTCACCGACGAAGAACGCCAGGGAATTAAAAATTTACTTTCCGCCGGCTTCATTGATACTTTTCGCTATTTCTATCCCAGTGTCCAGCGTTACACTTGGTGGTCACACTGGTCAAAGTGCCGCGAGCGCAATATTGGCTGGCGGATTGATTATTTCTTTATTTCGCCTAGCCTCCTACCATACCTTAAATCCGCCGAAATTCACGAACACATTATGGGTTCCGACCACTGTCCGATTTCGATTGAACTAGACTTTAGCGTCCAGACGCCACAAGCCACCATGCAACAAACAACCAAAGGGAAAGTGTTGTAATTTTTACAACAATATGTTATGGCTTTCGCAAAGATCAATTCCGACTTATCTTATTGGCAGAAGCAATCTCAGCCGCTTTACCCCGATCTCGCTTGGAATATCCCCGAGCGTAAAACCGGCCGCGTCGCCGTCGTTGGCGGTAATGCCCAGGGCTTTTCGAGCGTCGTACGACTTTCTGAATTCATGAATCAAAATTTTCCATTTTCAAATCTCACAACTATCCTCCCCGATGCTCTCCGCGGCAAATTACCAAATCTCCCCGGAGTCGAATTCGCAATTTCCACTACCAGCGGCTCGTTCGCGAAATCCGCCTTACTAAAATCCGCTTTCGAAAGCAGCGACGGCGTACTACTTGCCGGAGACTTATCACGTAATTCCGAAACCGCCATCGCACTTAGCGGCATGATCGACCCAAAATCCACTAACCCCTTGGTCATCGCCCGCGATAGTGTCGATTTACTTGCCCCCGAAGGTGCAAATTGGCTCCTCCGCCCCCAGACTTTCGTCGTCGCTTCCATGCTCCAACTCCAAAAACTCTTCCGTAGCATCTACTACCCGCGCATGATTTTACTCTCACAACCGTTATTGCCGGTATTAGAAACTTTACACAAGTTCACTTTGACCTACCCAGTTACTTTACTGACATTTCACCAAGATAATATCATCGTCGCCCACGGCGGAAACATCTCTACGACGCACTTAGTCGATACTGAATACAGCCCGATCGGGCTCTGGAGCGGCCAACTCGCCGCCCGCGTCCTCGCGCTGAATCTCTATAACCCCCCAAAGCCTTTTGAAGCTACGACTGCCGCCATACTATACAAATAACAGCACTATATTTATTATTTCAACTTTTGCGCCAGTTTCTTTGCCTCGAAATTACCATTCCCAAGCACAATCGCAAATACCGTCGCGACTAGGATAACTCCTATCATACTCCATGATAAATTATTCCACCCCACTAGCCAGATTTCGCCTACTTTCATTCCAAATCCCAAAGTAAACACCTGCTTCAGCGCCGTCATATTTACCATGCTTAGTAGTCCTGCTAGCCCCAACCCAAGTACTATTGCAAATCCCACTGCCATCAAGCTCAGCATCAATAGATAAGTCAGATAGACTAATTTAATCTGCACTTTGTTTGCTCCCATTGCATGGTACAGCGCGATAATCTTCATATCTTTGCCTATCAATCGTCCATAAGTACTAACCATGACAATCACCGCAATTACCGCCAGCACTGCCGCGACAATCCGGAATACCAGCCAGATATTTTGTAAGTTCTCATAAGTCATAATCGGGTCACCCACCGCCGACATCACCTGATACTTATAATCTTTACCGCACATGCTAAATATCCGGTCAGTTTCCGAGCAATAGTTTACCTTATCCCGATAGTACTTATAAGCCGTCTCGACATCCGGAAATCTCGCGAACACCATCCCCACATCTTCCGCATCCATATCTTCCGCCGGTACAAATCCTGAGACCTGCCCTACATCACCGTCATCCGTCTCCGCCTTCTTCTTCGACACCTCCGTGATAAAACTCTGGCTTGCCCCAGCCCTCATCTGCCCCAAGATTAAATCCAGCGGATTACCGCTCTGTCCGATGTTTATAAAAGATAAATCACTCGCATATACTCCGTCCGGCAAAATCTCCGCGATATAATACTTCTCACCTGCCTTACTCTCCACTATTTTATGTAAAGCCTTCTCGCGCACATCTTTAATCGCTTCCAGCTTCTCCGTCAAGTCCGCGTCTCTTTCTGGCATTTCTATACCCGCAAGTTTCGCCGTCATACCTAACGGCACGACCACTTCCGTCGCACTTCTATCTACATTGCTAGTATTAGCCTCAAACACCCCCTCCCCCAACTTATAAAACATCCCTTCCGTCGTCCGACTAATTTCCGTTTCAATTACTCTTCCGCCATATTTTTCTATATTTTGCTTAATCTCCCTGACTTCCACCTCAATATCGCAATCTTCTCCGCAAACGCCAGTGTCCACAATACTCATGACCAGCACCTTACCGTCGGTCGGTACCAACATTGTACCGAGCACTCTATCTTCTAGCCCTTGTAGTACGAGCACCCCCGCCGTTATCACACTAAACAGTAACCCGACGATAATCACGACCGTAAACGCGCGCTTCTTATGTGCCTCGACTCCGGCAAACCCTAGCCTCAAATAATCCACTAATCGCACTTCTTAATCCTCTTTTAGTTTCTTCGCGATATGCTTCGCTGAGAAACGACGCATCGTCAGAAGTAGCGACAGTGGCGCGACCAGCATAATTGTCACTATGATCGCCCAGAATGCCCCATTAAATCTGAATAACGTAACTTCTGGCAAATATTTTAGATTATAAAACTCTTGTAATCGTTCGGCTAATGCTCCTATACTCGTAATAGCCAGCAGCCCAATAAACACAAAAGCAATCACCATTGCCACCACCACCGCCAGCAAACATAGCTCAATCAAATACAAGAAATAAATCAAATAGATATTACTCGTGCTCGCACCCATTGCCCGATACAATGCCACCGTCGCCGCATCTTGGTCGATGAGATGTGCAAAGGTCAGTACCGCAACCAAAGTTGCCACAATTAGCAGTAAAATCTCCACTGCAATAAGCAACACTTTTTGCATATTAAACGAATTCACCACCATCAAAGTTGTACCAAAAAGATCTTGAGCATTATACTTAAAATCGTCAGTGTATATTTTAATTCCAAACTTCTCCTCGCTTGGATTAGCAAAAGCCATTGCCTTATACGGATTATCAAACTTTACTACTGCTTTTTTCTGAACTGGTGCCGTATTATACCAACCGCCATCCTCCGAGAGATACTGCTCTAGCTGCTCCTTAATGAACCGCTCAACTTCTCCCGAACCGTCATCCACTAGCCAAAAATCATCATTAGTAGCACTAGCCAGCTGCGCCAAAATTATATTTAATGGATTAAATCCATCAATTGTTGGCTTGTCGGCTTCGGTGCTGGGGATACTTCCTACTCGATATAAAACATCGCCCAACCTCTCTTCAAAGTTGTCCATATTCTGAGGAGGTTTCCACCCTTCCGGCATAATCACTGGAACCTTACCTTCCGGCACACTCTCCCATAAATCTGCATCGATAAACCGTTCAACTGCGGACCTCGTAATTACTCGATATGGATAATCTAATTGGTAATACCAATAATACCCAACCACTTCTCCGCCATATTGGGCTACTCGTTCGCGAATTTTCTCGTCAGCCTCTTCGTTTAGAACTGCATCTAAATCAATTTCTGGCTTTTCTTCTGGATTATAGGTTGGATCAAAAATATCATCACTAGAGCTACCGTATCTCACCTCAATGTAGACTTCTCCGCCAGTCTGCCCTGCCGAAGCAGAAATCGTAGTCTCCTCAATACCCGACGTAATAAAGTTAAATCCCATTATTACACCAAAAAGTAAAGAAATTGTCAGGACAATTCCCACACTCCGCTTTTTATGCTGTGCGATATTACTCCAGCTTAGCCTCACTGCATCGGAAAACTTTAAGCCCATTCCTATTTCTCCTCACTTGTAATATGTCCGTCCTTAATATATAGGATTTGTGTAGCATATTCCTTCACCATTGGATCGTGACTAGCAATAATCATCGTTGCACTGGCTTCTCGTTGGATGTTCTTGAGCATTTCTATCACGTTCTTCGCATTTTCTGGGTCGAGATTATTCGTTGGCTCATCTGCGAGAATGATTTCTGGATGCATAAACATCGCCCGCGCTGCGCAAGCTCTTTCCGCTTGTCCGCCCGACACTTCCGCCGGCAGACTATCTAGCACTTCCGCTATCCCTAGCATCTCCGCGAGCTCTTTTGTTCTCGCTTCCCGTTCTTTCTTTGCCATTCCCGCAAATGTCCCCATCAGCGCGATATTCTCACCGATAGTGAGTTGTGGCTGCAGATAAAATCCCTGAAAAATAAACCCTATCTTATGTCGATAGAAGTTTGTTCTCTCACTACCCTTGAGGCTGCTGACATCTTGTCCGTCAATTATCACCTTACCGCTAGTCGCTGACTCGATACCGCCAATAATGCTCAGCAGGGTCGACTTACCTGAGCCACTAACACCGTTCAGCATTGTAAAACTCCCTGTCGGGATTTCTATATTGATATCGAAAAGCACTGGTTTTTTGCCGTACTTTTTATTTAAGTTTTCTAATTTGATTGCCATATTATTATTGTATCACATGCTTAATACAATATATGAAAAATCCCCGACCGAAGTCGGGGCTGTGTTGGGTGAAAACCATGCTTTCTGATCTAAATAAGCTGCAAGACTATCATCTATACTCTAGCCCAAACAATACAAAGTTGCTCTTTTTAGTATCAATATGTCACGGTAATCTTATAGGAATTTGCCGGTGTTACCGCCAATCGAGGAGCAATTTGTAGATCGATCCTTACAACATTGCCGCCATATTCAAGTCTACCGTTTGCTGCAACTCCGCAGATATCATCTCCGCGCCAAACTATGTCACCACGGGAATCACGCATAATGCAGTTGATCTGATAAACCCATCCGTTATAATCATCACTTGTCACCTGATAATAGAACAGGCCGTTGCCATGAGGAGCGTAAAGATCATCGCTTGTCATATTCCTGTATCCATTACCAACTGTGATGGTCCTGGTTGTACGAGGCATAACACCATTACCGTCAGTAGTATCAGCGTCTGCAACAGAATTAACAACGGATTCGTTTACTACCACTTCATCCTCAGCCGCAAATGCCGTCGTGGACACGGCGAATACCATCGCGCAAGCCAAAGCTGTGGCCACGAATTTCTTAATTTTTCTCATAAAAGTTCCACCTTCCTTTTCAAGTGCATGGTACTTTTTCACACCAACTTTTTAAGTATATATCACAGTAGCCCAATTAGCAATAGCTTTTTATATATTTGACTTTTTCAACATTTCTTGATATAATCAAAACATCAGCCCATTTCTTCAATTTTTGACAGGAGGTGTATATGATGAAGAAGTATCATTTAGCTGACGTTTGCACACTACTTGAATGTTGCTGTGCTTTTATCATTATCGGAATGGCTTGGTACCATACCAAGCCCGAATACGCCCTTTGTGTATTCTTTGTCGGGCAGATTTTTGATGCGATTGACGGACCGCTGGCACGGCGCTATCACTATCCCGACGATGGCAAATATCGCTGGTGGCGCAGATACGCCAGCGAAATCGATCAATTGTCAGATCTATTGCTCGGAACCGTAACCTGTGTCTATGTTGCGGCCTGTATCAGTCGCGCAATTGGCACCGCAGCTCTCGTCGGAGCATTCGTTATCGGCCTTTCCATTCAAACCTTAGCCTACGATTTTCCGCCACTCCGGCTCAACTGGCTTAAAACTAAGCCTCGGCTCGGCAACTGTATCGTCCTGATTCGACGCTGGCTTTATGTCGCGCTAATTGTCTTCGCAGTCGGATTACTCCTCTGGAGTACAGCCTGGCCACTCGGCGCCAAGATAACTATCACGGTTATCTTCTGCGCAATCGGATTACTTTTATTCGTTTGCAAACTTAACCGCTTGACGGAAGTTAAGACAAGACTTTAGCCCAAAGCCGACAAGGTCCTACAGGCGGACAAACCCACAATACATAACATCTCGCACATACCAACCATTCCGACAACCCATAGCGGCTCGCATGAGCCGCTAGTTTTATTTTTTCGCTTCTTTGATCGCCTGCCGATAAACCGCAATCAGCTTCTTCGCTTGTTTCGATTGCAAAACTTCCTGCCGATTTTTCAGCATGTTCTTACTCATTTTCGCCACCTTTTCCGCTGGCATATTTTCCAGCGCAATCGCCATCGCTTCTGGCTCTGGACCGCCCGCGATCACAAAGCTCTCCCGTGGCACCACTTCCATCATCTCCGGATCACAGAAAAACACCGGCAACCCTGTCGCTTCTGCTTCCAAGAGCGTCATACCCTGCGTATCAAAGTTATACGACGCCATAATTCCGAGATGCGCCTCTCGCATCCTCGCCAGAATCTTCTTCCGCGGCGTCTCGCCATAAAACTTTACTTTCATCCCGTACTTCTTTGCAAAACGTTGTGCTCGCTTATAGTCATTACCACACCCATAAACATATAATATATATGGTCGTTTCAACTCCGCTACCGCCCGCAGAAACGGCAGAATTCGTTTCTCGCGCGACAAACGCGAATTCCAAATCATCTTCAGCACCGCACCGTCTTCCAATTCACGTTCCGCAAAATCCTCATTCACTAACTCATCCGCTACGCCATTCGACATCGCAATAATCGGCTTTTCGACGCCGTAATGTTCCAACTTTTTCGCAAAATGGCCCGAAGGTGTCGTTACGACATCCGCCTGATTCGCATGGTTCACCATCATCTCCCACATCTTCGCCCGCGTTTTCGTCGGCGCCTGATACTTGTCTCGTTTCACTCGCACGTCATGCTCAAGATACTTACGATGTTTTCTATTCAGCCAACCCGCCACCAGTCGCTTAAATGGACCTGGCACGTTCATCGCAATCGCCTGATCCTCTCGACCATGCATCGTCTGTACCAACGGAATCCCAAACTTCTTTGCTAGCCGAATCCCCGCAATACTACAACCCGCCTCATAATTCACATGCACAACATCAAATTTATTAAAATCTGGCACTTTTTCTAGAACAAACTCCTCCACCACGTCCGGCATCTGCGCCATCACCGCACCATTAACCCTCAAATGCTTATAGCTCGGCACCGTAATCACGTTTTTCTCACGCGCATTAAACCCTGGACAAAACACCGTCACTCGGTGACCTAATTTTTCCAGTTCATCCTTTTGCGCCTTAATCGACGAAGCAATTCCACCATTACTCCACGGCGCATAAATATCCGTAAAAATCGCAATTCTCATCTTGCCCTTATTATAACATAAGTATATACTGGTGATATGGAAAACTATACGATTTATCGCACGGCGGAAAGCGTTTCGCCAGGACACCCCGACAAACTCTGTGACCAAATTTCTGACGCCGTCCTCGACGCCTATCTCGCCGAAGACCCCAATTCTCGTGTCGCCGTCGAAGTCTGTGGTGGCCATAAACAAATTTTCATTACCGGTGAAGTTACTTCTCATGCTAAAAATGTCGATATCGAGAAGATTGCCCATCGCATCGCCAGCGATGACATGAAAGTCATGTTAAATCTCGTCGAACAAAGTCCCGAAATCGCCCAAGGTGTCGACACGGGCGGCGCCGGCGACCAGGGAATCATGATCGGCTACGCTTGCGACGAGACTCCTGAACTCCTACCACTCGAAGTTATACTCTCACGTCGTTTGAATCAATATATCTACGCGAAACACCCCTACGACGGCAAGACCCAAGTCACGATTCATGACGGCGCAAACGGTGAAACTTGGATTAGCTCCATCGTCGCTAGCTTCCAAAATGTTTCGCAGGACGAGCTCAAAAAACTCGTCCAAGCCTTCATCACTGAACATAATCTATCTCCCGCTCCCGACCAGTCCGAAATCGAACTACATCTCAACCCTGCTGGCGACTGGCACCAAGGCGGATTCGAAGCTGACACTGGCTTGACTGGGCGTAAGCTCATCGTCGACAACTACGGCCCGCGCATTCCGATTGGCGGCGGCGCTTTCTCCGGCAAAGATCCTTCCAAAGTTGACCGCTCCGCCGCTTATATGGCGCGCCGCATCGCCGTCGATTACCTACATAGCCGTAACGCTCACGAAGTTTTCGTCCGTCTCGCTTACGCCATTGGTCACGCCGAACCACTCGAAGCCACCGTCATCATCGACGGACAAACCGAACAGATCTCCGGCTACGACCTTACTCCGCGGGGAATTATCAAATATCTTGACCTGAAACGTCCGATCTACGAGCCGACCGCTCGATATGGACATTTCGGCGAGGGTTTCGACTGGGATAAGTAGCCACAATAATATTACTAAACCCAACAGGCAAGCGAAAGTTTGCCTGTTTTCTTGACTTTTACGAAAAAGTGTGCTATAATGGAAGTATGGGACGTACATTACTAATTTGTTGATAGTTTTGCACGCCGAAATTCTTTTCTAGGAGGTATTTTATATGAATTACACTTATGATTTCCACAAGGCCTGTGTAAGCGATAACATGCATCAAATCGGTAGACTTATTTACCATACGGACCCGTATATTTATCCTTTCTGGCGTGAATCTGAACATCAGTTCACGGATTTCATTGAACCTTGGCTCTATGCCGAAGGATTTTTATATTATTACCGAAATTTTTGCGTTATCAGTGAACGCCGCGATCGTTACCCACTTGGTATCATCGGCGGATTAGATGCAGCTACGAGGCCGAACTTCGACTATAGCGTTTTTGATGACGAACGTTCTGAATTCGTCATCAGCCATTACATTCGTAACGTAATGGCTGAACGTAAATCAATTCCGAATGACAGCATACTGATCACTAATCTCTGTATCGATCCCGTGGTCCGCGGGCTTGGCATCGGGTACGAACTCGTGAATCGCTACATTGATATGATGGAGAAAAGAGGTTACCGCAGCTTTCGTTTAGATTGCCTGGAAGATAATATTCCTGCCCGCCAGATGTATAATAAACTCGGTTTTCAGGAAATTGGCGGCGGCTACGGATTCAGCGGTCCTAAGCAGACTGAGCCTAAAATCTTACATTTACTGCTCGAATTCTAAGCCCCTCAACAGCTGCAATATTAGCAACTATCAACCATTTTTACAATCGCCGCAGCATCATCGCGGCGATTTTTGATTGTCCGAAAGCCTTACTTTCGTTTTCGTCGCACCTTGCCTTGCGCTGCGGCCAACCCATACTTACCATTTGTCGGATCACGAAACAAGAAATTATGCATCGGAAACCGCGTCAACAGTAAATATGCCACCATGATAATCGTTGTAATAATCATACTCACGTACATCCCGCTCTCACCCATTGGCCTCAGACCCAACATCCAAACAAATACACCTGCGCTCGCAAACGCCGCCACAATGAATGAACTAATGTCCACTGGCAAAATCGGCTTCTTCGAAATCGCCGTATAACCATAGAAAATCAGGGGAATTACAATCACCGGCGTAATGAATTCCATACTCTTCGCGAACCAATAGTTCGGATTGTCTCCCAAAAACCACATATCAATCAGCGTGCACCCAAAGATACTCGAAAGCGCCAATTTAATATGTTCCCACGTACTTTCATTCACCGCCGAAAAAATCGCTACGAATTTATTACCCCTACTCCACCCATAAGTAAAATGCAAAATCGACCCTAAGATCGAAATTACCAACCCTTCAACTAAAATCACCCACCACATTTTTATTCTCCTTTACTTTTCTACATAATACGCGTAGTATTCGTCAAACGTCAAGCCCTCGCGTACAATTTGCTGCGCCGACTCCACTCCAACATAACGATAATGCCACGGCTCATACGAAAATCCCGTAATATATTCTAGACCATCCGGATAGCGCATAATGAATCCATAATCCGCCGCGTGCTCCTGTAACCATCGAAACTCCGCCGTATTTGCAAAGCTCACTTCAACCGAATTAATATCCGTTGCTAGTCCCGCTTGATGCTCCGAATATCCCGGCCGCGAAGAATACGTGTCTGCTAGCGCATATCCATCTTGCGCCGCGTAAGTTTTATAGAGCCAGTCCTGCAGGCTATAGCTCCTATATCCCGAAATATTCATCAAGGTCAAACCCTCCGCTCTCGCGGCGTCTGCCATCTTCCGAAACGCCTCCGCTGCCTCGCGTCGCATATACGGTGCCGTACCATTCGTATAACCATCACCCAAATACTCCAAATCATCCGGCTCATAATTCCCGAGATAATTATATTTATTTATCATCGCGAGTACACCATATGACAAATCTGCATCCTTCACGTCCACATATCGTGTACGATCAAGATTAGAATTCACGTTGCGCACAATCTCTTCCGCCGTCAAGTCCACATTATCTCGTGCGTACACCGCATACCGCTCGAGATTTTTCTCCAAATAGTATCTTTCCGCTCGAATCGCTGCGATCATTTCCGCACTCACCCCCTCAAACTCTGGCTCCACAAACTCAGCAACCTCCTCCACGCCCGTCGTTTCCGTGTTCTCGCCCACAACCTCATTCGTCGTTTCATTTGCCTTCCCAAGAATTAACCATACCGTCACCCCTACTACTCCAGCACACAGCACCACTACCAATATGATCATTCCAATTCTTACTCGTTTCGACAACTTCTTCATGCATATATTATATATCAAGTACGCATTTTCTGCTTGACTTATGTCAAACTTTACCGGATAATTTCAATTTTCAAAGCGACCGCCCAATTTACATTCAGCTCGTCGAGCAACTCGAACTCTATATTATTTCCGGCAAAATCCCGCCCGGCGAAAGACTACCTTCAGTTCGCGACCTCGCGCTCACTACTAAGGTTAACCCAAATACCATGCAGCGCGCTCTCGCCGAGCTTGAAGATTTAAAACTTATTTACACCGAACGCACCAACGGCAAATACGTTACGACTAACACCAAACTCATCACGAAATATCGCGAAAAATTCGCCAGCGAAAAAGCCAGAACCTATCTCACTGATATGCAAAAACTCGGTTTCGATTCAAAAACTGCATTAGATTTTTTAAAGGCAAAAGGAGGAATTAAATAATGCCCACAAAAATTGCAAAGACCGCAAAAACTACGCAATCCGCATCTAACCAACCACCACTCGTCGAATGTAAAAATCTTACCAAAATTATCAACAAGCACATCATCCTTGACGATATTAACCTCACTATCCCGCGCGGCAAAATTATTGGTCTACTCGGTCGCAACGGCGCCGGAAAATCCACCCTCCTAAAAACTATGAACGATCTCATCGTGCCAAGCTCCGGACAAGTCCTCGTCGACGGTCAACCAATCGGCGTCGCCAGCAAATGCATTATCTCCTACCTCCCCGAACGCACTTATCTCGACAAGACCATGCGCGTCACAGAAGCAATCAAATTCTTCACTGAATTTTACAGTGATTTCGATGTCAAAAAAGCCCAAAAACTCGTCGAAAATTTAAACTTAAATCTCGACCAAAAAATCTCTACCATGAGCAAAGGCATGCAGGAAAAATTGCAGCTCATCCTCGTCATGAGCCGCCAAGCCAAGCTTTACATTCTCGACGAACCGCTCGGCGGCATCGATCCCGCCACCCGCGACTATATTCTCGATACTATTCTTTCTAATTTCGCTGATGGTGCTAGTATGATTATCTCTACTCATCTCATCGCCGACATCGAGCGCATTCTTGACGAAGTAATTTTCATTGATCAAGGCAAAATTCTCCTCACCGCCGACGCCGATACCCTACGCACGAAACATCACGCCTCGATCGACGAAATCTTCCGCCAAAAGTTCAATCATGAATCCAAAATTTCATAAATTCGTAATTACTGGATCCGAATTCGGATTCACTTCATACAAATTTGTAATTTCATAAAGGAAAACTATGCTCGCCAAACTTATCAAATACGATCTAAAATTCATTTTCAAAACCGTCAATATTTATCTCATTTTACTGCTCCTTAGCGTCATCCTCCACAACATCACATCCTACGATTATACGCCGACTTTTCTCGATGCTAGCGGACAGGTTTTCGGTAGCGATCCGGATGCGCCGGTCATCATCCAATTCCTCCATACGGTCTTCTATAACGCCATCATCGCCATGCTCATCGGCCTTGTCCTGAATTCTATCATCCGCATTTGGGGCCGTTTTAAATACAATATGTACGGCGACGAATCCTATCTCACCCATACCTTGCCCGTCAGCCGCAAAACTCTCTGGCTTTCAAAATTCCTCAGTCTCCTACTCACCATTCTCGGCGTAATTGCTGGCATTGGCATTAGTTTCTGGATTCTCAGTTTCGTTCCCACCGGACGAAATCTCATCAGTAGCCTCGGATTTACCGAACAAGCTCCGTTTAATTACACTGTCGCTTTACTTATCGGCCTCTGTGTCGAAATGGTCTTCATTACGCTCTGCGGTATCACCGGAATCATTATAGGCCACCGCGCCAACAGTCATCGCGGTCTCCGCAGCATCATTTTCGGTTTTATCATCTACGGGCTCAGCGCAATCTTACTGCTCGGATTTCTCGTGCTCTGGTCTAATGTCGACCCCGACATTCAAAACCTCTTCGATACTACGATTAGTAATCCGCATGAAATCTTCACCTTCGATTTCATCACCAAACTTTTCATCGGTATCGATCTCGCCTACATCGTCATGATTGCCACCCTCGCATCCATCAACTATCTCCTCCTGAAATCCGGCGTCGACGTAGATTAGACCTTGTAAAATCGCCCCCCCCCCCATGATATAATTAGTAAAAATAACCGAAAGGAAACTATGTCTGGTCTAATCCTAAAAGACGTTTCAAAATCTTTCGCCGGCAAACTCGTCGTCGACCGCATTTCATTCTCCCTCGACCAACCTGGAGTCTATGGTCTCCTCGGCACCAACGGCGCCGGCAAAACTACCACCATTCGCATGCTCCTCGGCATCATTACGAAGGATAGCGGCGAAATTACCTGGAACGACGCGCCAGTCGACCGCAAGACCGTCAACTTTGGCTACCTGCCCGAAGAACGCGGTGTCTATCCGAAGGTCAAAATCCTCGATCAGCTACTTTACTTCGCCGAGCTCAAGGGTATAGACAAAGTTACCGCCGGAGCCGCCATCCAGAAGTGGGCAAAACGCCTCAAAGTCGAAGAATATCTTAATCTCCCCGCCGAAAAACTTTCCAAAGGGAATCAACAAAAGATTCAATTCATGACCGCCATCATTCACAACCCCGACCTTATTGTGCTTGATGAACCATTTAGCGGCCTTGATCCCGTCAACACCGAAATCCTCAAAAATATCATTGTCGACTTAGTACGTGATGGCAAATTCGTCATTATGTCCGCTCATCAAATGGCCACCATTGAAGAATTTTGTAGCAACATCCTCATTATGAATCGCGGCAAAACCGTCCTCCAAGGCAATCTTGACGAAATTAAATCGCATTACCCCGCCAACCGCGTCACGTTAAGTACCGACCAAGACATTACGAAATATCTCGAAGACTTCACGATCGAAAATGAACATGATTTTCACTACATTCTAAAAATCAAAACCGAAAAATCTGCACACGAATTATTACAAAAACTCGCTGCCGATAAAATCATAATTAATAAATTCGAAATCATGAAACCAACCCTGAATGATATTTTCATAGAAAAAGTAGGAGCAAAAGATGAATAACTTCAAAGACATTTTCACCGTCGCAAAATTCACCATGCGTGACATGGTCAGTCGCAAATCTTTTCGCGTCTCTACATTAATCATTCTAGTGTTGATTGTCGTCGGTTTCAACGTGCCGAGTTTCATCCAAAATTTCAGTAATCCTGATGATAATACAATTCTTTTCGTCGATCGTGACAATATTTTCTCTGGCAGCCTGAACACACTCAGTGAAAACTCCGAACTCGGATATCAAGCCGAAATCTCGACCGATAGCGACGAAACTATCAAACAGCAAATCGACAACGACGAAATCAACTCCGCTTTTATTATCGAAAAGACCGATGCCGAACCTCGAATTCGCTACATCGTTAAAAATACCGCCACCATCTCCGAACCACCACAGCAGATCATCGACCAACTGAATTCACTTTATAGCGCCGTACAACTAAGTAAACTTGGTCTCACCAAATCAGAACTTGCGACTTTAATTCCAAATTTCGATTTCGAAATTGAACAAACCGAATCCGAAGTTGTCGGCGGCAACATTGGTGTCATGATGATTCTATCTTGCATTCTTTTCTTTGCAATTTATTTCTGCGCTTTCCAAGTTTCTAGCTCCATCACCGTCGAAAAAACTTCCAAAATCATTGAAACTCTCGTCACTTCCACTAGCCCTCGCAGCATCATCCTCGGCAAAACCATTGGCATCGGTTTAGTTGGGCTTGGACAGATGTTACTCTTCGTTGTCACTGCCATACTCAGCGCCTACAGTTTTCTCGACTCCGAAATTCTTAACGCTATGCTCGACCTTTCCAACTTCACGCCATACCTCGCCGTCATTACGCTCGTCTACTTCATTCTTGGCTACTTCGTCTACGCCTTATTGTATGCTGTCACTGGCGCAACTGTCAGCAAACCCGAAGATATTCAAGCCGCCAATACGCCCGTCGTCATCTTGACCATGATCGGTTTCTATCTTGCTTATTTCACCCTCATGAATCCCACTGGCGAACTCAATATCTTCGCCTCATTATTGCCAATTTCTTCGCCATTTTGTATGCCGCTCCGCGTCATGATGGGTGTCGCCAGTAGTTGGGATGTTTGTCTATCAATCCTCATCCTGCTAATTACGTGTATCGTCGTTGCACACATTGCTATCAAAATCTACAGCAATGCCATCCTTAACTACGGCAACCAGCGCGGTCTCAAAAATCTATTCAAAATGTATAAAGAAAAATAAACTAATCGTGCGACTCGACGTTTAGCACTTCATACTCCGTGCTCGGCAACTCCGTAAAATATTCTTGTTCTCGTGCGACTTTATATGCCGCATCAAGCAACTTCGCATTATTCTTTCCAAAAACTTCCACTTTCGATAACTCTTCCATCGCAATCTCGCGCGGCGCTAAAATCCTACCATAAACCCAATTATTTTCCCGATCTGGATCCGCCTTCGGTTCGCCAATTTTCGCTATCCGCGCCACCATCCGCGCCCAGTTTTCCTCTGTCCGTCCTTCGTCAATTTTTACTTTTACATACCCTAAATAGTCACACCGGTCAATCTCACAATTAATCTCTTCCAAAAGTTCACGCCGCAACGCCATCTCTAAGCTAATATCATCCAAATCAATATGTCCACCTGTAATTCGCGGCTCACCATTTTTATATCTCAGCAAAACTCGTCCATCATGCGTCAATAAAATCGCATGCACCCGATCAAACTTTCCATCTTCTGGTACCCTGCTTAAAAACAACTTATATTCTTCCATACTTACTATTATAATATACTTATCTTATGAATAAAATTTACGCCGCCATCGATCTCAAATCTTTCTACGCCTCCGTCGAATGCCACGAACGCGGCCTCGACCCACTTACCACTAATCTCGTCGTCGCCGACAAATCTCGCACCGACAAAACTATCTGCCTCGCCGTATCACCTTCGCTCAAATCCTACGGGCTCCCCGGCCGCGCCCGGCTCTTTCAAGTTAATTCCAAAGTCCGCGAAATCAATGCCGTACGTAAACAAAAAACGCCCCTAGGTATTTTCCTCGGCAAATCTTCCGACAATACGAAACTCCAGCGTAATCCTAACCTCGCTCTTGATTTTATCGTCGCCACTCCGCGCATGCAATACTACCTTGAATATAGTTCCAGAATTTACAACATCTATCTCCGGCATCTCGCACCTGAAGATATTTTTGCCTATTCCATCGACGAAGTTTTTTGCGACCTTACTAGCTACCTCAAAATGTCAAACTTATCACCCGCCGAATTCATCACTAAAATCATCACTGAAGTCAAAGATGAAACCGGCATTACCGCCACCGCCGGCATCGGTACCAATATGTTTCTCGCTAAAGTTGCCATGGATATCCTCGCGAAACACGCCAAACCAAATTCCGCCGGCGTTCGTATCGCCGAACTTGACGAAATGAGCTTTCGCAAAAGACTTTGGAATCACGCACCAATCACCGATTTTTGGCGTGTCGGCCGCGGCTACGCCAAACGCCTTGCCGCCCACAATATTTATACTATGGGCGACATTGCACGTTGCTCAATCGAAAACGAGGACTTACTTTATGGACTTTTTGGCGTCAATGCCGAACTTCTAATCGACCATAGTTGGGGCTGGGAATGTGTCGGAATCCAAGACATCAAACATCATCAGCCCGAGCATCAAAGCCTCAGTTCTGGACAAGTTTTGTCCTGCCCCTACTCTTTTCAGCAAGCCGAAACTATTGTCAAAGAAATGACCGATAGCCTCGCCCTTGAACTCGTCCAAAAACAGCTCACTACGAATAGCATCGTCCTTACTGTTGAATACGACCGCGAAAATCGCTCCGTAAACTCCATCACCGACCGCTATAATCGTATCGTGCCGAAGCCCGCACAGGGAACTTTACGCCTCAATCATCACACCGCCTCTACGAAACTCCTTACTCAAGGCTTCTTGGAACTCTACCACACAAAAGTTAACCCAGATTTCACTATCCGCAAGGTTACACTCGCCGCCAACAATCTCCAACCCGAATCCGCATCCGAATTCGTATTAGCTAGTTCCGAATTCGAACTCACTCAAACCGATTTCTTCACCAACTATACCGAACTCGAGCATCGACAAAAGCTCGCACGCAAAAATCAACAGAAAGAGAAACAAGTCCAAAAAGCCATCCTCAAAATTCGTAATCGCTACGGCAAAAACGCCATTCTTCGCGGCATCAATTTTGAAGATGGCGCTACTGGCAAAAGCCGTCACCACCAAATCGGAGGACATCGTGCATGACTCATAACTATTCTGATATTATTAATCTTCCACGCCACATCTCTAAGAAACACCCGTCAATGGATATTAATAATCGCGCCGCTCAATTCGCACCATATGCTGCCATCGTCGGGCATAAGGAAATCATCACTCAGAACGAAAATCTAGCCGCCCAAAAGACTAATATTAACCACGAAATTGATATTATTCCGAATGACGAGCCTTAACAAAACCTACCAACTTATGCTAATATATAAGTATGAGCGAAACATCAAACCAGTTAAACCCCCAACAGAATTCGGGTACTGTAAACCCGAATTCGACTAAAGTCGAAAAAACCGAACCTGTTTCGCCCGGTCAGACTACCACGGAGCAAACCACAAACCCTGCGCAGGCTACTGGCCCCTCTTCCAATATCGCATTTCATTCCGCCGCTATCGGCACGCAGACCGCTCGCCCCAAAGATTATTTTGCCGAGCAAAATCAGGAGACCCTCACAAAAAAGCAAGCTCATTCTACCAGGATCAGGTGGTTACTGATCTTTTCTTGTGGACTTGTGGGGGTAGCACTTGTAATCGGACTCATTTGGTGGATTATTGCAAGCATCAATAAAAGCGCTCCAACCGTCGATGAAAAACCGTACGAAGAAATGTCTGAGTCTGAACAGACAGAACGCAATGTCAATATCGGTCAAGAAGTCTACGAAGCCGCAACAAAAGACGCCCAAAACACAGGCGAAAGTAATGAATCCGACAAAGCAGCTGCCGCAGAGGTTTTTCAGCAAGCCGCCAATTCCGCACAAAATACTACCGAAGCTAATGTCATACGAGTCTCACAAATGCGCTACTTACTCGAAAATGGCGAGTACTCAGACATCTTAGAAATTGGCCAATCCGTATGCGAAGACACGAGTCTCGATTTAGTAACTCGCATTAGTTGCGCCAACATTATGGCGCTGGCAGCCCACGAAAAAGACGACCAAACACTTTACGAATACTACAACGGACTCCAAGAGCAACTTATTGATGAAAAAATACGCTTAGAATATCCTGAAGGAGGACAAGATGAATAAAAAAACTATGATTATTACCTTCGGCACACTAGCTATCATGGTAATAACTAGTTTAATCACATCATCAACCCTTTTTGCTATTGGCGACGCCGGTAACGATGGAGGGAACTCAGCCAGCAACCCAACTAACTGCAGCACTCAAACTGTCGGAAGCTGCCATGGCGGCGGCTGGACTTATCACCAATGGCCTGCCGGACAAGATGGCGATATTGTCATTTCCGGCATGAGCGGTAGTGGCTATAATTTTCAAGGTGGCACTATTTCCGCTGAATGTAAAGACGTCGGAGGTTATTGGCGCTCCTCGTGGTTTTACAAAGGGAGCAACAGTAGCCTAGTCGGTATGGCTCCGAACAGCACTTGGGCGCCAGTCGGCGCAGGTGGATGGCACACTTACAATTCCAATGCCGCCCCTCTCGACACAGTCAAAAAAGCTTACAACATTGCTGAAGCGCGGGGTGACGTTCCGGCCGGAGTTAACTGGAACAACGTTAGTTGGTTTTGCTCTACCGGTGATACAGACATTACCCCCGATGACCTAACTGGTTCCACGAGCTTCTATTCCACCTCAACCATTAAAATAAACGATCCTGATATTTCCGGAGGAAAAACCGTCACCACTAAAAAAGATGGAGAAGCTACGGTTAAATTCAGTACCGATAAATCTGCCGTTACGGTTGAGTTCAGTCACACCATAGGCTACGAGCACGGTAGCTTTACTATGAACCCAGAAGACACAACTAGCGGTGGAGCCGTTACCACTAACTGGGCGGTCACAGATAGCTATAACGTCGACCGTACTAGCTGGGGAGCATTACGCCCAGACAGCGATCATACTACTACCCCTGACTCCGCAAAAAAATCTATCACCATTAATCTAGAGCCAGGCGAAACTAAAACGAAATGCAGCAAAGTAGATTACAATAGGAAAAATGCCAGTTTAACTGGTAAATGGGTCTGCGACCAAAGAGTGTGCGGTTTATTTGGTTGTAGTTGTGTTAAGGGGCACTATGATTATACTGCTACCTATAGCGACCGAGGCTCCTCTAAAGTTTGCGTAGAAGTTACTCGCCCCAAATCGCCAGAAGGCGACCCTAAAAATCCCGGGGGTGACGCCAACAGCAAAATCATGTTCGCTGGTGAAGATACTAAGCTGTGGTGGGACGGCATCCACGCCGAAAGCCAAGAAACTCGACGCCTTAGCGGTTGGAAATCCATTAAGTTTCAAGTCAACCAAGCAGCGGGCTATAGTGCCGGCAATTACACTATAGATTCCAATAGCAAATCCGACCCATGTGCTATGTATCGCGCACGCTTTGGTGCGACTTTAGTTGCATGCGTTGACCACGAATCGGGAAGCTGGGATACATCTTCCAGTACCAGCCATAGTCATAGCTATAGCAAAGACGCCAGCGTCAAAGTCCCAGATTATGTTGGACATAAATATTGCAATTCTTTTGGATATAGCCTTGAATACTGGTATGGGATTGAAGGTAGCAATAACTCCAGCGACAATGGCTGGCACCACGACAGTCCAAAAGATTATTGGTATAATTTCGGCGCCGCCTGTCGCACAATCGCCAAAAAACCCAGCACCGCCGCCTGGAATGGTAGCGTCATGACAGTAGGAAATATTATCACCTCGCTCGCCAGCCGCCATAACACTATCAATTTCGGTGAAGCCGCCAATAACGACCGTACATTATATGGCTCCTGGTCTGAATACTTAACTATCGCAAATAGAGAACTAAACTCTTCCCGAACTATGGCGTCTGGGTCAACCTTAAGCAACGGTTCCTCTGACTTGAAAATTTGCAATGACAACCCTGTTGGTAGTAACTCACCGCTCACAATCGCCAACGTCAACTGCAATCCCCTTGGCGCTTCCGGAATTACGACCAATTCAACTTTCATGACTCGTCTCTACGCCTATCTGCGTGACGTCGAGAACAACCCAAATATCAACAAAATCTCCGACGTTTCAGCCTTATATAGTGGGGTGAATGGCAATACCGTATTAACCGTCAATGGTGATCTGAATATCACTCAAGATATCAAGATTAATGATACCGTATCTTACACTACCCACAACGTTCCGCAAGCAATCATCTTCGTTAATAACGGAAACGTTAATATCTCCGGAGGAGTTACGCGCATTGATGCTTGGCTTATCGTTACGAGTACCAACAGTACCAAAGGCACCATCAATACGTGTTCCGGCTACACCGCCGGCAGCGACGCCAATCAAGGTACCAGTAGTGATGGTGCGGGCTTCAGTGGCAACCAATGTACTCAGCAGCTCGCCTTTAACGGTCCTGTTATCGCCCGCAACCTAAACTTACGTCGCAGCTACGGCTCCGACCCACTTATTCCAACTACTATCCGCACCGGCACATTTGGCGCCAGCAGTTCAAAACAAGCTCCTGCCGAGATTTTCAACCTACGCGCCGACAGCTACCTTTGGGCCTACGCCCAGGCCTCCCGCTACGGCTCAAGTTATAATGAGGCCTACAGTCGCGAACTCGCACCAAGATACTAGGGTATCATAGTATTGCTGACATATACCCCGCTGTTTAGCGGGGTTATATATTTTCTCAGATCGGCACCGAAACCGGCAAGTACAGCGGAGGGGGAAACCGTACCAACGATGGTTGTTGTTTGACGGGTTGACGTCCGTAGGATTGAAGTTCAGGTAGTAGGCGTTGGTAGACGAACTAGCCGTACGTGACCGACCGTATCCGCTGTAGCCGACGGCGTACACCCTACCATCATTAACATTGACGTTCCCGCTACGGACAAAAGCTAGGAGAACGCCGATACCAAACACACAAACCCCGCTAGCAAAGAAGCCTACTCTTATCAATTTCCGCCTTAGCTAAAACCGATATCCTAGCCTCCGTCATTGTTCCTTGCAATCTGGGAGGGCGACTTCACGATCTATTTTATCTGAGAGCCTCAAGCGATTGGAGCATGACCTCATTTACCACCGATGGATCCCATGGATTAGTATTCATCCACTTCACTATTCTAACAAAAACCATTCAAGATTAAAATGGAGCTAGTTTGGCTTCTATCAAGCGAAGCGGGTCTCTAGACCAGCAAGCGCAGAGAGAACTGTCAAAATAGCCCATTTTAACTTGAATGGTGGGCGAGATGGGACTTGAACCCATACTCGATTGCTCGAACAAGATTTTGAGTCTAGCGCGTCTACCAATTCCGCCACTCGCCCATACCATCATTATAGCACATTCTAGCCCCAACGCAATTATTTCGCTACCAGCAGACCTGTGTTATAATAGACGAACTTAGTAAAGACTTATTATTTTAAGCAGAAGCCTAACCACGAGAAATCGTGGTTTTTTGGTTCTATTGGGGCTTTTAGTACTACCGAATAGTCATCTTAATGGCTCCATAGAATCAAGAAGCCAAAACGTTAATCCCTAGTACGGATTTTAACAATTTGGAAAGAATCATTTGAAATTTTATTCAAGTGAAGGCGTGTCTATGGAGCCGGGCTAATAGTTTGTTTTTGAGCCCATGGCAGACAGGCGCGTCTTCGCTCACATTTTTGTAGTGTCGTCTCAGCGGTGGGCATAGTCATTACGCTGCGGGAAGGCTTTTATTTGCCTCCTAAGCTAATATTGTTGCCTTTTCGCGTCTATGCTTACCGTCGAGACGATAAACGCAAAGAAACTATAAAGGAAACAAAAAATGGACAAAAAGAACCTAGCGATTGGCATACTTGCTGGAATCATCGTCGTCCTGCTTGGAGTAGTAATAAATCTCAAGCGCGCGTATGATCTCCGTCTCTATGCTATCGCTAATGAATGTACATGGGTCTCGACTGGCACTTCTTATGGTGACGACCGAGATTATGTTTGTAAATAATAAATAACTTTACGTCGTGAGTTCTGTCGGATGAACCTCCCTCCCGGTCGAGGCTCGTCCGGTTGAACTCATGACCGGGAAAGGACTGGGAAATATGAGTATACATTATGAGGATTTGATCGAAGAATCATTGGCTAAATTCTTCAAGGGGGATAAGTTCGAGACACGCGACGATTTCATTGACGCGTTAGATCGATTCGAGGACGAGTTTACGGAACGGATCGGCGGAGTCGTCGATCGATTCGCCGAACTAACCGCCGAAGAACTAAACGATCTCAATATCGCAATCGAGGCAGAACTCGAAGAAGATAATAATGAGCCGACAGCGCGAGAAGAAGCTATGCGCGACTTACAAGCCGCAACCGTAGCGGCCGTGAGAGGAGGGTATTAAAGTGGCAGACGAAACCAAAAAGGAAGAATCCACCCAAAAAAGCGTGCTAACCGACCAAGACAGACGCGATTTGACGATGGCAGTCAAGCAAACTACCACGGGCATCATGAATCCAGTCGAATACGAACAAACTCGTATTATCGCAAAGGATCTCATCAAAAGTAATGCTCTTCCAAAAGACATTAACAACGTCGAGCAAGTTATGGTAATGATATCAGCTGGCAGAGAAATGGGTATGACACCATTTGAGGCAATTCATGATTTATATTTTGTAGGTGGAAAGTTAAACCTTCAAGGTAAAGCAACGCCTTCGGCTATCCGACGCGCAGGCTGGCGTATCAAGCAGTTTGATGAAGATAACGAACACTGCACGGCTACAGTCTACAATCCAAAAACCGGAGAAACCATCACCGATACGTTCACTTTCGAGGACGCCGAGCTATCTGGCTTCACCAAGGATAGTAAAGGTTACCTTAAATTCGGTTGGCGAGCTGGAGCAAATCGTAAGCGTAAATTACGTTATGGCGTGCTTAGTCAAATCATTCATACATACATTCCGGAAGTATTAAGTTCGGTTGTCGGTATCGGTGATTACTCCGAAGAATATAGCCAATCCGAAAGCGACGTACATGAGCACGATGAGGCGGAAGGTCGGGCAAAGAAATTGGAGAAGTTGAAGTCGATGACCGAGACTGTCGAAGCGGAGGTCGTAGATGAAAATCATTAACGTCGACCAGCGCAGCGAGGAATGGTTTGAGGCGAGAAGCGGGTTGATTACTGGTACGCGAGTTAAGGAGATCAAACCGCTTACGCGTAAAGGCAAAACCGGTAAACAACCGATCGGGCTTTGGAAGCTTGTCTCAGACTATGTTTCGTATGGACTAGAAGAAATGCGCCCCATGCAACGTGGAACATTACTTGAAGACGAGAATGCTGAATTATGCGTCGAAGCCATGAAACTCAAAAACGCTAAGATTCATTGCGGTATGTGGAAAGCGGATGATGGAATGCTCGGGTATTCGCCTGACGCTTCGGAAGATGGCGACCGGCCGACTTGGGCAATTGAATGTAAATCGCTCGACACGGCTGAACACCTATATCTGATACTCTGTGACCTCTGGGCGCTCGGGTTAATCCCCGACCGCTTCGAGGAGCTGTTTCCGGAGAGGGTTGGAGAATATCGTGGCATTGACAGCGTGGCCGAAGAGCATCGACAGCAAGTCAAACAAGCTTTTGTCGTTAATCCCGATCTCGAGGTGTTGTATTATTCACTCTACGACCCACGCATCGTGTTACCGTCGTTTACGCATTACGTTATTACAGTACAGCGTTCTGAGATAGAGGAGGATATTGCCGAACAGAGAGCGATGGTCGAGCGGCAGGCAAAGCTAGCGAAAGATATTGCGATATTGCTAGCTGGCATCGCAAAGATAAGCGAAGAAGCTTAACAAAACATGGTGGCGCTAACGGTGAGATTCAGGAAAATCTGTTAGTCGAGGATTGTGCGGTTTGCTACCTCCGCACAATCCAAGTCCGTGCCACCAACTCTCCCACGACGTAGCTTAATGGGAAAAGCGGCAGCGTAAGTGCTTAAGTGGATACGGGTTCGAATCCCGTCGTCGTGACGCGCGCAGATCAGACCAGAAAATGGCATAAACCGGGTAAAGGTAAGTCGTCATAAAGTCCTCCGGTCGGTCTGATCAACATGCTGGAATAGCGCAGAGGGCAACCGCAGCAGGCTGTAAACCTGCCGTCCATATGGACTTCCTAGGTTCGAATCCTAGTTCCAGCACCAAGAAAATCATTAAACATAAGTGAGGTAAAATGGCGTATTCACATACGAATAGCAAGGGGAGTAAATATTATCTGCGAAAATCCGAAGTTACTTTGCGTGGCGGCAAACGCCAAACGATCTACTTCTTCGCGAAAAACGAAAATAACGCAAAGGGTGAACCCTGCGATGTTCCTGAAGACCGTGTGGTAGTAGAGAATCCGCGCAACGGTTTCCTGACTTTGAAGAAGAAATAAAGTTTTAGATTCGGGGAGTTAGTCTCCGAATCCTAGCGAGATGCCAAGAGCCAAAATAATGATACCTCCAAATTCGTTATATACGCTAATATTTGGCGTCTCACTAGGGCGTCTCTCCCGGACTGCGAGGGGGAGAGGCGTCTTTTTAGGTATTAAAAATAAGAGAGGTAAAATGAGCAGTGCGAAGAAAGTTAAGCTACGCATGGGAATACATAATCGCATTACGATTGACCGTTTCCAGGCAATTAAGGATGATACGAAAAAGGGATTGTCGATAGTAAAAATTGCCAAGCGGCATTCGGTCAGCGAAAGTACGGTTCGCAAGGTGCGCCGTAGCAAAAACTTTCACGAATATCGAATCGATGCGGAAGCCTTAAAGAATCGTCGCCAGCCAATAATCGTCATCGCCAAACAAAGTGGATTACCGTTTGAGGACTTTGGACCAAAGCCAATTTTTGCCCCCAAAATGCTTAAGCCTAAAATTCCTACTATTAGTAATCAGCTAGACGGGGAGGCAGAAAAATCCGCTCAAAGTCTTGGTATTATCGCGCTTGGAATGATTGGCGTTGTAGTTCTGGGGCTAATTGTCGCAATGATTATTGGAGGCTCGCGATGAAGAAACGCTTCAAAGTTGTATTTAAAATGGCTGGCGGTACGGTCGTAAAAATAAAAGAATTCATCAATCCGGCAGGAGTATTATATTGCGTTACGCAAAATGCGCCAACTGGTGCGACCAACGTTTCGATTGAAGACTTGGAGATAAAAACAATAACAACGCATAAGCTAAAGAGTCGAAGGCTGCCGCAAGACGATCTAGATGGGCTGAGAGCATTTTTAGGAGGAGCATGAGATTTTTAGAAAAACTGATTTTAATAGGGGCTTCTATCTTAGCAATCGTAATTGGAGCGGGAATGGCCATATTAGTCACTAAGGCTATCGACGAAGCTGAGATTAGGGCCTGTTTCGATTACAAGAAAATTGAGTTTTGCGAAAAGATAAGCCATGAGCAAATAAAGGAGGAAAATGACTAAGATTAAAAATAAGGCAACGGGTGAACTATGCGACGTTGATAGCACTTACGCCGATCGCATCAAACAAAAGGTGACCATATATCTCAAACACGGAAATGGAAAAATCGATACGATTCCATTAGAGACGCTCATGAAAGAGTATGAAGTGGCGCCAGAACTTAGTACTGTAAGCACCACGAAGACGGTAGATGATTTGGAGGTTGGCGACGAGTGTTATGAAGTTTGCGGCTCTCTCGTCATGAAAATGCGATGGATTGATGGTGCCGGTCAAATAGAGAGACGTGCCGTTGGCGACATTGTTTTGACTAAGGAAGAAGCAGAGAGAAAGCTGGCTCGTCGCAAAGCCAAAGTAATTCTGGAGCGGGATACGAAACAGTTTAAGCCGTCAAAGAAGAATAATTGGGAATATTGGACTGTCTACTTTGACCCAAGATTAAATGAAGGTCTGGACGTCACCTCAAACTTTGGATTTGATGGTACATTGCCCTTTGCCACCAGAGAAGACGCCGAAGCCTCTATTAAGGCTCATCCAAAAGAATGGAAGATTTATTTGGGAGTGGAATAGTAGATATGCCATTGTTAAACTATACAACTAAAATCTCAACTGATCGGACTGTCGGAGAAATCCAGAAAATGTTAGCTAAAGCTGGCGCAAAGGCAATTCTCTCGGAATATGACAACGAGGGCGAGGTGTCGGCAGTCAGCTTCAAAATGCTAGTTAATGGCAATGAAGTCGGTTTTCAGCTGCCAATCGCCCCAGAGAAAGTTTTGACTGTACTGCGTGGCCAGCGTGGAGTAGAGACGCGATATAAAACGCCAGAGCAGGCCAAGCGTGTAGCTTGGCGCATCATCAAGGACTGGGTCGAGGCACAGCTCGCCATCATAGAAACCCAGATGGTTAAGCCGGAGCAGGTATTTCTACCATATGCTATCACGCAAAGCGGAGAAACGCTGTATGAGAGCGTTGTTAAAAATCAACTTCTAGGAACAGGAGAACAGGGGTGCAAATGGGG
>CALBZW010000017.1 GCA_937889535.1 uncultured Candidatus Saccharibacteria bacterium | reverse complement strand
TTGTTCTCTACTGATAGTAGAGAACAAGACTAGTCTTGTTCGTAAACTCATAAACTCTCCGGTTATTTACTCTATTATAACATCTGGAGCTATGATTTCTTATGATAATTCTTCACAGCTTCGGCCAACGCCTCGTGCCCTAGCACGGAACAGTGAAACTTATGCTTTGGCAGTCCGCCGAGGAATTCGGCGATTTCTTCCGGGCCAATCTTCAACGCCTCGTCCAAAGTTTTACCCTTTGCCAGCTCAGACAGCGCAGAGGTCGAAGCAATTGCGCTCGCGCAACCATAGGTCTTCCATTTCACGTCGACAATCTTATCGTTCTCAACCCGAATAAACATTTTCATCTGGTCGCCACATATTGGATTTCCGACAACTCCCTCTGCATCATGTTCATACTTGTTTTCGTCGCCCATCAGAAAATTAAGCGGATTCAAAAAATGTTCTTTGACAACCTCCGAATAAACCCAACCTTCGCGATCAGTATTATCCATATTATGCTCCCACCTTTATCGTACTCATGCCTTGTAATTTTCGTATGATTCCCGGTAGCACAGCCATAACTCTTTCAATATCCTCTTTCGTAGTGTCTAGCCCCAAACTCAACCGAATACTGCTATGCGCTACTTCGGCGTCATGTCGCGCCGCCATCATGACATGACTTGGCTTGATATCGCCTGCCGCGCAAGCACTACCAGTGCTAACGCAAATCCCCTCGGCGTCGAGATACAACTGAATGCTTTCGCCCTCAGCCGCCCGAAAACTCATATTCAAAATCCCGGGCAGGCAACCTTCATCTGGACTATTACAGCTGCTATACGGTACTTCCGCGAGAATCCTTCGCTTCAACTCATTTTTCAATTTCGTCACTTCGGCCCATTTTCGGCAACTCCACTCTTCCCAGCACCACCTGGCCGCCGCGCCCAGCCCGACGATGCCTAATATGTTACTCGTGCCGGCCCGCCGACCTTCTTCCTGCTTACCGCCGTACATCAAATTGCGATACGGCACTCCATTCTTTACATACAACACGCCAGCGCCAATCGGCCCGCCAATTTTGTGCGCAGAGAAACTTAAATAGTCGACACCTAATTCCTTCGCATCAACCTTAATCTTCCCAACCGCCTGCGTAGCGTCAGTATGTACATAAGTGTTGTAATTTTTACAACACTTTACGTATTCCTTAATCGGCTCAATCGTTCCCAGCTCGTTATTTGCAAGCATGACTGACACTAGGTCTGCTACTTTCGCTTCCTTTTCAATATCTCCCGCATCAACTCTTCCCCACCGGTCGACCGGCAGCACGACCAGCTCTCCGGCTCGCGCACGAGCCGCCTCTAGTACAGACGGATGCTCTACGCTACTCGTCACAATCCGCTTACCGCGAAAGGTCTCCATGACAGTATTATTCGCCTCGGTGCCGCCAGACGTAAAAATGATTTCTTCTGGCTCAGCATTAATTAGTCGCGCAACCCGTACACGAGCCTCTTCAATGAGCTTTTTCGCATTCCAACCCTCGTAGTGCAAAGCCGCCGCATTCCCCAGCTCTGCGTCCATAGCATCCAGCATCGCTTGCTTGACGCATGGTAACATCTTTTCGGTCGCCGCATTATCCAGATAGACTCTTCGCACTTAATATTACCTTTCTATAGTCCCAAAAACTCTTCAATCCTTGCTTGCATCACGGCTTCGGATAGTTCAGTCTTATTTTCAACATTCTGCTCTTCACTTTTATCCATTCTACCTCCTTGTATATTCAACGATTTCATATTTAGCTCCGTCATGTTCGCCATCTTGTATTATTTCGCGGTGCCATTTACTCTTGTCGAACTCTGGGAACATTGTATCTGCTGGTTTCATATCATCCACCTCAGTCAGATAAATTTTCTCGGCTTCTGGTAAAAACATTTCATACAAGCTCGCGCCACCAATCACAAATTTCTTCCCCGATACTGTCTTTAGCGTATCTTCTAGCTCTTCGCGCGTGCACCACTCAACATCCGCGCTCTCGCCTTTCCGGCTCGACAGCACGATATTGCGTCTCTCCGGCAACGCTCGTCCAATACTTTCAAAAGTTTTCCGACCCATAATCACCGTACTGCCTTTGGTCGTCTCGCGAAAGAACTTCATATCCTCGGGAATGTGCCAAAGCAGCCCACCGTCTTTACCTAGTCCACCGTCCTTACTTACGCAAGCAATCATGTATAAATCTTTCATTATTCTTGCCTCAAAATCTTTCCTGTACCATACTCTAAATGTAGCAACCTCTGATTCCTCGATCCGCGGAATTTCAGTGTCAAATCACGCTCGGCCAGGATGAACGGACCGTCGATCAAAGCATCAAGACTTTTCAGAAATTCCCATTTCGCACCGCCAGCCTCTTTTAGCTGCTCGTAAGTGTAGCCACTAAAACTCCAAACATTCCAGCCTAGCTCCTTACGACACCACTCGCTCAGTTCGAGACACGCCTCGGGCTGTTCGAATGGTTCACCGCCACAGAAAGTAATTCCGGTCTGACCCTTAAATTCACGCAGCTTTTGTTTCACCTCATCAACTTCTACTAATACTCCAGCGTTAAAGTCCCAAGTTTCAGGATTCTGACATCCCATACAATGGCGAGCGCAACCCTGGGTCCAGAGTACGGCCCGAAGGCCGTACCCATTGACGATATTGTCGCGCTCTAGTGGGCCAGAAAGTCGAATCTGCACTACTTCTTCCCCGTCATTGTTTTTTGTGTGCGTTTAGCGGCTTCACGCTTGCTCTTCTCTTCTACGCTATACACGCCGTTCAGATTACATTTCACGTCATGCTTCACGCGGTCATGTTCCTCGGCTTTTTTGCCGTCATTCCAACGCTCGAGGCTACCTACCAGGTATCCAGTAATCCTTCTTAGCCTTTCAAATGGTACGTCGCCCTCGCTCTCAATCCGGCCACAGCTTGGACACCTATCGCCCTCAATAATCCCTGAATAGCCACAAACTGGGTCGCGGTCGACTGGATGGTTGACGGAACCGTAGCCAATACCGCTTTCTTTCATCTTGCGAATCACTGCCTCGAAAGCTTCGATATTATCACTCGGGTCGCCATCGAGTTCGATATAGGTAATATGCCCAGCGTTACAAAGAGCATGATACGGAGCCTCAATCTCAATCTTTTCAAAGGCGCCAATCGGATAATACACCGGGACATGGAAACTATTAGTATAGTAGTCGCGCGTATTGACACCCTCGATCGGCCCATATTCCTTACGGTCAATCTTAGTAAACCGACCAGCCAAGCCTTCCGCTGGAGTCGCGAGTAGCGTAAAGTTCAGCTTATATTTCTTGCTATAAGCGTCGCATTTCTCGCGCATATGAGTAATAATATCAAGACCGAGCTCACGCGATTCCTCATCTTCGCCGTGGTGTTTGCCAGTCATCGCCACCAAGCATTCCGCTAAGCCGATGAATCCAATACTCAAGGTACCATGCTTAATTACGTCGCGCAAAGTATCATTCCAGCCTAGCTTTTCGCTACCGAACCAGTTACCTTCGCCCATGAGGAATGGGAAGTTGCGGACGTGCTGATTAGCTTGGAACTCATACCGCTCTAGCAATTCGCCGGCGACCAGATCCATCTTCTCGTCAAGTTCTTTGTAAAACCCGGACCAGTCAGCTTCCTTACGCTCACCGAGCGCGATACCGTGCTTAATACCGAGACGTACAAGATTAATCGTCGTAAAGCTAAGGTTTCCGCGTCCAGTTGCAATGCCATTACTCTCTGGGAAGATACTACCGAAGACACGCGTACGGCAGCCCATAGTTGCAATTTCAGTACGATAATCACCTGGCTTGTAATCCTTCAAGTTGAACGGTGCGTCGATAAAGACAAAGTTCGGAAACAAGCGCTTCGCGCTGACTTCCATACTCTTCTTAAACAAGTCATAGTTCGGGTCTTCAGGGTTGTAGTTCACGCCTTCCTTGACCTTGAAAATTGAAATCGGGAAAATTGGAGTTTCACCGTGACCAAGACCGTCCTCGGTCGCTTCAAGCAGGCACTTGCTGACTAATCGACCCGCTGGAGTCACATCAGTGCCGAAGTTAATACTAGTGAACGGTACCTGCGCACCGGCACGACTGTGCATAGTGTTCAAGTTATGGATAAAGCCCTCCATGGCTTGGAAAGTCTGACGCTCAACGTCTTCATTCGCACTCTCGATAATATCGGCCGGAAGCTTCAGCTTCTTTAGCGCCTTCTCGTCACCATATTCCAAGTTCTCCGGAATCTTAACTGTCAACTCCTTGTTGCCACTAAAGCGGTTGTACTGCCTAATAGCTCGGTTCAGCGCCTTGCGGAAGCTCTTGTTGACGCCTGGCGCCATGGCGTAATCGAAGTTCGGAATACTCTGACCACCATGCTGTTCATTCTGGTTCGCCTGAAGAATAATAGCTGCGAGCGCACCATAGCTACCGATACTATTCGGCGTGCGGAGATGCCCGTGCCCGGTATTAAAACCGCCATCTGCGAATAGCTGTAATGGGTCGGTCTGGCAGCAAGTTAACGTACCGGTCGCATAAAAGTCCAGGTCATGAACGTGAATCTCGCCGTCATCGTGCGCCTTAGCGTATTCTGGCTTCATCAAAATCGTCTTCGCAAAAATCTTCGAACCTTCGGCGCCGAATTGAAGCATTTTACCCATCGCACTATTGCCGTCGACGTTAGCATTACTGCGCTTTACATCTGAATCTTCGGAGGCATCGGCAATTGCAATAGTTTTGTAAATATTCATCAAGTTACTTTTCGCTTCGCGAATACGGTTACGCTCCTGGCGATAAGTGATATATTCCTTCGCTGTCTTCTTGAAGGCCGATTCCATCAGGACTTCTTCAACGATATCTTGGATCTGTTCGACGCTGGGGGTGCGCTGCTTGATAGTTTCGGTCGCGCGTTTGACGGCTTTATCGGAAAGTTGCTTCGCGCGGTCGTATTTGAATTCTTCGGTGACTAAACCAGCTTTCGCGATCGCTTCAGTAATTTTTTCAGGATCAAAATTCGCTATTTTCCCATCCCGCTTGACAATTTTTTTGAACATAAAAAATATTACCTCCTCTTTGTACCTAGTGATATTTTTATTTTTGATTATTATTAATTGTTATTGATTGTAATTGTCTGACGCTATATGTAGTGTCTATATTTATTTTAAGACACTAGATGTGGGGTGTCAATGTAAAATGTGTTGTATTAATTACAACGAAATTGTTTATGTTTAAACGGCTGCTAAAGGGGTTTCGCCTAGTTATTCTTGGCGCTGGAATTTCTTGTATAGTTCGATTACTACAAGCGGCACCACGAAGGCAACTAGAGCCGTCACGATAATTGCGATTAGTGGCGTTGCGACCGTACCAGCGAGGACGGCAAGCGGGCCGAAAATTGCCGAAATCTGGAGCAAGACTGCAACTAGCAGCGCCCACCAGAAACCATGATGGCGCACCTTAAGGCGCCGCCAAGCCGACTCATAAAGCCCGCGCGCTGAAATCGCGCTGCTCCACTGCATAACAACTAGAGCCGTGAAGGCAAGTGTATTAGCCTGTTCCGCTGAACCAAGGACGAGTTTCGCAATGAAATACGTACCAAGAGTCATACCCGACATAAATACAGCAATAATAATCATGCGAATCACCATACTGGTCGGTAAAATTGGGGCATCTTTCGGCTGCGGTTTACGACGCAAGATCTGCGACTCGTCTGGTTCGAGGCCAAGAGGAATCACAAGCAACGAATCGGTGACGAGGTTAATCCAGAGGATTTGAATCGGAGTCAGCATTTGTTCGCCAAAAAGCACGAGTGAGCCGATCATAGTCAGAGCCTCGCCGGCATTGGTCGCGAGGAGATAACCGAGCATACGTCGGATATTAGCTAAGACCGTCCGACTCTCGCGGATCGCCTCCGTAATATTTTTGAAATTATTATCCAGAAGAACAATGTCTCCAGCGTCTTGGACGACCGATGGACTATCCCCCATCGCAATCCCGACATGAGCACCGACGAGAGCCGGAACGTCATTAACGCCGTCGCCGGTCATGGCACAAATTTCGCTTTGTTTGATCGCATTCAAAATACGGAATTTATCTTCTGGTGTCACACGAGCGAAAACTGTCACCGATTTTACCATATCAGTCAAATCCTCGTCGGCGATATTGCCTAATTTTGAACAGTCAAGAACTTCGGAAATGTCGTGCGCTAAACCAAGCTCGCGACCAATCGCATACGCCGTACCAGCGTGGTCACCGGTGACCATCTTCGTCTTTACGCCCATCTTGGCGTTTTGCTTGATGGCGCGGGCAGCCTCGGGGCGAATAGCATCAGCAATCGCGATAAAACCTTCAAACTGGAACTTATCATCTTTGCTTAACCGACCAAGTTCGTTGATTTCACTGTTGATTTGACCGCTGGCAATAGCAACGACTTTATAGCCTTTACTGGCAAGTTCATTTAGCTTCAGCTCGATCTTCTCACGCTCAGCAGCTGTAAGCCTAGAACGATTGATAATCGTCTCCGGTGCACCCTTCACCGCAAGTTCAAGCTTGCCATCTTCGCCGCGATACAAATTGCCGGAAAGTTTCAAACCTTGGTCGAAGGCATAAGAACGTAACGGTTCGAGTTTATTGCAATCAAGTTTCCAGCTAGCGAGATAACTAATAATCGAAACATCGAGCGGGTCAGCCGGAGTCGAGCCACCCTCGGCATCAATCAACGTCGCTTCGCAAAGGGCCGTACGAGCGAGATGCTTGCGAAAATTCGCAGCGCCGCTAGGCGACCAAACTTCGCGTAGCTCCAGTCGATTCTCGGTCAGAGTGCCGGTTTTATCGCTGGCAATCGTCGTCACGATGCCGATTGATTCAATTGCTTTCAGTTCCTTAATTAGGGCTTGCTTGCGCGCCATGCGCTTCGCACAGAGTGCCAAAATAATCGAGATCGCAATCGGTAATCCTTCCGGCACGGCCGAGACAATCATAGCAAGCGTAAATTTCAACGCGCTGAAAATTTCAATCCCGTCGACTAATTGCACGACGAGGACGATAATTGCTAAAACGACAACTACGATAGCAATCTTGACGACAAGCTGATTAATTTTTTCAGAAATCGGACTACTTTCTTCCACCGAAGAGGCAAGCGAAGCGATGCGGCCATACTCAGTGTCATCACCAGTTGCCGTGACAACGAATCGTCCGCTACCGGTTAGGACGAAAGATCCAGAAAAGACCATATTGCGCTGTTCATAGACTTTTTTCATACCAGAAATCGCACGAGCATCCTTGGCAATTGCTTCGGATTCGCCGGTCAGCATTGCCTCGTCGGCTAGCAGTCCAGATTCTTTAACAATGCGCCCGTCGGCAGGGATGCGATCGCCCTCGCGCAAGATTACGATGTCGCCCGGCACAAGCTCGGACGCATCCAGCGCCTGCTCCGTGCCGTCGCGAATTACAGCGACGGCCTGCTTCGTACTGTTTTGTAATGAACGAAGGATACGATCGGTCGAAAAGCGCTGGATATAATATATAGCAGTGTCGGCAATAACAATAACTCCAATCGCAATCGTCTCAATCCAGTCCTGCTGCACTGCCGACAGGATAAAAGCGACAACCAAAATCACCATGAAGACATCCAAAAACGGCTCAATTAACTTGCGCCAAAGCGGCGTCTCGCGAACATGAAGCGAATTTTTACCATATTTTTCTTGGCGTTTTAAAACTTCTTTCTCGGTAAGGCCAATTTCAGGATCGACGGAAAAGTCCGCCAAAGTTGCTTTTACGGTCTGATTATAAAAATTCGTCATAAGATTAGTATAAGGGTGATGGAGAGTTTTGTCTACCAGTGGCTATTTCTTGATAAAGTCAACGATGTCCGACCAGACTTGCTGTTTATCCTTTTCATTCAAAATCTCATGACGCATGCCGGGATAAAGTTTGCTCTTCACGTCACGATAACCGCGGTCGCGCATAAAATCAACTGCCTTCTGAAAATCTTTTTGGCTGATAATGCAGGGGTCGTTCGCACCGGCGATGAAGAAAATTGGCAAATCGGGGCGGTCAACTTTCCAGCCGGATTTACTATAGGCGGTTTTCATAAGGCTAAATAGATTCTCAAAACCGTTGAGCGTGAAGACGAAGCCGTCGCGCGCGTCAGCGTCGTAGGCCGCCACAACTTCCGGGTCACTGACGATCCAGGAGCTTTCGCTAGGGTAGTGCTTAGCAAGACTGACAGTTTCGCCGTTCTGACGAGCGAGCTTGGCAGACCTTTCGTTATATCCGCTAAAGGACAAGTTTTGAACAAGTGGGCTGCGATAGTGTTCGCCCTTGAGAGTTTTTAATAGTTTGACCACGAGACGCCCAGCGCCGGCTCCGAAGCGTTTACTTGGCGATCCGCAAACAATCAAACGGTCAATATTAACGTCATATTTTTTCGCATAGCAACGCACAACTAACGAGCCCATGCTATGACCGAACAACGTCAGTGACAATCCAGGAAAGCGCTCACGCAGATAGAGCGTAAGCTGATGTACGTCGTCAACAATTCCCTGTGCGCCATCCTGATAAAAATAGCCATAATCTGCTTCGGATTTAACGCTGGCACCATGGCCACGATGGTCATGGATCAAAACAATAAAACCTTGCGCCGCACAGTAATCCATAAACTCGTGATAGCGTTCGCGATGTTCCGCCATACCGTGTACTAACTGTAAAATCCCGATTGGGTGTTCTGGAATGCGCAGGCTGACACCTAGCTCAAGACCGTCATGTTGACTTTTGATCGTAAATTCTTCAACTTTCATAAAAACTCCTTGGAATCATTTTAGCACAACAGGTTCACAAAACTCAGACTTGTCGATCAATGAAAATCGTACTATAATTGCTTTAACCATTACAAGTAAGGTTCGAGGAGGTAGAATGAGCGAGCCGTCTAATAGTAGCCCGGTTTCTGGTGCTACACAACCAGCAGCTAAGGCTGGGGGTGTGTCAGTGGCGCCTGACGCACAAGGTGCGGATACGAGTCAAGAGTCTAATATTCAGTTTCGATCGTCGGAGATTGGAAAAATCACTGCGCGGCAAGAAGACCCGTTCAAGGAGCATAAGGCGCGGGCAGCCGAGCGGAAAAAGCAGAACGAGAAAACACGAAAGATGATTTTGATTATCTTAATCGTAGGCTTGCTAATCTTGTTGACTGGCCTGGGGATTTGGTGGATCATCGCAACGTTGAGTCGGCCGGAACCAGAGGAAATGACTTTTTTGCAGGATGAAACAATCAAGGATATTCAAACCAGCGCGAATGAGATCTACAATGCGGAATCAGACGATAGTGACGAACAAAATATTGAAGGCGCAGTAGAGTATTATGAGGAACAGAAGAACGAGGCGGCAACCATTGATGATCGCAACCGCATCACAATTGCCGAAATGTTATTTTATGCAGCGAATAGTTACCCGGAGCGTGTAGTTGAAGTCGGAGACGGGATTAATCCTGATGATTTACCGCTGGACGAGGCTCTGACTTACTGTAATGCGGTAGTAAATGCCTGGAACAGTCTTGGAGAGCCCGAAAATGCGGAGCAGTGCGAGGAGTTTATTGAAAATAACACAATGATTGATACGAACGGAGTGGGATAGGATGAAAATTGAACAACAAATCGCGAAGCGCACTACTCACTACATAGCTATTGCTTTAGCGTTGATGGCTATTCTGAGCTTGCCAATGCTAATAGCGCACCCGCGCCAGGCTCTTGCGGCAGCCAATGCCGATGGCTGCGAGGAGCAAGCGGTTTTAGGCGGCGTAGCAGTAGGCGGAATCCCAGCAATCCAAAGTGCTTGTACGAACTGTCGAAATAACACAGGTCTGCGCTGGGGAGCCCTATGGATTAGCAATGCTGCTGGGGGTGGTCCAGGTCAAGCATTAGTGCTGGCAAATCGCGAAGTCGGTGGGCGCGATAGGACGGCAACTTTTGATATTCATGGGATGGTATACGGGTGCGGGCATAATACCGAAGTTCCATACCAAGTTACAGCCGTCGATACGGATTTGCGTGATAGTAGCGGTAGCTCAATTCCAGGAATCACCTACCAGAGCCGTTCGATTCCGCGCGGTTATACGCAAACGCAATACGAATGGTCCGGAGGAGGTAGCCTTGGTGGAAATACAATTACCGATTTGGATACATTCTTCTCATCTTCAGACAGTACTTGTACTGACTTGTCAAACGGAGCGAAAGACTGTCGACGTACGGTGCAAGTTTATCGATGCTTTAATATCTCGGGGCAAGGTTGCGGTAGCGACCCGTCTGAAGTCCGTGCAATTATCAATGATACGACGAATGACGAAAACAAAAACCGTTTTTACTCTAAGTCTACAGTTGAAATTCCTGAGCAAGGTTCAGATATATCCGGATACAATGCGACTAGCGCCGCCGACGGGTCAGCACGAGTCGAGATTAGTACGGATGAAGCTAACGTGACAGTCAACTTCAAACATGAATTATTCTATGAAGTAACTAATCCATTTGGCGCAAATGACACCGTACAGGCGCCGTCAGTAGATTGGAAAATTCGAACGAAATCCGGTACAGAAAGCGGGGATGCTTGGGCGAATAAAGACTGGCAAGATAAGCGTGGAGCGACCGGGACTTGGACCTCGCCAAGCGGAAAAGAAAGCCAGAATAGCGGAGCGACAATCGGAAACGATACGGTGACCGTACAGTTTACGGCAGTTGACAGCGGAAAGACGAAGCGGGTTTGCCGGCGCGTGAGGTATGAGAAAAAATACGTCGACTTCGTCGTAAATGGTCTGGCCGGAGCAGGTTACAACTGGATTGTCGAAGGCGGTAAAAACGCCGCGAATTCACAGGCCTGTGCCTATATTACATATATGGGTTCAGACGAGAACGGCAAGGATCCTCTGGCTCAAGCAAATGTGGGGCTAGGGGCATCAGCGGGATCAGAATACGCAATGCTAGCAGGAGAAGATGCAACGTTGGCAATTAGCGGTGCGGCGAACGGAGTCAAAACACGGCGCCTAATTGGCAAGGAAGCAGTGGTATTTAATCATGGCGCAGGAATTTCATATGATGCAAACCTAGTCGCAGGGGCAGCGAGATTCAAGGGGACGGATTTATGTAATCTGTTCTGGGGGCGGAATCCGCAACCACTTGCTTGTAGTCGGCTGACGCGCTATACAGTTGATTATGCGGACAGAGCCGAAAACGGGGCGTCAGGCAGCGACACGACTAGCGAGACGGCGACCGTGGCCGTACCAGACGATATTGGTCAGAAATATTGTAACTCGTTCGGCTATAAGTTCCGATATTTTTACGGCATTAAGGCGAATGGTGCGAGCAGCGTAACTTACACCTCGGAACCAGCAAAGGACTATACCTATGTTGCGCAGCCAGCCTGCCGGACGATTGCCAAAAGGCCGACAACGGCGTTCTGGAATGGGGGTTTACTAGTTTCTAGTCAGGATAATCAAGGTTACAGCATTATAATGTCGCTCGCGAAACGGCATTTGATTGATGGGGTCGGACCAACGCTGGGGTATATGACTCCGGCTGGGAGCACCCAGCTAGAAAACGCCGAAGGCATACCTGTAGCAGGCGATTCGCGCAATCTCTACGGTTCATGGTCAGAATATCTGGCGGCGTCGACTGGCAAGATGGATAAAAGTAAGGCGATTGCTTCGGGCGCAAGTATTAGTAATGGTACAGGCTTAACATCGACAAATAACGCAGTTTGTAATAACGCAACTTCGCCTTGGTCGACGAATTCGCCGCTCACGATTTCCAATGTTGGATGCGACCTAGCGGGTGCTGGATCCAACCTTAGCTCGAGCGCTTTTCGGACGCGATTGACGGCATACCTAGAAAAGGTAGGTAGTGATCCGGCGGCAGGAGTGACAGTTATTGGTGATAGCAATACAGATATTACGATTAGCAGCGCAAGTGGAAGTTACGTTAATAATTCTGCGAACGATGATACAAATTATAATGTACGGAGTTTGCCGCAGACGATTATTTTCGCAAATAATGTCAAAGTAAAAAGTGATGTGACGCGGATTGACGCTTGGATTATCGCCAAGGGCGAAGTCAATACTTGCGTAGATTATGCAGAAGGCACGGCTGGTGGTACTGGAACGACAAGCGATGGCGTAGGGAATGCGGGTAATGCATGTACGCAGCAGCTAGTCTTCAACGGACCAGTAGTAGCGGGCAGCATGAAGTTAAACCGGACGTTCGGAGCAGACTCGCAGGCGCAGATGAGCAGAGGGTTGGCGACGAATGGCGCCGCTGGGTACTCAACGCGCCAGAGTTCGGCAGAAGTATTTAACTTGCGTGCGGATAGTTACCTCTGGGGCTATGCTCAAGCTTCGAGATATGGCTCGAGTTATAATGAAACGTATAGCCGCGAGCTGGCGCCGAGATATTAGTCTAGAAAAGACTCCCTCACGGGAGTCTTTTTGGTATATTAAGCCTTTTTCTTAAAATAATCTTTCCCAAGACCGCAAAGCGGACATTTATAGTCGTCTGGCACTTCATCGCCATAGTAAACGTAGCCACAGGCCGTACAAACCCAAGCGGTCTTTCCCTGCTCACTCTGGGTTTTAGTCAACTTGCCCTTATGTTCTTGGTAATAAGCATAGCTCATAGGCCTCTCATCTGAAAAAACATCGCCCTCTACCATCCGCCCAATATAAAGCGTATGCGTCTCGGTATCAATCGCATCAACTTTCTCGCAGAGCATGTAGCCGAGCGAAGCTTTGATGACCGGAACGCCATCGGCTTCTTCGGTCTCGCACTTGGCGAACTTATCACAATCTTTAGAGCAATTAAAGCCAAAAGTCTGGATGATCTCAGGGTCCGCATCTTCGCCAAGGACCGAAAGGGCGAAGGTGTCGTTTTCGGCGAGTAGCTTATGGGAATGATTCGTCTTCGCAACTGCAACCGAAATCAACGGCTGGTCGCCGGCACTGACACGGGAGACTGCGTCGACAATACAGCCCCCTCCTTGAGTAGTCAGGACATAGACGCCCTGGGTAATTTTACGCGTAATCTTAGAATTCTTCATTTTCCTCCTTCGAGTCTCATATATTGTAGCACGTTTTATGATTTTACGGTGTGCTAAAATGAAGAAGTGGAGGGCAAGCTCCATGGGACCCGACTACAACATCTGAGGTCAAGCTCCAGTTGTAATAAGTTCCCTTTTGAAAGATCGTGAAGTCAGACTCTCAAAGTCAGAGGAAAAATTGTGAGTGCAGGAATTAGTCTGATTACGGTTAGGCTAAGTGCGGACTGGCTTCTTTTGCTCTAGCGCTAGGTTATGTTTGGCTTTTGTCCGTAGCGGGCATACTAATCTTACCGGCGGTGGTGTCGCCAACGTCGGTAGCAACGGCTACCGGCGGTGGTGTCGCCAACGTCGGTAGCAACGGCTACCGGCGGTGGTGTCGCCAACGTCGGTAGCAACGGCTACGACTGGTCGCGTACGGCAAATTCGTCTACCAACGCCTATCGTCTCAACTTCAACCCTACGGATCTCAATATGAATGCGACAAATCGCTACTGGGGTTTCCCCCTCCGCTGGGTTTGGCCACGGTTTGGTGCCGATCTTTCGGAAAAAGGAAGATGATAAAAAATAAAGCCTCTAGCCTAACTCTGGAATGTGACGCCTTGCGCCGGGGATGCTTTTTAATTTTTCCTTTCAGGACGTAAAAGTTCCGTGGGCGTAACCACGCTGACTTTTACTAAAAATTTAAAAGCACCCTCGGGCGCGACGTTTTTATATTCCAGAGTTAGGCTAGAGGCTTATCTTGCTATCTTCTCTATTCTCCATCCTTTTAGTATCCTTTCTTCCGGTACAGCAGCGGAGGGAGCGACCGACGTAGCGACCACCGCCAGCTGATGGATCGACATTATCGGTGTAGATAAATAAGTCATAGGCATTATTCGGTGAATTCGCCGTACGCGACCACAGCTGAGCATAGCGCCCAACATACCACACCGCGCTAGCATCAAGATATACAATCCCGCTACGGACAAAAGCCAATGGTAACTGTACTATGGTGGTGGCGCCGGTGGTACCGGAAGTAGCACTACAATAATTCATGATATTATAGAGAACCTACATTAGTATTATTTTTTGCGACGTTAAAATTTTTAAAAAAATTTTAACGTCCAGAGCTATTCTTAACAGAGGTAGTTAGCAAAAGTTAGGTTAGAAAAATTGGATTTTTATAAGCTGCAGCGTGTGGCCCAACACGAGCGCAAGCGCTCCCACGTAATTAAATGTCGCAATCTAGGCATTGAAAAATCAGGACATAATTATCCTGATTTTTCAATGGTGCCCGCGACTGGACTTGAACCAGCACGCCTTGCGGCATATGCTCCTAAGGCATACGTGTATACCAATTTCACCACACGGGCAACAGCTCTATTATAGCATAAAACTTCCTGAAATGGCAAAAGTAGGGCGCCAAAAGCACCCTGCTTAATGCTAAAACTTAGCGTAAGCTAATAATACTGCACTGCCCAGTTTTGTCCGAGAAAGTCGCGCTAAAGGTCTGATCATGTTTATCTACCCAGGTATAGCGCTTCGAGGTATCAGTTTTGCCGGCCAATGTACCTTCGACACCGCCAAGCTGCTTGACCAGCTCGTCGTAAGTGAACGATTCGCCGCTCTCCAACTTTTGTTTCAGCTCAGTGAAAATTGACAAATCAACATCATCATTCGCAATTTTGGTCTTATCAATAGTCGCCTGCAAGATATAGCTACTACCACTTTTCTCGCGCGCGACACTTTCTTTGCTATTAAACTTCCATTTTGCCGTGCCCGTAGTCTCATCAGTCTCTGGCTCGACGCCAATTACTTCCGTAATCTTCTCAATACTATCGCCAGTTTCGATCTCCTTGATACACTCTGTGATAACGCATTTCGTTTCAATCGTTTCCTCTTCGACCGTACTCGGCCCAACATTAGCATTCTCTTCGGCGCTCACGAGCAAATATAGCCCGATTAATGCAACCGCGGCGATGAGCGCGATCACAAGCGCGACAATCTGCACCGGACTTTTCTTACTACCTTGGTTTGACGCCTTGGTGCTAGTCTTAGCTTGATTTTCTTTTTCCATTGATACCTCCTTATTCTTACCATCATAGCATAGTTTTTCGGTAAATGCCGATACCGGCAGCAGCATAATGACGCGCTGTTAAGAGCTGAAAACCCGTCAGCTCCAACTCGCCCAAATCCCCCGGATATGACAATGCTAAAATCCCGCCCGGCATCAGGAGTTCACCTAGCGCCTCGACTTCTGATAGCTGAAAGTTGTCATACGGTGGGTCGGCGATAATGAGATTGAACTCCCCTTGCCAATCTGTCCGCTCAGTCGCCGCCGCAACTGCCTCAGCCAAGACCTCCGCCGCAACTCCGATACGCGATAAGTTCTCATGTAGAATTCGCACAACCGCCGGTTGCTGTTCAACGAAAGCGACACCTGTAGCACCCCGGCTGAGCGCCTCGATACCAAGTGCGCCGGAGCCGGCGTAAGCGTCCAACACCCGCGCATCAGCAATCCAAGGCTGCAGCATATTAAACAGGGCATTTTTCTCGCGCGCACCCATAGGATGAGTGGCGGAATTCCGGGGAGACGCGAGCTTCGTGCCTTTGTATTTTCCGGCGATGACGCGGAGATCAGTTGCTGCGGGACTACCTTTACCGCCACGCGAAAAGTGTGTCATTTTTTTGCCTTTCGAGCGCGATGTAAGCCATAAGCCTCTTCGGCTGCCGAGTACCAGAGCAGAGCAATGACGCGAACAATTTCCGGCAAGAGCTGGTTCTTGGTCACCATAGCGAGGTCAACCGTCCAGCCATCTCGGCGGAATTGGTCATACATTGCTGCGACCTGCAAGCGGTCAATCGCCTCATAAAGCACTTTTTTCGGTTCGACGAGGCAAAATTCCTCGGAATTCACATGCGGCATGATTGTACGCTCAGGCAAAGCGGCGGCAATCACTGCGACGCCGTATTCGTAACCAACATGCTTCGACATGTAGCCGCCAGCCCCCCAATAGAGCCAGTTATTGCGCGCAGTTTCGAGAGCACTGCGGCCGTGCATGATACCTTTAATTGGTTCGCCGAAGATTTTGACGAATTCCTTGTTCGACATCAGCTCTTCCTTAGCCTCAGAAAGCGGAAAATGGTGCGCCGGAGTCAGACTGTCGGTGATCTTGTGCGCCATCCAGGCCGCCTCAAACGCCGCGCGAACCTCATCGTGTTTTTTGAGGGCTTGGACGAGATTGTGGCGGTGATCTGCGATTTGCTGCCACAGTTCGGCGCCATTGTCATCGCCGAACATATGCGACGGATCATCGTCGTCCGGACTTTTGCGCTTCAGCCCATCTGGGCCGCGCGCGCCCTCGAATTGCAGAATTTCCTTGCTGCTTGGAAAAAATCGACCACGCGGGAGATGTTTCGCTAGGACTTTGCGGGCAGCCTTGTCGAGTAACTGATGTGTACCGACCAGCTTACCACTCATTTTTGAATTCTTGACTAGAGTCGTAGTGGAATACATAGTTAATTTGTCTCTACCATTATAACATACTGCATAAAAGAGAACGGCGCGTCCAAAATCGACGCGCCTCAGTCTTCTATCGATAGAAGACTGCTCATTTTACCCTCCGAGAATCGCCTGAGCAACTTCTTCGGAAGAGACCTTAGATTTACTCCATTCGTAATATCTAAGGTCATACTCCTCAGCGACAAGCTCCATGAGCTCACGAGTTGTCACTGGGATCTCTTCGTCATAGTCCGGCGGCCAAACGACCTCCATCATATCGGTATGTCCGCGCATGAAAGCGTCAATCTCATCAACCGACGGCCATTTACGGTTTGGAGTGACGACATACGTGGCGTTCCTACTGACAATAATGCCATAGCCAGCATGACAGCCAACTAAAGATTCGAGGTCAGAACGAGAAAACGAAGCATGGCACTCTAGCGGGTGATTATGTAGCCTGATAATGCCATCATACTTGCGCATAAGCTGGACGTGCTCGGCGCTTAATTGGACATTATCCCCGCTATAGCTAGTGTACTCGAACAGCTTCTCTCCGTCCGCGGTAAAAACTGCCGTGACCTCAAAGTCTTCACGCCGGATCCCCTCCATAACTTCCGCCAATGTGTCGCCGTGGTCGATATTGCTCAGGCTATCAAGCGAGGCTTCGGCTTCAATATCTTCGCCGAGATTGGCTTTATTACCGTCGGCCTCAGCTCTAAGTTTTGACCAGATAACTCCAGCAGAGCGCAAGGTGCCATAACTGAGTGCTATCAACAAAACAACGGCTATACAATAGGCTACTTTACTGGTCTTGTTTGCGGTCGATAACCGCATGAAAAATCACTTCCTTTCTATGAATCTTCTATCTTTTTAGAATATGTTAAAAATGCGGGGACTTGACGTCCCCTAATGAAATCAGTGCAGTCAGAGATTATGACTACCCCATACTTCCATTATAGCATACTTTTTGATTTTTATCTAGTTTAGGGTGGTAAGTTGCTGGTATTTCTTGATGCGCGTGGCGAGTTCGGGGTAGTTTTGAAGATTTTCGGGATGTTTGACAAACTCGGAGGCATGATGGCTAGCCTGAGCAATAAGCTGCGTATCTGTCAAATTTGCGACTTGGAGATTCAGTTCACCATGCTGTTGCGAACCGTAAATTTCGCCCGGGCCGCGAATCTTGAGGTCGATTTCGGCGAGATGGAAGCCGTCAGTTGACTTTTCCATTTCGCGCAAGCGACGCGAGGGTTTGCCATCACCGGTCGTGAGAAGGTAACAACTCGCTGGCTGATCGCCGCGACCGACACGCCCACGAAGCTGATGAAGCTGAGCGAGACCATAACCTTCGGCGTCTTGAATGACGATCATATTAGCATTCGGTACGTTAACGCCAACTTCAACGACAGTGGTTGAGACGAGGATTTGAATTTTACCAGCAGCGAAGCAGGTCATAATAGCATCCTTTTCGTCGGGTTTCATCTTGCCGTGGAGCATGTCGACTTTGATCTTCGGGAAAAGTTTAGCGAGTTTCTTGGCCTGTTCGATGACCGGAGTAGCGGTATTGGCATTTTTTTCTTCAATTACCTGGCAAATCCAATAAATTTGCTGACCCTTAGCTAAAAGTTCGCGCATCGCGGGATAGAGCTCGTCGCGCTGCTCGACCTCGGGAAGAATTTTAGTGACGATCGGCTGACGCCCGGGTGGAAGTTCGTTCAGGAGCGAGACGTCGAGATCGCCGAAGACAGTGAGCTGGAGTGAACGCGGAATCGGAGTGGCGGTCATCGAGAGGAGGTGCGGAGCAGTGTTTTCGGGAGATTTAAGGAGGAGTTTTTGGCGCTGACCGACGCCGAAGCGGTGCTGTTCGTCGATGATGCAAAACGCCAGCGCATGGAAATGCGTATCGTCCGTAAGCAGCGCGTGCGTGCCGACAACGAAGTCAATTTCGCCCTGTTCGATGAGTTTTTTCAGCTGGCGCTTGTCGCGAGTTGAGCCGGTCAAGAGCGCAATCCGCGGCATGCGCCAGGAGACCCCCTGCCGTTGCAGTGCCCCGCCGAGCATGCTAAATAATTCTCCGAGGCTCTCGAAATGCTGGGTGGCGAGAATTGCGGTCGGAGCGAGCAGGGCGGTCTGATAGCCATAGCGCGTCGTCTGTGCGGCGGCAAGGGCAGCGACGATAGTCTTGCCGGAGCCGACATCGCCCTGGAGTAAGCGGTTCATCGGTGTGCCGCGCTCGAGGTCTTGCAAAATTTCCCAAGTCGCGCGGCGCTGAGCGCCAGTGAGTTTAAACGGCAGGTGCTGGACGATGGCCTGGATAAATTTAGCTTCAAATTTTAGTGGGATGGATTTTAGACGTTGATTTTCCTGCTTGTTAAGTTTCGCGGCGAGAATTAGTTCAAATAATTCTTCATAAGCAAGGTACTCGCGACCTTTCTCGGCATCTTCGGGGCTTTCGGGAAAATGTGAATTATAGAGCGCCTCGGCACGCGCGCCTTTCGTAATGAATTTTGGCGCACCGTCGGTTAGAGGCAATAAATCTGGAATTTTGGCGAAGTCAGGACGTAGGCCGTCCATTAGCTTATGAAAAGTCTGGGGCTTAATGACACTCTTAGCTGAATAAATTGGCTGGAAGCCGGCCGCGGAATCTTGCTCGACGTCTTGGACGAGAGCGGCGCTGGGCGAGGTGAGCTGATAGCGCCCACTCTTGAATTCATAAGTGCCAGTGAAATAATACTCACGCTTTTCGTCAAATTGTTTGGCGCGGTAAGGTTGATTGAACCAGAGCGTACGAATTGCGCCAGTATCATCGCGAATGACACCCTGAGTAATTGTCAAGCGCTTACGGCTGGTGCGGACGAGGCGCAGGTCGCTAATTTTACCGCGAATGACAACTTTGCCGGGCCGCAAATCGGCGATCTTGACCGTTGTCTGGTAGTTTTCATAAACACGCGGGAGACAATAGACGAGGTCGCCGATAGTGCGCAAGTTCACCCGCCGCAAAACTTCGGCGGTCTTCGGGCCAACTCCTTTCACTGACTCAATCGGCGCGGATAAATCCATAATTAATATTATAGCACCGCCGCGACTATGGCTGTTTCCGCTCCGTCCTCAACCGGCTCTGCTCCGCGCGCCATTCAGCAATCTTACCATGATGGCCAGAAAGCAAAACTTCCGGCACCGCCATCCCGCGAAACTCGGCCGGCTTCGTATATTGCGGGTATTCGAGATTATCACCATCGGAAAAACTTTCAATCGCGGCGGAATTCTCGCCACCGAGCACGCCCGGCAATAGCCGCGTAATCGAGTCAATAATGATTAGCGCAGGTAGTTCCCCGCCAGTCAAGACATAGTTCCCAAGTGAAATCGGATAGTCAACAATACTCATAATGCGTTCGTCGTAACCCTCGTAGTGGGGGCAAAGGATAATGTAATGCTGAGAACCTGGTTGAGGCTGTTGCGCCGTCTTTTCTCGAACCGCGTTCTCGGCCCCATCCGTTGTGGGGTCGACCCCAGCAAACTGCCTTACCAAATCCTGTGTCCAGACCGTGCCGACGGGTGTCGGGAGGATTACCTCGGCGGTCGAGTCATCAGCTTTGACACTTTCAATCGCCGCGAAAACCGGCTCGCAGCGCAAGAGCATACCGTCGCCACCACCGTACGGCGTATCGTCGACCGATTTATGCGGACCGAGACCAAAGTCGCGCAAATTCACATAATCGATCGCAATGATTCCGCGATCCTGCGCCTTATAAAGCATCGAGCTATTAAGATAAGGCTGCAAGGCCTCGGGGAAAAGCGTAATCAATGTGAATTTGAGCGGTTTCATCTTTCTATTTTGCCACAGATAAACACTTTCGTCAAATTGTAATACCTCGTAGTAAAAACGTATAATAAAATCAGGCAGTTACAAAAACGTAACTGCCCTTTAGCCGAGGCTAAACCGGTCAAACTAAGCTATATGATAGCATTGAGCTGCGTTGGACCGAATCCGCCTTTCGCAATGAACTCTTGAGGAGTGAAGCTATAAGTACGAAGTTTGCCATAATCAAAAACACTGATCAAGCGTCCGCTTTGCTCCTCTACGTGATACACAAACTCGATGGTCTGCCCCTCTTCCATCACGACCGGCGCAGGTTTCATTCTACAGGGATACATCCCTGTTCCATCCTTACCGATAGCACACTGCGCTTCGGAGCAAGACGGTTCATAGGTGTCATAGCCAAAGACTTGGTTAACCTTGCCACAAACCATGAAACATTGACCGAGATAGCGTGATTCAGCAGGTGAAAGATCTTGTCGGCGACAATGCCGTAGTTCAGAAACTTTAAGCTGAATACTGAGCCGCGACAACCTACGAGCACAATCCTCAATGTCCGCAGGTTGGCCATATTCAAAGATGTCAAAACGACAATAATATGGTACGGTCGTTTCCGACCTGCGGCTATGCAGTGAGCGATCAAGCTCATTATAGTTTGGCCCGCCAATCGCATAGTGCCGATTTACCCTTAGGTCGGTGGCGTTTTTACTGCGCAGCTGACAAAGACCTCCTTCTTCCATCCGTAATGGTTTTCGAGTTGCCGGAATGCGTGCGATGAGTTTACCGACACGCAACTTTTCTCTATCGGTTAGCATAATTGCACCCTCCTTAATGTTCTCTATCCGCTACGCAGATAGGCCTTGTCTCTTCATTGTAGCACAGAATTGCATTTTTGTCAATACCGCAGGGTCGGAGATTGATAATTTTTGGACTTTTCGCACAAAATCTCTTGACACGAAACTGTTTGTGCTATATTCTAAGTATAAGCTGGTACGCTTCACAGGGGTTCCACTGAATACGTTTGGTGGAGTGTGGAGACTTTAACAAAAACAAAAACAGCGGATTAAAACAAACCAATGTGCCCCGGGGTGGGCGCGCATCAGCGAAAAAGAGACGGTAGCGAAAGCTATCGTCTCTTGCTATTTTAAGCTACGCACATTGGCAGTGCCAATGTGCTGCTTCAGATGTGTGGGCGCGCATCAGCGAAAAAGTAGCCATGAGAGTGGCTACTTTTTATACGAAGAAAAACCGCCAGTCGTAACGACCAGCGGTTTCCATAATAACTTGCCGAATCCTGCGATTAGCCGCGCGCCTTTTTGAAAGCCTTATTGATAGTCTCCAGGATTTTAAGGCCACGCGAGGTAATAAATCCGTGATCGACCGGTGCAGTCTGCATAGCAGCAGCTTCGGTATAGTCCGTCTCCTGCAACATCTTATCGCCCCAAAAATCAAGACAGGCCGCATGTAAGTCAGGAGCGTTCAGGTCGAGCATCGTGCGCTGTTCCGGGCGCCATGGCATCGCCAAGGCAATGTCGAGACGTGCCGCCATTTCTTTCCAGTCGCGTTTCACCTCTGGATGATAAAGCAGATCGTTAAGCAAATCCCGGCTAAGGAAAATCCGTACAGTGTTCGGCTTCATGCCCGGGAAGAGCAAAAGCTCATGCTTGGACTCATTATGTGTCATGAAGTCGTAGTGCTCAAACCCGAGCTCCTGTTGCACGCGTTCACAAACTGCCTGGAATAATTCCACCCGACCGTCCAGCTCTGCGACCTCGTTGTCCCATGAACCAGTCTGATTCTGCGGCGAAAACGGGCAGCCTGTCTCATCAAGCTGACACTCCGCGCAATTCTCGGCGCTCGGCATATAACCACTGGAACGATGGAACGTACGGCAATGCAGGATATGCAGATAGCGGCTAATACGCTCGGTATCATGAATGCCGGTTTCTGCCTCCAATGGTTGCCAGTAGGCACCGCTTAGCAGTCCGCCACCACCCCAGTAGTAGCCGTAGTTCCAGTGCGACTGCGCAATGTATGCGTCGGCCGTAATTTCGCCAGATTCCAGTTTGCAATAATCTGCAAAAGGCAACGCCAGCATCAGCGGTCCACGATAGTGCATCGCGAGTACCGGGTAACCCGGCTGCAGAGCCTGGATATAATAATGCCAGCCCGTACCGTCTTCCTCGATATAATGGATATGGTCTGCACCGAGATGAAAACCGATTAACTCTGTAACTTTCTCGCTCAATTCCTGAATAAATGATAATGTAGCTTCCATGTTGCTACCTCCTCTATTTTGTTTTTTGGGAGAAACTGGTATTTCCGCCCTAGCTGCCTACTGTGTCGCTGCGCAAATAGGCAAGTAAGGCGAAAATACGTCTAGCAAGTCATTATGTCAAAGGGCGTAGGCTTCTAGCGTAAGGTTTTACTGTTCTTCAACAGTAAAACCCGTATACGGGTTTT
>CALBZW010000016.1 GCA_937889535.1 uncultured Candidatus Saccharibacteria bacterium | reverse complement strand
GTTGGAGTAATCTAAACAGGAGAAAAGATGAACTACCAACTAGAAAAAGTTACATCGCCTCGACGTGCAATTTTTCGTCAAGTCCACCAATATTACTATTTTTGCGAGCATATTCGCGGCATGAGCTCTGCCTCAATGCTTAGTAAGACCCACGCCATTAACGATTTCATTCGTAAAAGCAACTTAGGCGACCTGCGCAAAATTAATAATCAACACATATATAACTGGATCGACAGCCAAGAAAATCGCGGCAATACTGGGCGCTCGATTAATGACCGTCTCGCCCATCTCCGAGCAATGTTGCGCTGGCAGAGGGAAATGGGACTCATGATGCCAAAACTTAAACTTGCTTTAATTCATAAGGTTACCGAATATCCGCCACGCAAACGTAGCTTTTCGCGCAGCGACATTCAGAGGGTATTAGAACATTCTACTATAGTTGAATGGCTACTCATCCGGCTATGTTTCGACTGCGGTCTGAGGATTGGCGAACTCCAGAGTCTACAAGTAAAGCATATTCGGGGTGACAGGATTACGGTCATTGGTAAAGGACAGAAAAAACGCCACGCCTTTCTCTGTCCAGAAGTCCAAGAGCGGCTACGGAGTTGGATTATCCAGAATAAAATAAGAAATTATCTTTGGCCTAGTCCGATTTTTCCGCATCGACCTCTCGCAATTTGCACTATACGCTCGTATCTACGTCGAGCTTTCACCCGGGCTGGTTTTACGGACTTCTGCCCGCACGATTTACGTCATTCCTATGCGACCGATTTGAAATTATTAGGTATACCGACTCGCAAAATTCAAGCCGGTCTCGGTCACGCAACCGAGTCTGTTACAGAGAGATATCTCAGTGATCTCGAAGGCTCAGACTTACGTGAAATTTATGAAATCAAGTATTTAGGTAGAGCTAAACAATTCTGAGATCGAAAGAATGTAACTTTGTGGAAAACTCCGCAAAACATAACTCAAAAATTCCTACAAAAAAGTCCAAAAAACTTGTTGACTTAAGCATAACCGTCCTAT
>CALBZW010000015.1 GCA_937889535.1 uncultured Candidatus Saccharibacteria bacterium | reverse complement strand
CGCATACGTATGCGGTCTAATTCTTGGAATTAGACCGCAGTTTTCATTTTAAATACCCATAAAAAAGGAGGTGAGGAAATGGGTATTTATCAGCACCTTATGGGAATGATTGGCCACATCAGTACGCAGATTTTGCTTAAAATCGAAACGCCAAAGGTTATTAAGGACCGGAGCGAACTTTTTCGGCTCCCATTCACAAAACAACATCGTAAGCGCTGGGGTGATTCCTGGTATCGCGCTGGCGTAGTTGTTACGAACGACAAGGGGGAATTTTTGCTCGTTGAAGACTTGCGCTGTCGAATTAATGGTGTCTGGTGTACTGTTGAAGATCACTGGAATATCCCCTCTGGCAGTTGTGAAGAGGACGAACAATTTATTGATGCTGCCGTTCGAGAGGCGCATGAAGAATTGGGTCGCGGCGTTGAGCTTAAGGGAATTTGCGCTATTAAACACGGCAAGCATAATGATGACCCCTGTCTGCTTATTGTGTTCGTTGCCGAACTGACCGACGAACATTTCGAGTTTGATCATCGAGAAATCAAGTCGCAACGCTGGTTTTCCGAAGACGCGATTTACGATTTAAATCGTCAAGGCAAGCTTCGTAGCGCCGATCTCGTTCTCCAGGTTGTTCGGAATTATCGCAGTGGGCTTATTATCCCGCTTGAGATTCTTAACGAGAGAATCGCCGAACTACCCGGATAGTTCTCAACCCTCGACCAAAGGCGTCGGGGGTTTAATCTTGTATTTTTGTGCTAAAATTAACCCATGAAGCGTCTTGAATTTTTTAGTAATATCCTGAAAGCCATGATCTCTGTGGCTGGCGCGTTGATGCTGATCGGTTGGCTCATTGCGCCAACTTTTTGGTCTAAACCTTTGAGCTATGTCGCGACTATTATTTTGCCTTATGTCCCGAACCTCTTTAAGTTACTAAAGGTCGAGTTTAGTACTCCGCTTACGCTTGCCTACGAAGGGTTTTTGGTAGTTGCAATGGTGCTAGGAATCGACCTAAACTGGTATAGTCAAATATTCGTGACGGCGAGCGGCGACTCCTATTATGATAAAATCGTTCATTTTTTCTCCGGAATTCTCGTAGCCCTCGCTGGCCAAGAACTTTTTGCACTCTATATGCGACAAATCCACAATCAGAAGCCTGCCCGTTGGTTTCAGGCTCTCTTCCTCGTCGGCGCCGTCGCGCTCGTTGCGGTCGGCTGGGAATGTTATGAGTTTCTTTATGACACATTCTGTGATGGAAATATGCAAGAATTAGTCAAATCTGGCGTCGCCGATACGATGTGGGATATGATTGCTTCGCTCGTCGGCGGATTGCTCTGCATTGTCTGCCTTATTAAGCCCAAACTTACCCCCAAACCCCAAAAATCAGCCAAAATTAATTAGCACTCTTGCCAAACGACTGCTAATTTGCTATAATCAGGGTAATTAGCACTGTTGACACATGAGTGCTAATGATATATCATTGTAAATAGAATCTGTTATTTAAAAATACAGTCGTCGGTGACTGGACTACGGTTCTTTTCAGGACTCTTCGCGACCAACGGGGAGCGAGCGAAGCGCAGACCCGCCCGTAACGACGGGACGGGTCAAGCGGGTCCTGAAAAGGATGGTAGTCCAGCTACCTCCGTCTGTATTTATTAAAGAAAGGAAATCATATGTCAAAAATCATTGGTATCGACCTCGGTACAACCAACTCTGCTTTTGCCTACATGGTCGCCGGCAAACCAGAAGTCATCACAAACAGCGAAGGTGACCGCACGACTCCTAGCGTCGTCGCCGTGACGAAAAAAGGCGACCGTCTCGTTGGTAAAGTCGCTCAGCGTCAGCGCGTGACCAACCCAAAGAACACGATTTACGGCATTAAACGCCTCATCGGTCGCAAATTCGACGACAAGGAAGTCCAACGCGATCTCGACATCATGCCTTACAAGATTGTCAAGAAAGGTAACGGTGTTGCTGTCGAGATGGATGGCAAGGAATATACTCCAGAAGAAATCTCAGCCATGGTCCTCTCGAAGATTAAGGCTGACGCCGAAGCTTTCCTCGGCGAACCGGTAACCGAAGCAATTATTACCGTTCCAGCTTACTTCGACGACTCTCAGCGCCAGGCAACGAAGGACGCCGGCAAAATCGCTGGTCTCGAAGTGAAGCGTATTATTAATGAGCCGACTGCGGCTGCTCTCGCTTACGGTCTTGAGAATAAGAAAGATGAGCAAATCGCCGTCTTTGATCTTGGTGGTGGTACTTTCGACGTCTCGATTCTCGAACTCGGCGACGGTGTCTTCGAGGTGAAGTCTACGAACGGTGATACTCACCTTGGTGGTGAAGATTTCGATAATATTATCGTTAACTTCCTCCTTGATGAATTTAAGAAGGAGTCCGGCGTCGACATTCGCAACGATGCCGCCGCCATGCAGCGCGTGAAAGACGAAGCTGAGAAAGCTAAGAAAGAGCTCAGCAGCGCGAAAGAAGTCGAGATTAACTTGCCATTCTTGACCGCTGATGCTGACGGCCCGAAGCACTTTGAGTACACGCTAACCCGTGCCAAACTCGAAGAGTTAGTTAAACCTCTGCTTGAGCGTCTCGCCGAGCCAGTCGAAAAGGCTCTAAAAGACGCGAAACTCACCGCGAAAGATATCGACGAAGTTGTCATGGTCGGTGGTATGACCCGTATGCCGGCCGTTGTCGAAGAAGTGAAGAAAATCTTCGGCAAAGACCCGATGCAGGGCGTGAACCCTGACGAAGTTGTCGCCGTCGGTGCCGCTATTCAAGGCGGTGTCTTGCAGGGCGATGTGAAAGATGTTCTCTTGCTTGACGTTACTCCGCTTTCTCTCGGTATTGAGACTATGGGCGGCGTCAGCACGAAATTAATTGAGCGCAATACGACCATCCCGACTTCTAAATCCGAGGTCTTTTCGACCGCCGCTGACAATCAGCCACAAGTCGAAATCCATGTCCTCCAGGGCGAGCGTGAAATGGCCGCCGACAACAAATCTCTCGGTCGTTTCATCCTCGATGGTATCGCTCCCGCTCCTCGCGGCACCCCGCAGATTGAGGTTACTTTCAATATCGACGCTAATGGTATCTTGAACGTTACCGCAAAAGACAAGGGAACTGGCAAAGAGCAAAGCATTACGATTCAGAATTCCGGCAACATGAGCAAGGAAGATATTGAAAAGGCTCAAGCCGAGGCCGAAGCTCACGCCGAAGAAGATAAGAAGAAGCGCGAAGCGATCGACGCGAAGAACCAGCTCGAGAACTCGATTTACCAGGCCGAGAAGATGCCCGACGAGTACAAGGATAAGATTTCCGAAGACGACGTGAAGACTATCAAGGATGCTGTCGCCGAAGCGAAAAAAGCTCTTGAAGAGTCCAGTGACGACAAGGAAAAACTTGAAGCTGCCCAGAAAGCTTTGAACGACGTCTTAATGCCAATCGGTGCCAAGATGTATCAATCTGCTTCTGCCGACGCGAAGACCGATGGCGCTAACGTTGATAACGATTCTAGCGCAGACGACGGTGAAGCTGTTGAAGGAGAAGTTGTCGACAAAGAATAGCCTAGTCGCTAACCCGAAAATAGCCCCACTCAGGGGCTATTTTTTCTAAAACTATCGTCAATAAATCGACTACAACGCTCTCTATTTCCGATTCACCCACTCATACTCCTCCGGCGAATATTCCCCCGTTTCCCGCTCCTTAATCTGGAAGTACGACTCATACTCCTGCATTGCCTCGCGCATCGCTGAGCTATATGTCCGCCGCCTATCCGGCAACTCCATTATCGTCTCATCCAAGCTGTCATATATTTCTTCATTCTTCCAATCGTCGTCCGGCTGATAGGTAAAATCATCACACTTATCTTTTGTTCTGCGCGCTAGCAACAGCGGCCGACCCTGATAGTAATCGGGCACTACCCCAGATTCAACCAAAGTATTAACGAATTCTTGTGTTATCTCTGCTCCTTGACTCATCGCCCTGTTTAGCGCTGGTGCAATATTGGGCGCTCCCAATCGCAAATCCTCCCCTTCACGCACTCGCTCCGCCATTTCCTCATTTATCTGTCCCATTCCAAATTCCTCCAGCGTCGCAGATACGCCTGCCGCCGCAAGCATCGCCTTCATCATCAATGCTTTCAAAAACAACCGCTCGCTAATCGGCGTCTCGGCATTCGGTTGCGTATCATACGACGGTCGGATGATATTTTCTTGCAAATCATCATATGCCGCCCGCGTCAACATTAATTTATCCTGATAAATCAGACATTGATTCATCGTAAAATCTCGCGTCAAGAAATAATTTTCCAGTTCTTCTGTCTGGATTCCATGCCCATACATATAATCATCCGGCATATACTCCTTCGATAGATCATCCAGCTCCGCACTACTCAACTTAGTATCATCGTCACCGAGTTCCGGTATATATACTAGGTCCAAATCTCGCACCGGTTCCGTATCGCCCGTTACGATCCGTCTCGCCACGCTCCGTGCCGTTCCACCCATAATCGCTAGGCTTTCCGGTAACTCCGGTAAATCGTATTCTTCCAGAATCTCTCGCGGTATCGTCAAAACCTCAAACTGCTTCTCTCGCTCCAATTCCTCTGTCCGCTCGTCACCCTCATCCCAGCTAGTTCCATCCTCCCAATTATTCTCACTCCAGTCATCACCCTCTTCATCATATGCCTCATACTCATCAGATTCGTCAATATCATTGCTTTCGTAGACCTCGTCGCTTTCACCGCTTCCAGCCTCCCCAAATTCCTCAAACTCTTCCCATGGCTGATATTCCATCAGGCTATCCCAGCCAGTCATCTCGTCTGCCGCACCTGCCTCACTCTCGTCAATCGCCTCAAATTCTGCCACCAGATCATCCGCCGAATCTTCCTTCTCCGTCCAAGTCTCGCGTCCGCTTATGCTTTCCATACGTTTATTATAGCACGAGCATCTACGCACACCCCAGCCAACATTGTCTAACAACTCCTAGTTTTCTGCAAGATTGACAGACGCTAAAACTATGCAGCAATATCTGTAAAAAATGGCAAAACACTAGCAAATTAGCATAAAAACCGTAAAAACTATTGACATTTTCGTACATCCGTGCTACAATGTAATCATAAGCTTGATACAAAGCCAAGCGGTTTAATAAACCCGATTCTACTAGTAGAATCG
>CALBZW010000014.1 GCA_937889535.1 uncultured Candidatus Saccharibacteria bacterium | reverse complement strand
AATGGAGAAAAAGGAAGGAGACTAGGATAAGACAAAGATGAGCGCGTAAGGCGCTGGATTAAAAAACGGGTGCAGGTGCACCCGTTTACCACATGTGGTAAAATAATAGTTTTCTTTTCTAGCCGAAGAATCCGCCACCACCTTTCTTATTGCCACCGCCGCCGGCGTTAAAAAATGAATCGAGGATTCCTCCACCTGAACTTTGCTCGTGCTCGGTTTCCTTATTGCCGCCAAAATTGAAAAGCGACTCAAAAATACTTTCACCGCTGCTGCCTCCGCTGGAAGTAGATTGCCTGCCGGGATACCAGCTACTACCGGTTTCTGCGGGTTCGCTGCCATACCCACTGGTGTATCCGGCATAAGTCTGCGGGTCGTATTTGCGCTCGTAGCGTTTCTCCTCGTCGCAGCAATGTTCGGCGGCATACAGTGTGTCATGATACTGACCGCAGCGCGGGCAGCGATACTGAGAATCGATCGACGAGTGCGCATCAGCGCAAGCGCGCCTTTCAGCATCCGTGCTATGGTATCCACCGCAATACGGACAATACTCTGACCCTCTGCGAGTCGCGTCGGTAAACTGTGACGTCTGCGGCTGTTGAGAGCTCTGCTGCCGATAAGGTTTCAGGAATTTCGGGACACTAAACTTTGGGATTGACATTCATAAACACCTCCTTTATTTTGCGAATGTCAGAAAACCATTAGTTTCTCAAGTTGCGTGGTGCTAGATACACCAAAATCCAGTCACCGACGCAACTCGTCTGTAACTATCGTCATTATACACCATAACTTACTTTTTGTCAATACTTTTAGCTTGCCCCAGCAATTTTTCGACAAAAGCACGCACGTCTTTTAGGGTATTTTTCTTGTCTCCGGGGATGTTAATTTCAGGATTTTCGATAAATTCAAGGCTCGTAATCTGCTGATAAATGACTTTGGCAAGTGTGCGCAACTCTTTTGCGCCGGCGTCATCATATTCATAGACTTTATCGTAAACTTTCCCTTCGACATCAGGCGAAACGAACAGAATATGACCCTTCGTGATCTTATAATTACGATAACTTGGAGAGAGACTCAGCAATAACTTATAAAATTCAAGCTGCAGAGCATACTTATACAGAGTTGGGTGACTTTGCCATTTATTATCATGGTAGTTACCGGTCTTAAAATCATAAACTTCAATAGTTTTCGTCGTACGGTCGATATTAATGTGGTCGATTTTGCCGGTCACAGGAACTTCATTGAAGCTAAGATGTTCGGATGACAAGTTAACTTCGCCCTTTGCTCCATCGGCGCGTAAAATATCTTGAAATTCTTCGAGCACAATCTTCAGGCTAGCTTCACCTTTTTCTTGTAACTCGCGGATTTCGCGGGCTTGTAACGGGACTTCGGTAGCTTTCTCACGAAAATGTTTCAGTGCGGCAGTTTGGTCAGCTCCTTGATTCGTAACTTGTTCAAGCGTACTGTGAATTAAATTCCCGTACGCAAGCTGCATAGTTAACGGTTCATCGGGAGCGGAGAGCACTCGACTCTTGTAAACCGCTTGTGGGCCGGCGTAAATAATGTCAATAAAACTTGTCAAATCGGTCGCGGTCAGACGGTAATTCGCGAGGCGCGCTTGTAATAACAATTTAAGATCCGGCGTCAACACCTGGTAACTCGAAATCCAGTCTTGGCGCAATTCGCTTAGGCGGGTCTCTTCGTCAAACTCGTCATAATGGGTATGAATTTCCTGCGCGCCTTCTGGCAAGTACGGGGAAACTTGCACTTCTGCCTTTTCGTCACGCACTTCGTCAAGATAGCCTAGCCGAGCGACTTGTTTTTCGGAAAAATCTTGCACTGAGTTCGTCATAACGAGATGTTCCTTCGCGCGGGTAATCGCGACGAAGAGCAGGCGCAGCTTCTCATCGTCCGTGACGCCGGTGTGGCGAATTTGGCTAAGGTTGCTCGGGAGACTGAACATGTTATTGTTCCCCTTTGCCTTACCCCAAGCGAGCTCGTCGACGGCAATCATGAAAACCCACTTGAACTCAAGCCCTTTACTTTTATGGGCGGACATGAGCTGGACAGCGTGTTCGGCGTCGCGATAGGGGCTGGTATTGATAATGCTGGCGTCAGCTTCTTCGTAGTCATGAATCATGTTGATAAAATCGGCCAGTTTTGGATTTTGGTTGCGCGTATGTTGGACGACGGTGTTTTTCAGTGCGTTAAGATTTTCGTAAAATTCAAAAACTTCGCTTTTGCTACCGTGCGCCTCATAATATGCTAAATAAGGTGAACAAAAATCATTCAGCGTGCGAGCGCCAATCAAATAGTCGAGCCATAGCTCTAGTGGAGCCTCAAAACTCTGCATGGCGAGATCGGCGAGCCATTGAGCGATACGTTGTAATTTCGTATCTTCGCTCTCGCGTAAGTATCCGAGTAATGATTTTTCGGACTTTTTTGCGTTATACGCAACTTCAAGAGCTTGCAGAGTGTCGATTTCGAGCCACGGAAAACTGAGGATTTCGAGCAGGCGATGGCCGGGTTGTTTTTCGTTTGCGAGGTCATTCGCAAATTCGGCGACTACAATTAGCTCATGAATTTTCGGGTCTTCAAGTAAGTTAGATTTCTTCTCGTAGGCGATGTTAATGTTCTGGTTTTTCAAATATGGTAATAATGGTGCGAGATGTTTATGTTTCGGCGCAATTACGGCAATCTCATCGGGATTTTCGCCGCGGTCAATCAGGTTGCGGATACGCTTCGCAACCCAATAATATTCATCACTGGCGACACTGAACTCATGACGCTCGATCTGACACTCGGCGGGTTGTTTTTTGCCTAACAACTCAAACATTGACCTTAGTACCTTGGCGACGCCGTGATGTTTGGCGAAGCTATCACCGACTTGTTCGGCGACGCGATGCGAAAATGCCAAAATTTCGCTAGTGCTGCGATAATTATCTAGCAAAGTAATAACTTTTGCGCCGTAATGCTCTTGATAATCTAACAAGTTGCTAGCATTCGCGCCTTGAAACTCAAAAATTGCTTGGTCGTCGTCACCCACCGCCATGACGCTCGGGTTTTCATAATCAGTCAACAACTTAATCAGTTCAAACTGCGAAGGGTTAGTATCCTGAAATTCATCGAGCAGGATATACTGGAAAATCTCAGACAGGCTGAGTCGGAAGCCACGATCTTCGCGTAGGGCTTGAATCGCTTCCTCGATCATATCAGCGAAATCAAACATTCCCTCATTACGCAGTTTTTCTTCATACGTGCGCATGACTTCGCTCAAAGCGGCGAGCTTTTTGTTCGCGATATAATCTTTGAGGCGATAATTCCCCATACTATCGCGTTCAAAGCGTTGATTCTTCCATTTCGTAAGCGGACTAACGCTAGGCTTATCTTTCGCACTCTCGGTCTCAATAATCTCGGCGAGCTCGCGTACGAGGCCATTAGCGCTTGGCTCGACATTACCAATAATCGGCTCACTACTAGTGTACTCACTCAATGCTTCAAGTAGTGGCTGGTAAACTTCCGCCACGGCGAGTTCGTATTTCATGCGCGGTTTAAGGTTTTCTAGAATTTCGGTACTTGCTGCGCTAATCTTTTCGCTATCGGCGATATTGCGTGTAGCGATTTTCGCGAGGTCATCTGCACTTAATCTAGCGGATTTCGCATGACTAATCGTCTCGACCAGGTCATTGACCTTGGTGGTCTTCAGAATATTAGTTGCTGCTAAGCCGTCTTGAATCTCGCGCACGTACTTGTACTGGGTAACGCCGTCGATTACATTGTCGAGTTCACGGTTAAAATTCTCGGCATAATTTTTGTAGCGTTCAAGGATGTTTGAACCAAAAGCATGATAAGTAAAGATATTGACGCTACTCGCAGCTTTGCCGATCATGCTACTGAGGCGTTCGCGCATGTTACTGGCGCCAGATTCGGTAAAAGTTAAACAAAGAATATTTTCGGGATTGGTATCGGTATTTTCGAGAATATACGCAACCTTGGCGGACAACAATTGCGTCTTGCCAGTTCCCGGTCCAGCTAGCACTAACAATGGTCCGTCTAGGTACTCGACCGCTTCGCGTTGCTCTTTGTTTAATCCCATGTTATTTATGCTCCAAAATGACTAAGTTTTCGAGATGTGGAGTGCGTGGGAAGAAATTATAAGGTGTTACGCTAACAATACTATATATATCAAGCAACTTGCTGATGTCGCGGGCTTGTGTCACTGGGTTGCAGGATAGATAAATGATCGTCCTCGGCTCGGTCGCGTTGAATTTCGCAATCACTTCTGGCATACAACCGGCACGGGGTGGGTCGACGATCACGGTTTGGTCGGGCGCGATATACTCTAGTGCATCTTCGGACTTTGCTAGTATCGGAGTGATATGCACCGAGCTACTGCTTGATAACTTGACTTTTTCGACATTAGCTTCGAGTTCACGATAAGCTGATTTATCGCATTCGACGAGGACGAGATTTTTGTCGCGTGCTACGCTGAGCCCAATCGTGCCAACCCCAGAATATAGATCAAGGACATTGCCCGCTTTAACCCAGCCCTTTATCTCTCGTAACGCCATTTCATATACGGGTAGGTTGATCTGGAAAAAGCCATTCGGCGAATAAGTATAAGTTTCACCCATAATACTGTCGCTGAGACTCGTGAACTCTTGATGTGGTTTATGATTTTCATACAACCCGCCGCTGACGCTGCCGTTTTGATCGCATCTAAGCAATAAACTCTGGTATTTACGCGCATCTTCACCTCGTGCGTTTAACTCATCGATAATTTCTGTGGCGCGTTGCCAGATCTCAGAGCGTTCAAGACTGGATTGCACGACTGGAACTTTGCGGTGACTGCCACGGCCGTGAAAAGCGGGATAGATTTTCTCGTCTGCATGGTTGTAATACAGGGCATATTCCATTTTGTTACGATAATGAAAATCCTGGCCGTCGGTCTGAACTGGGCTAACTGTAATCTCGCTGAGATCAACTTTGGCTTGGCGATAAATCTCTTTAAGAATCGCAAATTTCTGTTCCAATTCATATTCATAAGTCATAATCTGCCAAGGCGAAGTTGCAAGATAGCACTCATCTTTTGGCTCAATGCGGTATTGAGACTTTTTGGCGTTTTCTTCGGCAACACCTTCGCAATAGCTTGACTTTTCCTTCGTAACGTGGACTTTGGTTACGATTTCGCCCGGTAGCGTACCCCAGAGCATGATCTTCTTTCCATTTTCGAGTGTACCGAGAGCCTGACCACCAGGAATAAGTTTTTCAATTTCTATATTATTCATATCTTAGGGCGTCGATTGGATTCTTATGAGCGGCTTTCCAAGCAGGGATAGTGCCGGCGAGAAAAGCGATGAACATGATGATAATCATGAACGGTATAATATTGCTGGCGGTAAACTCAAATAGATTGAAAGTCGGAAGTTCTGCGAGGAAACCGCCTGGTGCATGTACGGCGGAGTTCGCGAGTGTGCCGATAAACATCGCGACGACTACGCCAAAAGCAGAACCCCAGAAACCTAGACTAATAGCTTCGACGGCAAATTCGGTGAACACGCGTCCGCTCGACATGCCAAGGGCTTTGTCGAGGCCAATTTCGCGAGTACGCTCTTCAACTGACATGAGTAGAGTATTAATAATACCGATGGCGGCGGCAAGCAAAGCGATACTGCCGAAGATCGTAAAGACAATCATGATTGCGTCGAAGAAAGTCCGAATCATACCCATCATGTCGGAAACGGTCCAGGCTTCATAGCCTGCATCAGCAATGGCCTGCTTGATCTCGTCTTCGCTAAAACGACTTGTGTCATATGTTGCCATGATATAGTAATTCGGCTGGTTGTCGCGATATTCGCTTGGATAACCTTCGTAAACTGCGTCAGCAAGTGCATCGTAGACGGCGTGCGAGATAAGCGTACCCATACTACTTGAAACAATGCCGCTAGCTTCGACGCCGACAACTTCGACGTCGATCGCTGTCCATTTGTCGAGGATTTCATTTTTAATGCTAATAGTGATGGTTTGACCGATAATATCTTCATCAGTTTCGTAGCCTAGCGCTTCTCGGTATCCAGGAGCGAGTACGACTTGGTTTTTAGACTTTGCGGCGTCGTCTTTATCGACTAATTCGCCGGCGGCGAGCGGAATTTTAAAATTCCCTGGAGGCAGAATCATGAGGTTTTGGATTTCATATTTCTTGTCGGTTTTATCGCTAGCATAGTAGCCTGTACCGCTGAGAGGGGCAGGAGAATAGAATGAGTCTGCGTCGATGCCGTCAATTTGTTTTAGTTTTTCAATGTCTTCATCAGAGAAAGCACCGATTTCGGTTTCACCAGTCTTTTTCTCGATGAACTCTACGGGCTCGCTAGAAGCGACCATACTTGAAGCCATCTCGGATGAACCGGATGGCATAAGCATGATGAAATTGTCGCCGCCGAGGCTAGCAGTCTGTTCGTCGATAAATGAATTAACGCCAGTATTAATTGCGACATTGAGAATAATCGTAAAGCTACCAACAAAGATTGCGATAACGGTTAGCATGGTGCGAACCTTGTTGCGAAAGAGGTTGTGGTTCGCAGTGCGCAAAATATCAAAGAATTTCATTAGTTTTCTCCTTTCGCGGTTTGGTTTTTGGCCGCCTTGGTCTTGGTAGTGGATTTTTTAGGCTTTTTCGTAGATGTTTTGCTCTGACTGGCGGAGTCTTCGGTGACTTTACCATCGGAAATGCGAACTTGGCGATCGCACATCTTAGCTAGGTCTTCGTCGTGGGTAACGATAATTAGCGTAACGCCTTTTTTCTGTAAACCGAATAGTAACTTGATGACTTTTTCACCGGTCGCAGAGTCGAGATTGCCGGTCGGCTCGTCGGCGAAGAGGATTTTTGGGTTGTTGACAATGGCGCGGGCAATGCAGACGCGTTGTTTCTGGCCACCGGATAGGTCATTGGCCTTGAATTTTGCGCGATCGGCTAGGCCGACAGTACGCAGGGCTTTCATGGCGAGCTCGCGACGTTCTTTGCGGCGTTTGCCAGCAATTTTGAGCGGCAGAGTGACATTTTCTAGGACTGTGTCTTGCGGGTTCATGAAAAATTGCTGAAAAACAAAGCCGAAATCGTCATTACGTAGGGTATTGAGTTGTTTAGTTTTTAGCTTTGTTGAATCGATGCCGTCGACTATTACATTACCCTCGGTTGGAAGATCAAGTAGGGCGAGCAAGTGCATGAGTGTGGACTTGCCGGAGCCAGATTTACCAATAATGGCAACGGATTCACCTTTTTGAATTTCTAAGTTGATTTTTTTCAAAGCCGTAAAGGCGGTCGAACGTTTGCCGTAGACTTTGACTAAGTTTTTGACCTCGATAACTGGTTGTTCCATTCTACTATCATAACACGCTAGCGCGCGTATTGCCAGACTTGACCGTCCGGCGTGTCGAGTACGGCAATATTATATTCGGCAAGTTTGTTGCGTAGATCATCGGATTTTGCGAAGTCTTTTTGTTCGCGTGCCATTTCGCGTTCAGCGAGTAGTATCTTGCATTCTTCACTAATATCCGGAGTGTTCTCAATTAGCCCGAGGCCGAACAGCCCGTCGACTATTTCCCAGCCAGCTAGGTCTAGCTCGGTATTATCAACTAATGCAAACCCGGCTGGTGACCCAAGGTCGTCGCTCGCGGCGGCGACAATACTTTCGGGGTTTTCGCCTTTAATTTCAGTTTGTCGTACTTTCGCAATTCGGTTGCGCCATCCGAGTCGTCTCACGCGGGCAGCTTCTAGTCCCTCCCAGCTAAAGTCGCGTTCGGAGCGATAATGGCCTTGCAGAACCCACATTTTGTAATCAAGCGGCGAGTAGCCTTTTTCTGCTAAATCTTTCAAAGTGTAGCCATTGCCGAGGCTTTTGGAGATTTTTTCGCCAGCGCTGAGCAAGTGATTACAATGCAGCCAATACTTAGCAAGTTGCTTATCAAAAGCGGCTTCGCTTTGCGCGATCTCATTGGTATGATGAACTGGGATGTGGTCGATGCCGCCGGTATGAATATCAATCGTTTCACCGAGTACAGTATGGATAATAGTCGAACATTCAAGATGCCAGCCGGGATAGCCGGGACGACCGAGATAATCCCAGCGCATGTCGTGTTTTTCGCCGGGTTGGATGAATTTCCAAACAGCAAAATCGCTCGGATTGCGTTTTTCGCTAGATAATTCAACTCGCGCTCCAGCTTTTATTCCCTCTAAATCCAGCCTTGCAAAATTAGCATATTTTGGAAATTTACTAGTATCGAAATAAATCCCATCGCTCGTTTCATAAGTATATCCTCTAGCCGTCAGTGTCTCGACTAGCTCAATATCCTCTTCGATATAATCAGTGGCTTTGGCAATCGTATTCGGTTCGACGAGTTTCAGGCTACGAAAGCCCTCTAGGAACTCATTAGTATAAAACTCCGCAATTTCCCAAACGCTTTTACCGCTGAGCCTAGCACCTTTTTCGAGTTTGTCCTCGCCGTCGTCACCATCAGAGCTAAGATGACCAACGTCAGTCAAATTTAGTACGCGGTCAACGCCATAGCCATTAGCTTTTAGCGTACGTACCAATAAATCCCAGTAAACATACGCTGCGTAATTGCCGATATGGGGTGAACTATAAACTGTCGGGCCGCAAGTATAAATCTTGACGCGGCTAGGGTCAAAAGGTTTAAATTCTTCAAGTTTGCGACTTAATGTATTGAATAGTTTCATTTGGCTTTTTCCTCGCGTAAAACTTTTTTTAGTTCGATGAGCATTTTGCTGCGTTTTTGAGCGGAGACATCGTGATGGCCCATGACACTAACAAAACGTACGTATTTTGAGTTGACTTCAGCGACGTGCTTGAGGTTTGAGCGCATGACGAGTGGGTCAAAGTGGCCGTGAATGATCAAAGTCGGGACTTTGATTTTCGTAAAAGTACGATAATTTTTGTGATTCAAGATAATATTGTCCATGGAACGTCCGAAAGCGGGTGTTTTAATATATTTGCTGCTAAAACTACTGAATCTTTGAATGAAATTTGCAATTACTTCCATAACTGGTTCGTCATTGGCGAGACGATGGAGTGAACCGTAGGATTTAGTATAGACTTTATCTGGTAGTTTAGCGAGTTCTTCGGACATAAGTACTGGAGGTGAGACGAGAATCAAATGTACGATATCGAAACTTGATTGATAATTCGTTGCGTAATCGGCGGCAATAAGCGATCCCATAGAATGACCGACGAGTACGACTGGGCCTTCGACTTTGAGACGCCTTAATGCGGCATCGAGTGCACGGTCATAATCGTCGTAGTCATAATCAAGCCAGGTGGATTGTAAGGAAACACCGAATCCTAGTAGATCAAGCGCAATAAAGCGGACGTCTTTTAGATCAGGATTCTTACTAAATTGGCGAATCGTTGTACGCCAAGTATCGGATGTAGCGGAAATGCCGTGTAGAAAAACGACAGTCAATTTAGGATTTTTAAGTTTAGAGTCATATGCTGCCTTTAGGTGTATCGGGCGACGCAGTATTTTATGCCAAACTCTAGTACGGAAGTTGTAAAATTTGCTATTGGCGCGCGGCATTAGTCCTCCTCTGCTTGGTCGATAGCAGCTTGTTCGAGTAATCCAGGGATAATTTTTACTAAATCACTGACGACGTCATCATAACTCATGTCATAAGTGCGAAAACCGGCAGCAAAAGGGTGACCGCCACCACCGAAATACCCGGCGATTTGGTCGGCAATGGGACTGCTTGTACGGACTTTGCCGGTAATTTTGCCGTCAGGGTAGGTTTTAATTGCGACGGCGACAATGACCTTTTCGACGAGGCGCATTTCTTCGAGAATGAGAACGTTAGGGTTATATTCATCGGAATACATTTGAATATCCTCAAACGGAATGTGCACTGTCGCTAATTCTCCGTCGAGTGAATAATCAATACGTTTGATTAAGTCGGCTTTATAATCGAGAATGCGTGGAGATTTTTTCATAAATTCGCGTCGATGCTCATCGAGCTTAGCAGGGTTAACGCCCAGGTCGATTAGATCAGCCATTACGCGCATAGTTTCGGCGTTGACTGAGTTGCTGACTAGGCCAAGTGTGTCTGATGAGATTGCAGAATAAATCGCTTCGGCGGCGACTAGAGGGATTTCATATTTTAGCTCGTGAGCAATTTTGAAAATTAGCATAGCGCAAGCGGGTAAAGTCTCGATAATCGCTTCGTGCGGAAATTCGAGATCGTCTTCGGATTCATGATGATCGAGGACGAGGACGGGTTTTTGATAGAGGCAATTTTTAATTGCAGTGTCGTCTAACAATTTCGACAATAGGACATTTGCTGCAGTATCAACAATAATGTACCCGTCGGCCTTGTAATCAAATTCATTGCTGACGCGAGACCAATCTGGGAAGTAACGTAGATACTTCGGAATGTCGACTGGGCAGCATAGACTATTCTCGGTGTCCTTTAGGATATAATCTAGGGCGATGGCGCTCCCAAGCGAGTCGCCGTCTGGGTTTTCAGCTTGGATAATACAGATTCGGCGCTTATCGGCCAAAAACTCCGCAAATTTCTCGTACATATACTATATATTATAGCACACTATTGTTTGGACTTCTTCCGAGGAGCTTTTTTGGTTGGAGTTTGATTTGGGAAGGCCTTAACGAGGCGACGATTGAGTTTGCCCTTGTCGGTCAGAACTTCGTGAACACGGGCGGCAATTTCGTCGGTAGCGTCACGCTGGACCGTGCCGACGGTAACGCGAACGCCGAGCATGAGCCAGAGCGAGAGTGCGATGTCGAAGATAAGCCAGGCTGCGAGTATAGCGGCGAGTAGGAGCATAAGAAACTGCGGCATAGAACTATATAGTGTCAGGAGCGCAGGGTTGATGATTTTTAGAATCAGGACCCCAATTACGCCGAAAGCAAGGACGGATTCAGCGCAGATGCGACCATTGAGATTAAAAGGTTGATCAGTATAATCCCACCATCGGACGCGGAATAGTTTTTCCATAATATAGCTAATGCCATATTCAAGGACTGCGCTGCCAACAACGGCAACACAGAAAATTACTAGAGGGCTTTCGTCTGAGCTGACGACCAATGAAAGGAGGAGGGCGCCGACGCCATAAATCGGACAAATCGGACCGACCAGGAAGCCGCGGTTGACGAGTTTACGGCGCTGCAGGAGACTAATAATGACTTCCATCGCCCAACCGCCAAAGGCGTAAGTCATGAAGATAAGAAAAATAATCGCAAGTCTTTCCATGGGGATATTATACCATGCTTTCGTTTGGCTCTTCGATTGCTACTGGACCATCGGTTGCTGGTAGGGCTTCGACATCGCGGAGTTTACGCTCGATTTGGCGTGAAGTGACTTCGGCGGCGCCGATTTTGTTGGTGGTTTCTTCGAGTTTTTTGCGTGTAGCAGCCAACAAGTCTCCGAATTTTGTAAATTGAGTTTTGACGGCGCCAAGAGTTTGCCAGACTTCAGCGGAACGTTTTTCGATGGCGACGCTGCGGAAGCCCATAGTTAAACCAGAAAGAATAACCGGCAGCGTACTCGGCGAGGCAAGGACGACATTGAACTTTTGCCGAATTTCGTCGCTCAGGCCGGGAATACGCAAGATTTCAGCGTACAAACTTTCGGTTGGTACGAACATGATACCGAAATCAGTTGTGCTGGGTGGGTCAAGGTATTTCGTTGAAATCTTTTTCGCTTGTTCTTTGACGTCGGTGGTGAGAGCTTTGCGGTACTTGTCGATTTCGGTTCGTCCTTCGTTGTCGTAGGCATGAATCAGGCGAGCGTAATTCTCGACGGGAAATTTGGAGTCGATTGGAAGGAAGACGGCGTCATCGATTTTGCCAGGCATTTTGATAGCGAATTCGACGCGATCATTAGTGTCAGCTTTTGTGATGGTGTTTTCGACATATTGGTTAGGATTAAGGCAATCGGAAATGATGCTGCTGAGCTGGACTTCGCCATAAATTCCGCGAGTTTTGACGCCCTCCATGACTTTTTTTAAATCGCCGACGCCATGGGCGAGATTTTTCATTTCACCGAGACCCTGGTAAACTTGGGTGAGTTGGTTCGAGATGAGCTTGAAGCTGTCATTGAAGCGTTTTTCAACGGATTGCTGCAATTTTTCGTCAACAGTGAGACGCATTTCTTCAAGTTTTTTGTTATTGTCGTCTTGGAGAAGCTTTACACGGGAGTCAAGCGTGCGACCGACGGTCTGGAGGTTATCGGAAATCTCCTTACGGTTCTCGCGGAATTCGGTTTCGATTTGAGGTGCGAGTTTGTCGAGTGCACCTTCGACCCGAATCAAGCGCTCTTCAAAACGATCAGTATCGAGGCGGGCGACGGGTTTACGGAAGAAGTTGAGGAGGAGCAAGATGACGGAGACGATAAGTAAGATTAAGATGAGGATATCCATAAGGATTATTATAGCACAAAAAGAGCAGGACTGTTTGCCTGCTCTTTTGGCTGTGTTAGCTACTTCGTATTTCGTTTTTCTGGCTTATAGCCAGAAAATTCGTCCGCTCGTAAAAGAAAGCTTGTTTTCTTTTACTTCGCGTTCCTTTTTTCGATTACTTCTTGTGCAACGTTTGGTGGCACTTCCTCATACGCATGAAGTTCCATTGTGCTTGCGGCGCGACCCTGAGACATGCTACGCAAGTCGCTAGTATAGCCGAATAGATTTGCGAGTGGGCAGAATGCCTTAATGAGCTTCGCACCACCGTTCAAATCTTCCATGCTATCGATACGACCACGGCGAGAGTTGATATCGCCGATGACGTCACCCATGAACTCTTCCGGAGTGGTAATTTCCATTTTCATGACTGGTTCGAGCAGCACTGGGTTAGCTTTTTGGATGCCGGCTTTCGTCGCGAGGCTACCAGCAAGCTTAAAGGCAAGCTCATTCGAGTCGACATCATGGTAGCTACCATCATACAGAGTTGCCTTGACGTCTACTACTGGGTATCCAGCAATAACACCACCTTGCAAGGTTTCTTCAATACCTTTCTGTACTGGTTTGCGGAATTCCTGAGGAACGACACCGCCCTTAATTTGGTCGATAAATTCAAAACCTTTGCCCGGTTCGTTCGGCTCGAACTTGACCCAAACGTCACCATATTGACCGCTACCACCGGACTGCTTGACGTGCTTACCTTGAGCTTCGGCAGTGCCGCGAATAGTTTCGCGATAGGCAACCTGCGGAGCGCCGGTATTAGCTTCAACGTTATGCTCTTTCTTCAAACGGTCGATAATGATTTCGAGGTGCAACTCACCCATACCAGAAATAATTGTCTGGCCGGTCTCTTCGTCAGTATGAACCTTGAAGGTCGGGTCTTCTTCAGCGAGTTTTGAGAGGCCAAGACCCATTTTTTCCTGGTCGCTCTTAGTTTTCGGTTCGACGGCAATCGATACTGGTGGTTCTGGGAAAGAAATATCCTCAAGGTGGATTGGATGAGCTGGGTCACAGATCGTTGTGCCAGTCGTGACATCTTTCATGCCAACGACGGCAGCGATATCACCAGCGCAAATCTCAGAAATCTCTTCACGTTTATCGGCAAACATGCGAACGATACGGCCAATACGCTCTTTGTTGCCGGTTGTAGCATTGAGCACGCCACTCCCGGATGTCAACTTACCAGCATAGACGCGAATGAAGACAAGTTTACCAACGAATGGGTCGCTAGCAATTTTGAAGGCAAGAGCGGTCAGTGGTTCGCTGTCGCTAGCTTTACGAATTTCTTGTTCGCCGGTCTTTGGATTAATACCGACAGTTTGACCCTGATCGCGATCAAGTGGACTTGGTAAGTAGTCAGCAACAAGGTCAAGAACTTTCTCGACGATTACACCGCGACCATCACCGCCGGTGACGAGGTAGAAATCACCATCAAGTACACGTTTGCGTAGGGCGGCTTTGAGCTCAATCTCGGTAATCGCTTCTTCGCCCTGGTTGAAGAATTTCTCCATCAACGCTTCGTCGGCCTGGACAGCTTCTTCGACGAGCATACTACGAGCATTCTTGGCCTTTTCGAGCATATCGGCTGGGATTTCGCCAACCGTTAGCTCATGATCAGCATAATCCTTATAGGTATAAGCTTTCATGTCGATCAAATCGACGACGCCGCAAATATCTTTCTCGAAGCCAATTGGCAAATGAATTGCGACGGCGTTCTTTGACAAGCGCTTGTGAATACTGTCAAGAGATTTGTAGAAGTCACCACCGATTTGGTTAATTTTGTTGACGAAACAAATCCTTGGCACGCCATACTTAGTTGCTTGGCGCCAAACCGTCTCAGACTGAGCCTCAACACCCATCTTACCGTCGAAGACCACGACGGCGCCGTCGAGTACGCGCAAGCTACGTTCGACTTCGGCGGTAAAGTCGATGTGTCCCGGGGTATCAATGATGTTAATCTTGTGGCCCTTCCAATAGGTTGTGACGGCGGCAGAAGTAATCGTAATACCGCGTTCCTTTTCCTGCTCCATCCAGTCGGTCGTAGCGCCACCATCATCACCCTTAACAAGGCTGATTTTGTGCTTCAAGCCGGTGCGATACAAAATCGCTTCGGAAGTAGTGGTTTTACCCGCGTCGATATGGGCGATAATCCCAATATTGCGGAATTTTGATAGGTCTTTGATTTCACTTGCCATACGGTAGTTTCCCTTTTATTATTTATTCTCCCAAGAACTACACTACTGCCGTGTAGCTTGTAGACATTAAAAATAGACTTTTCTACATTTTAACATAAAATTTAATTTTCTGGTAGAGGTTTTGTACTTAACGCCGCCGATTGTCGGCCATGCGGCTCGCGACGATAAGCACTAGGATGATCACTACTGCAACCCCACCCCAGAGCCAAATTTTGCCGCTAGATTTGTTAGAGTTAGTATCGTCTGCTGTGCTCGACTTTTCTTTCTCTTCTCCTTTGGGCGCGAGGTAGTCTTCGCGTTCTGCGTCTTCGTAATCAAATAGATATTTACCAGTAGTTGGATTTTTGATTCGGATATGCGTACTATCGATTTGTTCATATTCAACTTGTTTGGTATTACCGTCGGCATCGACGACATAAACGGCGCGCAGCTTTTTCCCGCTTGGAATCGTAATTGTTGCGGTTTCTGGGGTTTTGTTTAATATATTACCGTCTGCATCGGTGAACTTAATTTCATATAATTCACTGTTACTACCGAATTGCTCTTCAAGTTTGTTACTGAGTTCCAGCTTATTAGTATCGGTTTTGCTGCCACTCGGTAGCCCACTAGTTTCGACTTGGATTGGACGACTGTTATTCTGAGAATTATTGGTATTATTGGAGCTGCTGTTTTGGCTGCCGCTATTGCTATTGTTGCTATTGCCGCCTGGTCGACTAGTCTCTCCACTATTGGTTCCGTCCGAAACATCGCCACTATTCGTGCTGTCGTTTGGTTTGTTGTCGGGCTGTTCCGTAGGCTTTTCTTGAATCCAGCTTACTTTGGCAGTAGTAGCCGCAGTATTCCCAGCTTCGTCGCGGTATTCGAAGGTGAACTCACCATTACGATCGAATTCGTACTCTATCGATCCACCATTATTTGTAACAACGAAATCTTGGTCGTCGGGGTCGCTGTTCATAAGCCTGGCGGTTACTTTACCGGTGGTTGGATTCAGTGTGCTGTATTCAATAATTCCAACTGGCGCAATTTTGTCAATCCAATCGACGCTAGCAACTGCTGTGCCTTTGTTACCAGCTTGGTCGACGTATTCGAAAATGTGTCGGCCGTTATCCATGAATAGATGTGTGAATGGATTTAAGCTATCGGTATCTTCACTGGTACTTCCCATGCCCCAGTCTGAATCTTGTTCGCCATGATTGGTAATTGTGACTTCGACGCCTTCACCAAAAACTAGTTCGGCATGAACGCTCTGATTGGTCTTCTTGCGGCTATTCCCATCACTGCAATCATATTCAACCCCTTCGGCGTCGGTACAAGTATATATAATATATCCAACTGGCGCATCATAGGTAATCCAATCAACCTTGGCGATAACTTCGGCGTCGTTATTCGGATTACTTTTTTCGTGAAATTTGAAGATGTGTTCGCCATTTGCGGTGAAGACATGCGTGTCGCCACCTTCGCTAGTAATTTCAATTTCCATGCTCGGGTTAACTAATCTTGCCACAACTGCGCCGCTAATAGGCTCGGTCGTACTATAGGCGACGCCAGCAGTCGGGCGAGGATTAGAAACGATATCCTCGTAAAAGTTGAACATGCGGGCGCTAATGAAGCTGAGATTGCTGGCGGACCCAGTGCGAGTACCAACGACTTTGAGATATTTAACGTCTTCGACCGGTTCATAGATAAAATCACCGTTTTCATCCGTATGGCCGAATTCAAAACTGCGGGCTTCGGTATTATTAGTATTTGGCCACGGGCTTTGGCAGGGGACGGTGACGCCTTCGCAGTTACTGGAGATTTTTCCTACTAGTTTAAAGCTGTCGGCAGCTCCGTCTTCGCTGGTGCTAGCGTATAAATCGGCTTCGAGGATACGACCGTTCGTACCATTTTGGAAGTATTCAAGCGCAGAAAGGTCAACGCGGTGGTCGAATTTGAATGTAATCCACTTGGCAGTGTCACTGCCGTTCCAGGCAGAGTGCCAAAAGCTATTCATATTGCCATCAATGGCATGGGTGGCGTGACCGTTGTTGCTAGTGGCTTGGCTGGATACACCAGCGATGCTGAGATGAGAAATCGGAATATAGTGGCGTTTTCCGCCGAGATCATCTGGATCGGTATGAAAAACGTAATCCACGGAAGCGTCGCTAGCGAGTTTAGTGCCGGTACGCCCGATACGCAGCTGAACGACTTTTTCGCCGCTTAAATCCGGAGATGCATCGCGGTAAGAAACCCATTCGCCAGTCCGACGATTACTATCTTCCTCAGTAACATAGCGCCAGTCCATGGTGGTATTAACACCGATGACGCGATTTTCGAGGTCATTAGCGTAAAGATTATTTGGAGCGTCCTGTTCAGTAATATCTATAGTATAGATATTCTCAGCAATGCGCGGGACACCCTGGATATGGACTTTGATGTCATTCTCAGCAGTGATGCTATTAATTTGCTCACTGCTTAATTTAATACTCTTCTCGCTAATCCATTGGTCACTCTGTTCGCCACTAGACCAGGTGTTGCCGCCGTCAAGGCTGTATTCCCAAGCGGCGCTACTGCTTTCATACTTTGCGCCAAGTTTCAGGTATTCGGATTCATCACCATCAAAGGAAAATTTGGCTACTTCATTATCAATAATGCCGAGAAGGTAGTTTGCCATGAGACGAGTCACGCCAGCTTGGACATGGGCTGTATTTGGCGTGGCGGCAGCGGATTGTAGAGTACGGGTCTGTAACATAGTAAGAGCAGAATTATACCCGGCTGAGGTGACTTTCGGGAAAATCATGCGGAGCAAATCGTACATTGGTAATGGATAGAGCTCCATTGTGTCGGTAATCTCTTCAGCTAGATCAAGATAATCAGCTTCGCTCTTAGCGTCATTTGCTAGATAATTGCGCACTAGCCCGAGCCAAGCATCGAGATTAATATTTTGCGTAGTAAGAGCTTGGCGATAAATCGTTTCCTGTTGTTCAAGGTCCTCGCTATAACTATTAGCTAGTAAAACTTGCTCCTGGGACTTTTCGTAGCTATCAAAGTCATTAAGCGCAGTCTGAGACATAACGATGTATGAACCTTGATAACGGCTAGCATAGCCGCCGCTTGACGCGCCCCAGTTGTTTAATTGGCGCACTTGATGATAAGTATGGGTGTTAGTATATCCAGTATAGTCGGTCTTCGTCCAACCGGAGACGTCGTTGGTGAGCGCCCAAACTGGCGTGCCATTGCGCACTTCATAATTCGCGTAAGCGACGTGCCCAGGTTGCCCAAAAGTCGTGCTAGGGATGCCTTGAGAAGCGGTCATATTTTGTCCGGTATTGGAAATTTGCCAGCAAACGCCGCCATGATACATAATCATCCAGAGATGCGGAGCATATTTCTCGAAACCGATTGAATAGCCGTCGCCATTGAGATGGTATTTGTCGATAAACTGTTGTTGATTTTCTTCGGCATAATTGCTGTCATACCAGTAATGATTTCCGATGCTGACGTATGGAACAGGTGGATATGCATAGGCCGTAGGCCAGTTGCTGGGGTATTTAAGTTTCATGTAATCATTTAGCCAGGCGATTTCCTCGTCTCCGAGTTCGGTTGCCATAACATAACGCATTTCTTCGACTTCGAGGGTCTGGAAGATAGTTGTGGCAAGTTTATTCTCGAGATAGAGGCGTTTGTAGACTTCATAGCGGCGTACCGGATCGGAAATGTTTGGGCTGTCAGGATTGCCAGCCATTTCGCCCTTATCTCGAATCCAGAAACGAACTTCGGTTGAATGAGTAAGTGAAAGCGTAATCATCATGCGTTCGTAAAGGTCGCCATAGCGATTACGTAAATCGTCACCGTGAGTATGATAAAGCCTACTAAGCACACGTAAGGATTCGAGATAGCTACCACTGGGCTTGCCGCCAGTGGTATATCGGCGTAGAACATCTACATTATTATATAGCCATTCAAGGGTTTCGCGATTTTCGGCGCTTTCGCGTGCGAAAGCAGTAAGGGTGTAGCGACCAGCGTTTTTGATGAGATTGCGACGTAAGAGCGTGACTTCATATCCGGCATCGGCTTCTGGATTGTCGCCGGAAGTTTGGTAATAATTTTGGATTTTTTGGTCAAAATCATTGAGCTCCGGAACTAAGTATTGCTGATAATCTTGTTTGACGAGCTTAGCGTCAGCATAGACGGCGTGATCATTGCTATTGGACCCATTAGAATCGGCATAAAGTCGTAGGTATTTTGCACCTTTGATATTTACCTGTACGAATTGGGCGCTACTGCCCACCCCCATGACCGATGTATCAACGGCTTCAGATTCTGACCAGGTAGTTTGGCTGTTGAGCGTCGTATCGGTTGTAGTATAGATATGGAACTTCACGCTGCCGGACGAATTGGCGGTCGTGTTAACGCCAAGAAAAGTGGTGAAATAGTCATAATCTTGGTATTCACTTAGATTATAATAAACATTGGAGCTGGCATGTGCCCAAATTCCTTTGTCGAAAGTAACATTCATGCCGTCTTGCTTTAGAGTGATTTTACTGCCGGCACTGGTAGTATCCTTGAGGATATTTCCCCAGCCAGAGCGTGAGGACGGTAAGTAATCGAGGTCGGAAAGATAGACAAAGCGATCGGATTGGTCGGGTTCATCAAAGCTTACGACGAGTTCTTGCGGAATAGTGCCATCCACGGCGCCAACAAGAGCGGTCACCGGCCCAAGTAAAACAGCACAAACTAGGGCGAAACCCAAGATGAAATGGAAGATTCGACGATGTTTTGTATTGCAACTCATATTCCTACCTGCTTTTTAGGTATTATAACACGCTAGAGGAGTTTTAAGCAATAACTAGATAAGGCTAGTTCTTTCTTGGCTAAGGATGTAAAGACGTTGTTTGGCGCGAGTCATAGCGACATAAAGCAGGCGTTTCTGGTCAGCTGATTCGGCGGTGCGAGTATCGCCAAAAAGCGGGAAGATAGTTGCATGGGGGTGGTGCGCGGCAACAACTTCGCGATCCACTTCTAGGAGAATAACAATTTCCGATTCAAGGCCCTTGGATTTATGCATAGTCATGCATCGGATTTGTCGTTCGAAATTAGTACCAGTCATGATATGCTCGCTCACAATGAGGCCCTTTAGAGCTTGTCGTAAGGTCTCAAGATCTACATTTTCGTAACTTGTGAAATTGTGGCGATGGAGCAGCATGATATCGGAGTGACGATGGCGCTTGATGAGTCTGACTAGCTGCTTTAGAAGTTTAGCGGCACTAATTGGAATTTGTTTAACGGGGATTTTAGCGGCATGCGCTAAGGCGATCTGATATCTCCCGTCGGCATTACCGTCCTCTAAGATATCAGTAGTATCGAAATGTATTTTCGTAGGATTGATGATGGTAATCTTGCCGCGTTTATGACTAAAAGCGCGGGCTGGCAGCGCCTCGGGGTTGTAATTATTCAGCATATAGTGGTTTGCGCGCTCGACAATTTTGCGTGCGCTGCGATAATTGGTCGCGAGTGGGATGTTAGTATCGTCTTCGGAGAAATAAGTTGAAAAATTTAGAAAGTAGTCAACGTCGGAACCGGCGAAACGATTGATGGCTTGCCAGTCGTCACCGACGGCAAAGAGCTTAGCATTCGGAGCAAGCTTACGAATGGCTGTTGTGAGGGCGAAGAAAAGATAGGAAAAATCTTGATATTCGTCAATCATAAGGTATTTTAGTCGGCGAATCTTTTGAAAATTAGCTGGGTTTTGGCTGCGATTAAGAATCTCTGTGGCGCGTGACATGAGGAGGTTAAAGTCAATGAGTGGAGGTTGGAGTCGCGCTAGATATTCAGCATAAGCCCGATAAGAAACTTCGTGGTAGAAACGTAATTTTGGATCGGTACTGGTTTCGCAGAACTTCTGGATTTCCGACGTGAGTTCGTTAAGCCCAGAACGACCGGGAAATTTCTGACCAGCACGGGTAACGAAGCCGCTGACAATGTTTAGTAATTCACGCTTCTCGTTAGGATTAACCTTATGCTCGTGGGCCTTAAGCGATTTTTCTAATGCTTCGCGGATAAGTTTATCATGTTCGGACTCGTTGATAATCTTCGGTTGTTCGCCAGCTTGTTTGACGATGTTGAGGGCATATTTGTGAAAGGTTGAAGCGACGTGCAGGACAGGCTCATCTACAAGACCGCGCCCATCGATTTGTATTTTTGCAATGCGTTCGTTAACTTCGGCGGCAGCGGTACGGTTAAACATGAAAATTGCGATTTCGTCGAGGGGGACGCGTTGCTTAGCAACGAGGTAAGCAACTTTAGCAACGATGACTCGAGTTTTGCCAGAACCGGCGCGGGCGGTAACGAGAGTATTTTTATGACCATCGATAGCAGCACGGACTTGATCTTCGTCTAGGGTATAGGGCTTACCATCTAGCGTAACATGTTCAGTGAACCACGTTCCAGCCTCGCGAATAGCGTAATCAGTTTCACTTTCAGTGCTGCCCTGCGACGAGCTGGACTTTAGCACTAACTCAGCTTGCTCCGCAAAATTTCCTGCACGCTGCTAGGATTGGCTTTGCCTTTGGACTCTTTCATGACTTGCCCGACCAAGAATCCAAGAACTTTTTCTTGCCCAGCCTTAAAATCTTCTTGCGCTTTCTGCGTCTCTGGTTTTGCTAAAACTGTATCAACAATCGCCTCTAGCGCCTCCGTATCATTTTCTTGAACTACGCCGAGTTCTTTGGCGATTGTCCGGGTATCTTTATAATGCATTTCGGGGTCGAAAAACTTCAGGAAGACTTCCTTCATGCCCGTGCTAGACAACTCATTCTTCTCATTCATCTCTACAAGTGCCAACAACTGCTCTTTGGTCGGTAACTCGTCGTTCAACAAGCTAGTATTCTCCTCGGCGAGCAACACAGAGCTAAACAGATTCGCGATCTTTTTCACTGCGGCATTATTGCTTGTCAGCTCAGCCAACTTGCTCATTAACTGAGGATAGTCAAGTAATACTTCGACTAAATCTGCGCCCAGCACATCATGAAATTTACTACGATACCAGCTTGGCATCTTCGGTAGCTTCTGTTTTTCTGCTTCAACTTCTTCACTACTGAGTCTAATCGGCGCCAAATCTGGCTCGGGCATATAGCGGTAGTCGGCGGCGACTTCTTTACTACGTTGTCCGGTCGTTTCGCCAGTAGCGTCGCTCCAACCGCGAGTTTCTTGGATGACTTTTTCACCTTTTTCTAGTAACTTACTCTGGCGCTTGACTTCGTATTCGACCGCGCGTTCGACGCTGCGAAAACTATTAAGATTTTTTACCTCGGTTCGAGTGCCGAGTTCGTTACTTCCCTCTTCGGCGATACTAATATTAACATCAAATCGCATATTGCCATTATACAAATCACCATAAGTCACGCCGGCATAGGTCATCAAGCGCCAAAGCTCTTTCGCGTAATCACGCGCTTCACTAGCGCTATGAATATCGGGCATGGAAACAATCTCGACTAGTGGTGTTCCAGCACGGTTCAGATCGACTAGCGAATAGCCGCTTTCGTGGCTCAATTTCCCAGCATCTTCTTCTAGGTGGGCGTGTTCAATCCTTACCTTATTGCCATTTGGCAGTTCAACATAGCCCTCGCCGATAATCGGATGAAACATCTGAGTAATCTGATAGCCTTTTGGCAAATCAGGATAGTAATAATGTTTGCGATCAAATCTCGATTCAAGATTAATCGCAGAGTTCAATGCCAGTCCTGCACGCACTGCATACTTGACCGCCTCTTGATTTAATCTCGGCAGCATGCCGGGCAGACCATAATCAACCGGTGAAACGCAGCTATTTGGCTCCTTTAGCCTGGCGTCATTGTCAACCTCAGAAAACAGCTTCGTCTTCGTACAGAGCTGCACATGACATTCAATACCGATAGTAGGAATATATTTTGTCATTTTAGATTGCTCCTAGATCTTTTAAAGCCTGGCGAAAAGCAGCGAGCGCGCGACTAGCTTGCGCATACTCAGTTTCAAATCCAGGCTCGTGCGCGATTTGATTGCGCAGCTTGTGTGCTGACCAGACAGCGTTTGGTTTTTCAAATTTATCGGTTACGCGCTTTAATCTCTCCCCCATGGTCTTACCGGGTAGACCCATTTCATTTAGCGCTTTGTCAAGTAACTTATCGCCGTCAATCACGGCCATACTGTAAGTTCTCGGATCGTCTTTAACTAGACTATTTTCAACCTTTAGCCAACGTGTCTGATATTCTTCGACGTCAAAGGTATAGCTATGTTTACCGGTGAGCGTAATCGCAATCAGAGCAAGTAGTCCAACTGCAACGATCGCAATTACTAAAAATATCAACGATGAGCTCATTTTACTTCCTCCAATACTTTTGCAAATTCAACCAGCGTGCGGTCGCTCCGCCTTGGCCCGACCAGCTGCAACCCTAGATCTAAGCCGCTTTCCGTCTTTCCCGCTGGTACGGTAAGCCCTGGTACGCCAGCGAGATTGAGCGGCACGCTCATGACATCTTCGAGGTACATGGCAACCGGATCATTGACCTTTTCTCCGAGCTTAAAAGCCGGGTTCGGTGCGACTGGCGTCAAAATCACATCGCATTTTTCAAAAGCCTTTGCATATTCATTGATAATTAATGTTCGCGCCTTCGCAGCTTTCAAATAATATGCGTCATAAAAACCGCTCGAAAGTACGAAATTACCAATCATAATTCGGCGTTTATTCTCAGGCATAAAGCCTTCGTTTCGCGTATTCTCATACAGCTCGCCTAAACTACTCGCATCTGCGCTCCGATAACCATACCTCACGCCATCATGCCGCGATAAATTGCTCGAAACTTCGGCTGGCACAATAATATAATACGCCGCTAATGCATACTTTAGTGCTGGCATTTCAAGCTCGACAATTTCATAGCCCTGCGCTTTCAACGCCCCAATCTTGCGCTTCAACGCTTCGCGAATCTCACTATCGACTGCTTCATTATCGAAATCTTTGATGATACCGACTTTTTTCACCGTTTTTGCTGTACTTTCCCGATAAAAATCCGGTAAAGTTGTTTGATCGTTTTTGTCTTGTCCCGCAACCACCCCCATAAGTAAGTCTAAATCTTCTGCCTCGTGCGTGAAGAATCCGATACAGTCGGTACTGCTAGCCATAGCTACGACACCATAGCGACTAATCGCACCGTAAGTCGGCTTCAGACCGTAAACACCGTTAAAACTCGCTGGCTGGCGAATGCTACCACCGGTGTCAGTACCGAGCGCAAACGGCACAATGCCAAGCGCAACCGCTACAGCGCTACCGCCACTACTACCGCCAGCAACGCGTTCTACATCCTTCGAATTCTTTGTCGGACCGTAGTAGCTGTTCTCAGTACTGGAACCGTGAGCAAAGGCGTCGAGATTGGTCCGGCCAATCATAATTGCACCCTCAGCTTCGAGTTTTTTAACTGCAGTCGCTGTTACTGGGCTATTGAATCCCCCAAGGATAAGTGCTGACGCTGTGCTTTCGCCTTCGGGACTAAGGAAATTATCCTTTAGCGCATATGGTACTCCAGCTAACTTACCAACCGCTTCGCCTTGCGCGATTTTCTGGTCAATCTCCTCGGCTTTTCTAATGGCATCGTCATTAATCCAGTTGAAAACGTGATATTCGTCTTGGTATTCGTGTGCCTTTGCTAATGCTTCGCGCACCAGCTCAACCGCACTTTGTTCCCTATTTGCAATTTTCATCTACAATACCTTTGGAACTTTTATTTGATAATTTAGTGTCTCTTTCGTCAAAGCCAGCAATTGCTCGCGGTCGGCTTCTTGTGGCAAAATCTCATCTGGTCGCCAGACATTCTCCATCTCGAAAACCTGATAAGTCGGCTCGACACCGTCAGTATTAAGCTCGTCGAGCTGCGAAATGTAGCCGACGATTTCTTTGATATCCGACACCAGCCGCGCCGTCTCCCCGTCAGTAAGAGCGAAATTTGACAACTTGGCGAGGTGTTGGATGGTCTCCTGATTAACTTCCATATGGATATATTATAGCACGTTGGCGGGTGATTCCGATGATTTTGAAAAATCTAGACGTAGAGCGCCAGCGAAGATCCGTTATATTATCCCGCATCTTCTGTTGGCCGAGACTGAGATAGTTCTTCTTGACGCTCGATAAAATCAATCGCTTTCTGGCGTTCGGTGATTTCTTGCCAGAGCTGACGCTTGCGGGTAGTTAGGAGCGCGGTACGCTCGGTTATCGTCGCATGGCCGCGACGATAGAGGCGTGAATATTGGCGAATTTCGGCCGTGGTGAAGCCGGCCTGTTTCATATTCAACAAAATGAAAGCGAGATCAATCTGCGGTTGCGTTAGGACGCGATATCCTCTTTTATTCCGGCGGACGCCGGGGATGAGACCTTTATTGCAGAAATAGCGCAGGGTCGATGGTTCGATATGAAGTTGCTGGCTGGCTTCTCGTAGTGAAAAAGTTGGTTCTTGGTTCATCTTTTAATTATAGCATCGAGGTTAAACTTTTTTGAAAAATTTTAACTATATATTCGTATTTCACCCCTGTTATGATTATGAAGTAAGGTTAAACTTTTTGGAATTATTTTAACCTCAACCTATTTGTCCGGAACAGCGAACAACAACGTATCTGGAAGCTTCTATAATCTGCTGAACCAGTATAATGCAACCAGCGGCACCACCGGCGCCACCACCATAGTACAGTTACCATTGGCTTTTGTCCGTAGTGGGTATGTAAACGTCAATAGTGGAAGCGCTTTTGTCGTAGGTAGCTATGAATACGGTTGGTCACGTACAACGCGTTCGTTAACCAACGCGTATAGTCTAGGCATAAGCGCTACAAGCACGGTGCCATCGGATAGCTATGCTCGCTACTTTGCCTTTCCCCTCCGCTGCCTCTACCTTGCGTCAAAAAGTAGAGACAACCTGCGTCGTCCCTACTTATCTGATTAGACAGCCTTAGACCTATACCTCGGCTACATCTTCGGCGCTTGGTTCACCACCGAGATCGGCAGTCTCAAGCACAGCCTCTTCCTCTTCGGCGACCGTCACTTTGAGCGGTTTGACGCCAGTACCAACTGGAATCTTGCGACCAATGATGACGTTCTCTTTCAGGCCGTTGAGATGATCGACGCGACCGTTAATCGCCGCATTAATCAACACGCGAGTCGTATCCTGGAAGCTGGCAGCCGACAAGAAGCTATCACTCCAGATACTGACTTTCGTAATACCGAGCAACAGGCTTTCGTAAGTCGCTGGCGTCTTGCCGAGCGCTTCGAGCCTCTGGTTCTCGGCGATAATCGCAGCTTTCGATACGACATCACCCGAGACAAATACGGAATCTCCAGCATCTTCGACCATGACGCGGCTAAACATCTGGCGGACGATAATCTCAAGGTGTTTTGCGGAAATCTCATGGCCTTGAGCCGCATAGACTGAGATAACGTCGTTCATGATATAGCGGGCAGTTTCATCGGCGCCCTTGTGCTTCAACAAGTCTTGGAGATTCAAGGACCCGGTCGTCAAGCGGTCACCAGCGGCAAGCTTGTCGCCAGATTTCGCGACCAATTCGACGTCACCTGGCATTTCGACCTTAACGGCAGCACCAGCTTCGGCGACGACAATGACCGCATCTTTGGTAAGTTGAGCATTGCCATCGACTGGAGAGACTAGCGGTTCCTTACCTTCGCCCTTGTCAGCGAGGACATCACCGGCTTTGACGCTAGCGCCGTCCTTGACCGTAGCAGTACGACCTTCGAGTGGTAGCCTTGTGACATCGCCACTTTCTGGAGTAATCTGGGCGACATATTTGTTACCGTCCTCCCAGATTTCGACGATACCAGCAACTGGAGCAACGAATGCCTGACCTTTTGGTGCGCGAGCTTCAAGCAACTCCTCGACACGCGGAAGACCGCGGGCGATAGCACCGGAACCAGCAACACCAGAACCGTGTTTGGTATCGAGCGTCAGCTGCGTACCTGGCTCACCAAGCGACTGCGCGGCGATGACGCCGACTGGCTGATGGGCCTCGACCAGTGCCCGAGTACTCATGTCGACGCCATAGGCCTTGCGTGGTACGCCGCTAATAGCAGTCGTAGTAAGTACAGATTGGATCTTGACGCTTTCAATTTCCTCGTCAGCAGCGATTTGCTCAGCCATTTCCTGACTAATGAGCTGATCCGCATCGACGTAGCCTGGGATTGGCTCAGCGGTATACCGACCGGCAATCCGAGCCGCGAAGCCGATGCCGGTGTATTCACTTTCACTCTTGAAGACTTCAAAGCCTGGGTCGGGCGCTTCTTGGTCGGTTGTAAAGACATCTTGCGCGACGTCGACCAACCTACGAGTTAGATACCCGGAGTCGGCAGTACGCAACGCCGTAGAGACCTGACCTTGGCGAGCACCACGAGTAGCGATGAAGCTTTCCAGGGTGTTGAGACCCTTCTTGTAGCTACTTTTGACTGGAAGCTCGATTTCGTTGTTGTTAATGTCGACCATGATACCGATTTCGGCACTGGCGAGCTTAATGTTACTAATACTACCACGAGCACCAGAGTTCACCATGACGGCGATATCGGTGTCCATAGATGCGAGTTTGCTCTTCAGGAAGTCGGAAATCTTTTTATCGATATCACGCCAGTTGGCAACCGTCAGGCTGTAACGCTCTTCCTCGGTAACAAGACCTTGGTCAAACTGCTCTTGAATCAAAGCAGTCTTCGCATCGCCTTCGGCGATGAAGTCGTCGATTTCCGGATAAGTTGGATAGTCGTCCTTCGCGGTTGAAACCGAAGCAATCGTTTCATACTCAAACGCCAAATTCTTAATGTCGTCAGCGGCTTTCACCATAGTTTCAGCGCCAAACTCATCAAAGATATTAGCCATAACGCGTTTGAGTTGTTTGCTGGTTTGGACGGAATTATCATACGGATATTCCTTCGGCAGCACCTCATTAAAGATAACTCGACCCAACGTAGTATTACGGATCTCACCCTTCGCGAACACGCGAATCGGCGTCTGGAGCGCAATCAGACCTTGATCATAGGCCATTTCAGCTTCATAGACCGAGCTAAACGGCTTAACTTCGTCCGTCTCCGTACCAGGCTTATCATAGGTAAGGTAATAAATACCAAGTACGACGTCCTGATAGATCGCGAGTACTGGTGCGCCATCGGCTGGCTTCAAGAGGTTCTTAGTCGCTGACATAAGTTCGCCAGCTTCAGCTTGGGCGGCGTCAGACAACGGTAGATGCACTGCCATTTGGTCGCCATCATAGTCAGCGTTAAACCCGCTAGCTACGAGTGGGTGGAGCTGAATAGCTTTACCGTCAATCAGCTTCGGTTGGAAGGCCTGCACCGACAATCTATGTAGACTCGGAGCCCTATTCAACAGCACATACTTACCCTTAATACACTCGTCGAGCCCATCCCAGACTACAGCTTCGCCGGCGTCGATCATACGAGTTGCGGAGCGGATATTGGCAGCATGTTCATTGGCAATTAGCCACGAAATGACAAATGGTTTGAAGAGTTCAAGTGCCATCTGTTTCGGTAAACCACATTCGTTCAACTTAAGTTCTGGGCCGACGACGATTACGCTACGGCCAGAGTAATCAACGCGTTTACCAAGCAAGTTCTGGCGGAAACGACCCTGTTTACCTTTAAGAAGGTCGGAGATACTTTTGAGCTTCCTGCGGCCGTTTTGAGCGCTAGCGCTACGGCTGCCGTGGACGGCGGAGTTGTCAATCAAAGCATCGACTGCTTCTTGAAGCATGCGCATTTCATTGTGGCAAATCACTGCCGGAGCATTCAGCTCAAGCAACTTGCGCAAACGGTTGTTGCGGTTAATCACGCGACGATACAAATCATTCAAGTCGCTGGTTGCAAACCGACCACCAGGCAAAGCAATCATTGGGCGTAGATCCGGTGGAATGACCGGTACGACGGTCAACACGAGGTCAACCGGCTTAATCCCGGCAGCTTCCATGCCTTCGAGAACCTTGAGCCGCTTCATGATGCGCTTTTGCTTCTGCCCCTTGCTAGCTTCAGCTTCTTCGCGCAGCTCGGAAATCATCATTTTCAGATCGATTTCGTCGAGCAATTTCTTGATCGCAGTTGCGCCCATCTCGACTTCTATCAGTTCATCGTAGTCTTCCGGCAGATTGCGATATTCTTGCTCGCTGATGACTGCGCCTTTGGTCATTTTCTCAAGGGCGTTTTTCTTTGCCAAATAATCAGCTTCGAGTTCTTCACTCTCTTTTGCTTGTTCGTCGGCCAAAGCAGTGACATTGGCATTGGCGTCTTTCGCCATCTCTTCGTAGCGGAGACGGATCGCTTCGCGGGCAGCAACCGTATTAGCCTCAAGGTCGCTCAAAGTCTGTGCGATTTCTTCGTCTTTCGCATCGACAATCAGATACGAAGCAAAGTACACGACTTTTTCGATATTCTTGACGGTCAAATTTAGCAAAACGCTAAGTGCGCTCGGCGTACCACGCATGAACCAGATATGTGCTACTGGTGCAGCGAGGGTAATATGCCCCATACGCTCACGGCGGGAAATACTCTTCGTGACGAGATTACCTTCCTTGTCAACTGCAGCTTCCCTTGAACGGACGCCTTTTAGCTTACTGTCGTGCGGGTTAATATCCTTGACTGGACCGAAAATCCGTTCGCAGAACAAACCGTCACGTTCTGGCTTTTGGGTACGATAGTTAATCGTCTCTGGCTTTAAGACTTCGCCGTAGCTCCAGTTCAGGATGTCTTCCTTGCTGGCGACACTAAGTCGAATCGAGTCAAAGTCATTGGCGCTGATAAAATTATCCATCCAAGCCATTTTACAACTCCTCTCCGAGGTCAAGATCAGCATCGTCTTCGGCCTCTGTTATTTCTACCCCCTCATCATCTATCATTTCCTTTACTTCTTCGTCGTCATCGTCGAGGTCAACTACGGTATCTTCGAGGTTATGATGACCATGTTGCGCGTAAATCAAGCGGTCATCATGCTCTTTCTCGATTTCGCGGGAAGTTTTTTCGATAACTTCACTAGCGTCAGTCGATTCACCGTGGTCAAGCAGGTCAACTTTCAGACCGAGACCCTGGAACTCTTTAACGAGAACATTGAAACCTTCTGGTAGCTTCGGACCCTCAATCGGTTCACGCTTGATGATACTTTCATAAGCCTTAGCGCGTCCATAGACGTCATCTGACTTAATAGTCAACATTTCCTGGAGGGCCGTAGCAGCACCATAGGCTTCGAGCGCCCAAACCTCCATTTCCCCGAACCTCTGGCCACCATTCTGGGCTTTACCGCCAAGTGGCTGCTGAGTGACGGCGGTATATGGACCAGTTGAACGGGCGTGAATCTTGTCTTCGACCATGTGGTGAAGTTTCAACATATGCATGACGCCAACGCTGGTGCGTTCATTAAACGGTTCACCGGTCAGACCATCGTAGAGCTGGACGCGACCATCGCGGGCGAAACCAGCTTTCTCGAGCTGTTCGGAAATTGTTTCATCTTCGACGCCATTGAAGCTCGGTGTCGCTACCTTGTATCCTAACGCGCGCGCAGCCATACCGAGGTGAATCTCGAACAACTGACCGAGGTTCATGCGGCTTGGCACACCCATTGGGCTAAGCAAGACGTCGATTGGAGTACCATCTTCCATGAATGGCATATCTTCGACTGGAAGAATGCGACTGACTACACCCTTATTACCGTGGCGACCAGCAATCTTATCACCGACGCTGATTTTGCGCATTTCGGCAACGTAGATTTTAATCTGCATCAAGACGCCAGCTTTGAGCTCGTGGCCTTGCTCGCGCGTGTAGACCCGGACGCCGACGACCTTACCAGTGCTCGATCCGTTCATCCGGACAGACGTATCGCGGACATCTTTGGCTTTTTCGCCGAAGATCGCGCGAAGCAAGCGCTCCTCTGAGCTCAGCTCCTGCTCACCCTTTGGTGTAATTTTACCGACAAGAATGTCACCTGGCTGAACTTCGCTACCGACGACGACAATACCGTCTTCGCCAAGGTGACGCAAGCTCTTTTCTGGGACGTTTGGAATATCGCGTGTAACTTGCTCCGGACCGAGTTTCGTCTCGCGGACTTCAACATCGAAATCTTTGATATTAATACTCGTTAGCTTATCATCTTCGACTAATCTTGAAGAAATCACGATCGCATCATCCATGTTGTAACCACGCCATGGCATGAAAGCGACCAGTAAATCTTTACCGAGGGCCAACTCGCCATTGGTGACGCTTGCGCCCTCGACTAGGATATCGTCTTTCTTAACTTTTTGGCCGCGGACGACCTTGACACGGTCGTTATAACAACGGTCGTCATTTGTCTTCTCGAAGTGTTCGAGCTTGTATTCTTTCTCGCCGTCTTTATATTTTACGATAACGCTAACGCCGTCAGCCTTGACGACTTCGCCGTCAGCTTCCGCGAGCGTAACCTGCGAAGTATTCATCGCGACCGCATGTTCGATACCAGTACCAACAGTTGGAGCGTCGGTATTAAGCAACGGCACAGCTTGTTTCTGCATAGCGCAGGCCATAAGTGAGCGGTCAACACGGTTCTTCTCGACGAATGGAATCAAGCTAGCACTTGTACCAAGAATTTCCTTGTGAGCAGCATCAATATGAGTGACGAGGTTCGAAGCGACCTGGCTCGGGCGACCCTTAACGCGGGCAGAGACCCAATCTTCGACGAATTCACCCTTTTCGTTCAGCTTGACGCTAGCATCGGCGATAATCATATCGTCTTCAGTCGCGGCGTCAACATAGACGACTTCGTCAGTCACTTTGCCGTTTTTGACGACGCGATATGGCGCTTCGATGAAACCGTATTCATTAATTCGGGCATAAGTTGCCAAGTTCAACACGAGGCCAACGTTACCACCTTCTGGCGTCTCGACGGTACAGATACGACCGTAATGAGTCGGGTGGGCATCGCGGACGTCAAATCCAGCACGTTCGCGAGTCAAACCGCCAGGACCCATCGAGCTCAAGCGACGCTTGTGGGCGAGTTCGGAATAACCGTTGACTTCATCCATGAGCTGTGAAAGCTGAGAGCTAGAGAAGAATTCTTTCACGGCGGCAACGACTGGGCGTGAGTTCAAGAGTTGCGATGGAGTTACTTCCTCTGGGCTGACCATGGACATGCGGTCGAGGATATTGCGCTGCAAGCGAAGCATACCGAGACGGAATTGCCTCTGAACCAACTCACCAACTAATTTCACACGGCGATTGCTCAAGCTATCAATATCGTCAGCTGGCTCTTGAGTATTGTTCAGGCGAATAATCTCACTAATAATCGCAATCAAGTCTTTCATCTGGAGCGTGCGGTGCGCAGCGTCATTTGGCGTATCATAGCCAAGACGACGGTTGAGTTTAAAGCGACCAACACGAGAGCAATCGTACCTGCGATAGTCAAAGAAAGCGCGTTCGATCATTGATTTCGCGTTTTCGACGGTAGCAAGGTCACCTGGGCGCAAGCGGCGATAAACCTCAAGCAAAGCCGCAGCTTGACCGCTGGCAGTGTCTTTTTCAAGCGTGGCGTTAATATAACTAATCGCGCCGTTATCGACATCAGCAAATTTCGCGCGAATCTCGTCGTCCTTAGCGATGCCAAGGGCCTTCAAGAAAGTCGTGACTGGAATCTTGCGACGACGGTCAATCTTAACATTGATACAGCCGCTAGCGGTCGTCTCGAACTCAAGCCAAGCGCCACGACCCGGGATAACTTTCGCCCCATAGTAGCGCTTACCGTTAATCTCGTCAGCAGTAAAGAAAACGCCAGCCGAACGAATCAGCTGTGAAACGACGACACGCTCAGTGCCATTAATAATAAAAGTCGCGCGGTCGGTCATCCAAGGATAATCACCGAAATAAATATCCTGTTCTTTGACTTCGCCAGTGACCTTATTCGTCAGCTCGACCTGGACATGAAGCGGAGCGGCGTAAGTCGACAAGTTGTACTTCGCCGTCTTTTCATCCTCGATTGGCTCCTTGAAATAATAATCCTTGAAGCGCATGGACAACTTCTGTCCAGTATAGTCATCGATCGGGTTCAACTCGTTGAACACCTCGCGTAGACCACTTTTAACAAAATCTTCCCAACTATCCTTCTGATGCGCAATCAGATCAGGAATGGGAAGTGCTTGGTCGCCCTCGGTGAAAAATACGCGACCAGTAGCAGCATCGGTAGTTGCTTTACTCACTTTTTCCTCTCTTTTAGTGTTGATAATCTTATGCAGCGCCGAAGATTAACTGCGATATTTAGAACGCTAGCCTCGCCATTTCTAGCGCACCCCAAAAATATCACTCACTACTTCTTACGGCTTATTTTAGCGGATTTTGATGGATTTTTCAAGGGGTATTTTATTATTGTTGTAAAATTTACAACAATTAAGACAGCAAAACACTCCGCACGGTATGACGGAGTGTTTTCGTGGTCACGAATCGTGGATACGACAGGTTATTTTGGTCGGAAGCTCAATCAGCGCGATATTAAAACCGGCAATCGAGAATTCGGCCAAGGCGAACCCTAGACAAGCCAGATACCAGAGCGTACGCTCTATCTCCTGCATAGTGTCATATAACTCCGATAGAATTAATCTTTCCGCACCGCTGAGCGGTTGCGGCTCATGGTTAACAAAGTCCAGGGCGGCTTCTACGGGGGAAGAATAGATTTTTCTGCCCATATCTTCCATGATTGACCGTTGCGTATTGTAGGTATGCCAGCGCGAGTATTCGATGGAGAACACTCCCTCGATCGCGATTAAGAGCATAATGACGGCCAGGACCAGTCCACCGATACAAACCTTGGAGATGCGACGACGTTCGGCAATGCTCTGGCGGTCGACTCGGCGACCGTGCGCGATACTGATTAATGTCTGCAGGACAAAAGCGCCAAAGATAATAACGCTGCCCTTGATGAACGTAGTCTCATCTATCGTCTCACTGTACGGACCGACGGCGCTACCCATCAAGATGACACAGTAGATGACGCAGACGGCGGTTGAAATACCCTTGAATACTCCGAGAACGCTCAGTCCTCTCTGTGATAATAAAATTTTTTTCATTTTTTGTACCTCCATACAAGGAATCTCATGCCGCTCAGAGCAAAAATCCGAAATGATTCGTGATTTTAAACTGCGAGCAGCATGGCTTATCTTTCTATTTTATCACAGATAGTGCTTTTTGTCAATGTTTAGACGATAATTTTGGCGACAGTAACGCTTATTATTGACTTTTAGCCTTATCTGTGATATAATGGGAGGATAGGTAGCGTGGCGCTCGAGAAATCCGGTGCCGGCTAGGCAATTTAGGGTTTCAGGAGGTAGCCGCGCGGAATGGAGGTTGTAAATGAAGAAAAAGTGTTTGAAGATTTTACCGATACCAACAGAAAAGAAGAAACCGACAATGAGCCGGAAGAAATTTCTGGTCGAGTGGTATGCGACTGGGTTTGACCCTCAGCGTCAAAAGCAAAATCAAGATTTTGCCAAGGCCATTAAACAGACGGCACCGGCGTTTGATACGGAACGCTTAGATAGCCAGCACTATTCCGCAATGAATGGAATTAGTGCACTGGTAACATCGGCGCTCAATGGTCCTAATCTTAAGCGTAGTATGACACCTGACGAGGCGAAAGCGCTTCTGATTGATGATTGGAGACCAATCCTCGGTGGGAAAGCTGTAGATTTCCGCATTGTAGGAACTAAAGTCGGCTCCGTAGAGGCAGACATTTGGGTATTCCATATTAAGTCGCAGACGCTTTTTATGTTGCACTTTGCGACACCACGGAAGGATGATAATTGGCTGGAGCCGATGATTTATCGCTTTAGGTAGCCAGACATCTTTATCTCTACGACAAGACCCACACATCAAAAAGCCACCCCTGGTACAGGAGTGGCTAAAGTTTTACTTAGATATCGAGGTCATCGAGATCGGCTAGCTCGGCGCGAGTTTTCTCGGCGAGTTCGCCTTCAGCTTCGCCGCCATCAAGTGGAGCATTGCCTTCCTCTTCGTCAGCACGTAGCTCACCGACTGCTTCAGCATCGGCGCGAGTTTCGCCGCCATCATGGTTTCGAGGAGCGCGATAACCTTCTTCCTCATCAGTATTGACAACCTTGAGATTGTACCGGGCGCCGTTCTTCGTGCCGAGGACGCGCAGCAGGGTACGGATACTCTGAGCAGTCGCACCGCGCTTACCGATGACGCGACCGACATCTTCAGGGTCAACGCTCAAACTCAGCAGGACGCCACGCTCGTCGATTTCACGCTCGACAACGACCTTATCTGGATTGTTTACAAGGGTTTTTACGATATATTCTACAAATTGTTGGTCAATGGTTGCCATAAGATCTCCAGTTTATTAATGCTATAACTTTCATTATACCACAAGCAGGAAAATGTGGAGGATTTTTGTGAATTTTTAGCATATTTTAAGATTTGCAAGAAGTTTTGACTAACTTCCAGTACGAAAGCCGTTATGTCATCTTGACAAAATAGCATAAGTGCGGTATAATAGAGGTATCGGGGCGACTTAGCCTCAAGTTCATGAAAGGGGGTGCGTTCATGCGCACGTTGAAATTTTGGAAAGTAGTTACGATAGTCTTAGCCTTGTCGTTGGTAATATTACCAACGACGGCATATGCCGCGGACGAGGAAGCCGAAACGGAAAGTTCGGAAGAATCTTGGTGGGACAAGGCAAAGGCTGCCGGCTCGGACGCCGTAGATTGGGTGAAAGATAAAGCGCCGGCGGTAAAGGAGAAGGCCAGCGAACTCTGGGATAAGACCAAAGAAAAAGCTGGCGAAGCCCGCGATGACTTCCGGGAATGGAATCAGAATCAGGAAAAAGAATTCTGGGACCGGACGAACGAACAGTTGAATGGCGACGAATCTTCTGCGACCGAGGAGCCGGAAGGCACAGGATCGTCTGAGGCGACCGAACCGACCAGTGAACCGGAGGCTGTAGCAGGCGAATCTGAGGTAGGAGACCAGAATAAGACTGAAGACTCTGAAGCCGAGCAGACAGAGACGGTTGTCGACGAAGCGGCCTCGTCAGAGGTCGACGAGACGGAAGACGCTAATGCAAACCAGCCGGAGGCCGACGCAGAGCAAGACGACCAGCCCGATAAGTCTTCACGAGGCTGGCCACTGCCAGTAATTATCATTGTTATTATCGTGGCGGCGATTGCGGCGGTGTTCGGATTCGAGCGCTGGGAGAAGTGGTATAAAGACCCCGACCGACCATAAATTTCTGATCACTGTATCGCGCTTCACTTTCCACACAAAAATCCCCCGGGAGTAATCCTGGGGGTAATTTTGTCTCGCTTACTCAGCGGCCGGTGCTTCGCCAGCGTCAGTACTCTCGGCACTTTCTGCTGGAGCCTCAGCTGGCTTCTCCTCTTTTGGTTGGTTTTTGCGCAGCTTGTCGGCGTGCTTCGCCTGCTTATGCTTCGCGGGAGCTTCTTTGTACCACTTCGGTAGTTCAATTCCCTCTTTTTTGAGGACATAGGCGACGCGGCTGGACGGCTGGGCGCCATGGCCGAGGTAAAACTCGACCTTTTCCTTATCAAGGACCACGCGCTTGGTCTCAGGGTTGTAGTTGCCGACCTCGGCTACAACACGACCCGAAAGCGGGTGGCGCTGCGCTTCTTGGACGACTATCCGGTACACAGGGGCGTGTACGCGGCCATTACGTTGCATGCGAATCGCTAGCATTTTTTCTCCTTAGTTATTGTTGTTTTGATTATAACAAAGTTTATGAGAAAAGTAAAGTCAAAATCACCCCTACTATTGACTTTTTCGGCTATCTGTGCTATAATGAGGAGATAGGGGGATGATTCTGACGAAAAATCGCGTAAAGCAATTTCGTCAAATAGTACATTGACATCCCCGAGGAGGTTTCTCAATGAGTGATAGATTGTTGTATCGGATTAGAAATGTCGGAAAGAGGCATGCGTCGTACGGCGTGGTAGTTTGCGAAGCACCGTTGGTGCTGGAAATTAATGACCCGAGTTTTGCGGAGTTTTTGGCGCAGATGAAGGTGGAGGATCTGACGATCCCCGGTCACGCGAACATAAAAACGACGCAGAAGTTTCAGGAGGAGCTGCCAAGCATTATAAATGGGACCAACAAACGTTGGCATCTCTGGGAGGCGCGAATTTATCGTCACCATCTGGTGCTAAATTTTGCTGACAAGCAGACCAAAGATAAGCGCCCGAAGGCAGCGGCATTGAAATGTTATATGGAGAAGTGGCCGGTAGACCTGGAGATGAGCATTCTGGTACCGGACGATAGACAGACGCTCTATCAGATAAAACATCTGGCACCAGATGAGCGGTTTGACTTGCTTCAGGTAGAATATGACGATGAGAATGGATTGGTTAATACTGAAGCCTACGAGAAGGGTCCAAAACGGAGATGAGAGGATAGCTATATAGCTATCAGAGCTGCCAGCATGACTGTGGCAGCTCTTTTTCATGTTTAGTAGCCGATTATTTTGCAGCCTTTGCGCCTTTGGCCGACTTTTCGCGCTCCTGAAGCTTTAGATAGCCCTTGACGCCTTCGGAGGCGGCGTTACCTTCGGCTTCCTGTTTGGAATGGCCAGTTCCTTGCCCCTTGAGTTGCTTACCAACGTAAACGCCAACCGTAAAGGTCTTATCATGGTCTGGCCCCTCTTCGCCGAGAACTTTGTAGCTCGGAGTAGCGCCATCGTGGTGCTGAGCTAATTCCTGGAGATAGGACTTCGGGTCGCGCCAACTGCCTTCTTTCAGAATGCGGCCGAGCTTGCTCAAAATCCACTTATCAATGAAATCCCGTGCGGTATCATATCCCTGGTCGAGATAAATTGCGCCGATTACCGCCTCAAAACAGTCGGCAAGGATGACGGCATGGGCGCGACTTGAACCGTGCTTTTCGCCTTTCGATAGTCGGACAAGGGGTTCGTAGCCCAAGGCTTCGCCGGATTCACCGATACTTTCGGTACGGACGAGAGCGGAGCGCCAAGCGGTCATGATGCCTTCTGGCTCGTTGTAATTGCGATACAAAAAGTCAGAAGTCACCAACTCTAGCACGGCGTCGCCGAGAAATTCTAGCCGTTCGTTATGCTCCTTGACGCTAGCTTTATGTTCATTGACATAGCTACGATGCGTCAGAGCAGTGATAAGTAAGTTGATATTTTTGAATTCGAAACCAAGTTTTTCGCGAGCGAAAACCTGATATTCTTCAATTTGTCGTGGCGTCATATAACCTCCTATAGACCTTGCCTAATTTTATTGCGTGCGACGAGCATGAGTTTTTCGATATCTTCGTATTCGATCGCCTCGATTGCGTCATTAAACTTAAACCATTTGATACCTTTCATCCACTGTTCCTTAGTCGGAATCTCAGCGTCATCCATGGCACGTACGAGGTAAATTTGAGTCGTCATGAGGACGAGCTTGTCAATGCGACGATATTGAAAATGGATTTTACCCAGCCAAGCCAAGACTTGGATATGAAACAGGCCGGATTCTTCGCCAATTTCGCGAATCGCAGTCTGTTTCGCAGTTTCGCCGGGTTCGATATGTCCCTTCGGGATAGTCCAGCGCCCCTTAGAGTCCTGAATCAGCAAAATATCAATGTCATTTTGTTCGCGATTAGTGCGAAAGACGATTCCACCCGCAGTCGGCTCGCGCACTACTTCTTGAATGGCCGGTTTTTTAAAGACACGGGCCGTAAGCCGAGAAACGGCGTTTGTACGGTCACGCTCATTTTTTAGCGGTAAAGCCTCGGGGACTTTACGAGAAGTCGGGGCTGCTAAGCCCGCGGTTTCCGGCTGGGCCTTGGCGCTTTCTAGCACCTTTGTCTTTTGAACTTCCGGCTTCACTTTTGGCGCCTGTTTAGGCGCTGGCCGGGTTGATTGTTTTTTGGACGCTTTACGCGACTGTTTGGGGGTTTTACGCGGTGGTTTCCCCCTTGCCGTCGACATCGACGACGTCTGTTGCTCCAGCAGTAGTGCCTTCTGGCTCGTCCGCTTGTGCTTTTTCTTCATGCTGATTCTCCTTCGGAGATGTTTCTTCTTCATTATAAATCTGGCGATAGGCTGTACCGAGTACCCCGTTGATGAATTTCGAGGAATTATCCGAACCAAAGGCCTTCGCCAACTCTACGGCCTCATTAATCGCAACTTTGGGCGGTACGGTCTCGGCGGAAGATTCAAGCTCGTATAACCCCATGCGTAGTACGTTGCGGTCAATGGCGGCAATCGTACTCAAAGGCCACTCCGGCGCCATCGGCTGGAGCTTAGTATCAAGATCTTGGAATCTTTCCGAGACAGCCCGGGCTAGCCCGTAGACGAACTCCGTGTCGCCTAGAGCGCGGGCGTATGGCTCAATATTTTTCGCGACGATAACATCAATTTCCGCCGTCGGATCTCCGGCTTTTGTACGAAATTCGTATTCGTACAAACTCTGTAAAACAATTATTCTGCCTAAGTGCCGGTTACTAGCCATATACCTTCCCTTTTATTTAGATTTTTTAGTGATTTTTGTGGTCGTAGTTTTCTTTGCTGGGGCAGCTTTTTTCTGCTCAGCTTTTTTCGCTTTGACTGTCTGGTCAGAGGCTGGCTTGACAGTTTTGACTTTTAAATTTGGGGTTTTCTTCGCGGTTTCAAACGCTTTGACTGGCGAGTGGCTATTAACTGCACGGGCCAATTTCAGGCGCAAGTGGCTGCGACGTAGGCCGGTTTTACGTGGGCTACTCTGTTTTTTAGGTTCAGGCATAATGCTCCTTGTTAATATCAGATTCTGTATCTAATAGTATCACATTTTTCTCTCGGGGACAAGAGTGAAATTGCTTCTGTGACTGATCAGGAGGAGGAATATAGATAAAGCTATGACTAGCACTTTCAGAATGGGACGCTTCACGTCAGGATTTAAGTTGAAGTTTTTTGACGCAAAAGTTCCGGAGACGTAACTCCGCTGACTTTTACTGAAACTTCAGCTTAAATCTTGGGTTTATCGTCTTTATATTCCAGAAGCACTACATACACCTCAGTCTTCCTATCTCTTTCCGCGTATAGTTAGCGGCAGCGGAGGGGAAAACCGTACCAACGATTGCCGTTGCCTGACGGATAGACGTCAGTAGCGTTGAAGTTCAGGCGGTAAGCGCTCGTAGACGAACGGGACGTACGCGACCAGCTATAGCCATTGTTGCCGACGTAGCCGACGCTGCCGACCGCGCCACTATTAGTATAGACGTACCCGCTACGGACAAAAGCCAATGGTAACTGTACTATGGTGGTGGCGCCGGTAGTGCCGGAAGTAGCATTGTAGTTATCAGAAAAGGTTTATATTGACTTTTTATCGTATCTATGATATAATGAGGGGATAGGGTGTTGTCATTCTGGCGTTTTTGCGCTAGAATTAAGGTATTGGGTCGTCGCCAAGTGGTAAGGCACCGGGTTTTGGTCCCGACATTCGCAGGTTCGAATCCTGCCGACCCAGCCAGTCAGAAGCCCGGAGTTTTTGCTCCGGATTTCTGATTGTCGGATAATGTAGGGCCAGAAACTCGTTGTCATCGCAAAGCGAAATTATTTCGTTAATCTCCCTTTTGAGGGGCGACAGAGTTTGCTTTATTTATAAAACTTTGATAGAATAGGAATTAGTTTATGATTTGATTATCTTCGTCTTTCGGCGAGGATAATTTTTAGATCAATTCGGGCATGTCTGCCTTCATATAGAATCCGTATGATCATACTTGACTCCTTTCTCCCACCTATAGACCAAAAGTTAAGCTACCTGTCGCCCCTGAGATTCAGACTAGCATAATTCGAGAGAAACTAGCAAGCATAAGACTTTTCTTTTTTGATTTTCGCTAGAGGCAGCGGAGGGGGAAGGCGTAGTAGCGATTCGCCGCATTCATATTGATACCCGTAGGGTAGAGGGCGAGACGATAGGCGCTGGCAGACGAATAGGTTGTACGCGACCAGTTATCACCCTCGTAGTTGACGCCATACACGTAGCCACTATCCAGATGCACATACCCACTACGGACAAAAGCCAATGGTAACTGTACTATGGTGGTGGCGCCGGTAGTGCCGGAAAAAAGAAACCCCGGATCATTCCGGGGTGGTGCAGTTAGCAAGGTTATCAGTTTCAATGATGACGACTTTACCACGTTTATCCTCGTGCGCCAGCTGGCTTTTGCGTTCAGGATAATCGACATGATAAACAAAAAATACCGTTTCATCTTCGCGCATCTCGTTTTTGGCCCGTATGGCGGCGCGAAGCGTGATCTTCGGCCGACTAAGACAGCTGACGCCATCCGGCATGATATAACTCTGCGGCAACTCATAGCGAACTGAATGGAACTGGTTTAACATACGGTAAATCGCAATGTCGAGCTGTCGGTATGATAGCTCGACATACACCGTGTATGTCTTCTGCGTGTTTCCGGCGGGTCCGCCGGTCCTAAGGTTGCTGAGATTTATATCCCTGGTCTGGTCATTACGACGCATGACATAAAAACCGTCAGCATAACTCTTCCAACTGCACTCATAGATATTGCAAGCCAAGATCGACTCAAATATCTTCCCGATGAGACGGTAGAGAATATAGGTTATTCCTATCGCCAATGCATAGAACGCAACAATCGCAACAATACAGAATGCAACGTAAAAGACGCTTATTGTACCATGAGGGGGACCATAGTCCGGCTCCGTAAAAACGTCGAAAAACGTAAATAATGCGAGAACCATTCCGATGGTTGCCGAGAGTACAATAGAGAGTGTAGCCAGTAGGTTATACGCCTTAGATTTGGTTTTAGTCATAGTAAAACCCTCCTTTTGAAATAAATGTGCTTGTTTAACAAGGTGATGCTAACTACTCTTTCTATTGTAGCACACTTTGTTCAAAAAGTCAATACTATTTACGCTAAAGTCTCTGTTTAGCAAGCATTTTGGCGCAAAATTCCCTGTTCTTGAGGGCTACGGGATTAAATCTCGACAATCTCCACCTTATTACCGTGTTCTTGGATAAGCCTAATCAGATCTTGTATCTGGAGATAAATTGTCGCGGTATTGTCATTTGGATGAACCCCAACCAGGCCAGAGCCTCCTAGAAAATCACGATCAAGATAGAACTGAACTTTTAAATCAGTATCATTTAGAAGTCCAAGGGGCGTAACTGCGCCAGGAATCAGCCCCATAATCTCCATCAAATCCTGTTCAGAGGCAAAACTAAGGTTGCGTAGGCTATGCTGATGACGAAATTCCTTCAGATTGACGCGTTTATCACCCTTGACGGTAATCAGATAATAGTTCGCTTTCTTGTCATCGCGGACGAAAAGGTTTTTGGCGTCAACCTCGGGATGCGGAAGATCAATTTGCGACATTTCTTCCATATTATAGACCGCGGGATGTTCGGCAGCTTCATAGCCAACCTGATGCGCTTTAAGGTAATCGTAAATCTCAGCTTTGTTCATAAACTCCTTATTTTTAGGCAACGACGATATTCACTAACTTGGCGCCCTTTGGCACGATGACTTTGCGGATTTCTTTGTTCGCGATGAAGCGCTGGACATTTTCTTCGGCCATAGCTAGTTCCTTTAGCTTTTCTTCATCTTCGAGCAAGTCAACGCCGACCATAACACGGCCACGCAACTTGCCGTTCACCTGGACGACAAGCTCAACTTCGTCCGCGACGAGATATTTCTCATCCCATTCCGGCCAAATGTCGTCGCTCCCCAGCTTCTCTAGCATTTCGCTGGCAAGATGCGGTGCAAATGGCTTAAGCAACTTCGCAAGTGCGATAGTATCATCGTTGCTATGCCCGACCTTGTACAATTCATTCACATATTCCATCAGCGCTGCTACCGCCGTGTTGAAGCTGCAGCGATAGATGTCGTCAGTGACTTTTTTGATAGTTTTGTGACGCAAAAACGCCGTCGAGCCTGCTCCCGTTTTTTCTCGAGACGCGTCATCAAAACATAGCGTCCAGCATCTGTTCAAGAATCTATACACTCCGCCGATTGCCTCGGTGTTCCAAGCGGCGTCTTGGTCGTATGGACCGATAAACATTTCGTAAGTACGTAAAGTGTCGGCGCCGTAGCCACTCTCAATGACTTCGAGCGGATCGATGACGTTACCCTTGCTCTTCGACATCTTCTTGCCATCGGGAGCATTAATATAGCCATTGTAAAGCAATTTCTTAATCGGTTCGCGGAATGGCAGATACCCTTGGTCGGCGAAGAATTTGCACCAAAATCTCACATAGAGCAGATGTGCAACGGCGTGATCGCCACCAACGTAGACGTCGGTCGGCGCCCAGTATTTAATCGCCTCTGGATCCCAGGCTGCCTCAGTATCATGGGGGCTAGTATAGCGCCACAAATACCAGCTAGAGCAAGCATAGCCATCAAGCGTGTCGGTCTCGCGCGTACACTCAATATCATTGCCATTTTCATCCTTCAAAGTCACTTTCAGCCATTCTTCGGCTTTGGCAAGTGGCGAGCGACCAGTGTCGTCTGGTTGATAATCTTTTACCTCTGGGTGCATGACCGGGAGCTGATCTTCTGGGATTAGGTGAACATTGCCATCCTTATCGTACGCGACCGGAATCGGGCAGCCCCAATAGCGCTGGCGCGAAATTAGCCAATCGCGCATCTTGTAAGTGACTTTCTTTTCGCCAACGCCGCGCTCTTCAAGCCAAGCGACAATTTGCTCGCGCGCATCTTCACTGCGCGTGCCGTTAAACTGACCGGAGTTCACTAGTTCGCCCTCACCGTGATAACAGCGCTCAGCGTCATCGCTGTTCTCGGGCTTCTCGACCACCTCAATAATCGGTAATTCAAATTTCTCGGCGAATTCAAAATCACGCTCGTCATGCGCCGGCACCGCCATAATCGCGCCCGTGCCGTAGCCCATCAGGACGTAATCTGAAACCCAAATTGGCATTTTCGCGCCAGTGGCGGGGTTAATCGCATAACTACCAGTAAAGACGCCTGTCTTCTCCTTGTTTTCTTGGCGTTCAATTTCGGACTTTTTCAGGGCATCCGCACAGTAGCTTTCGACTTTTTCGCGGGTATCATCATTCACGAGATCCCCCAGTAGCGGATGTTCTGGAGCAAGGACCAAGAAAGTGGCGCCGAAAATCGTATCTGGACGAGTGGTAAAGACTTCGATGCTATCTGGTCGTCCTTCTACGTCAAATCGCACTGTAGCTCCTTCTGAGCGGCCGATCCAGTTTTTCTGCATGACCTTAATCTTTTCTGGCCAGTCACACTCATCAAGCGAATCTAGTAGTTCATCGGCGTAAGCAGTAATTTTGAAGAACCACTGCTTCATCTTTTTCTTTTCGACTTCGTGGCCGCAGCGCCAGCAATGACCGTTCTCAACCTGTTCGTTCGCGAGAACCGTCTTGTCGACCGGGCACCACCATTGATATGACTCTTTTTGGTAGGCGAGACCGGCTTTGTACAGCTGCAAGAAGCACCACTGCGTCCACTTGTAATACTCCGGATCACTAGTGTTAATCTCACGGTCCCAGTCGATCGCATAGCCGAGTTTTTGGGCTTGTTTGCGAAAATTGGCAATATTGGTCTTCGTCGCTTCTTGTGGAGAGATACCGGTCTTAATCGCGTAATTCTCAGCAGGAAGGCCGAAAGTATCATAGCCGAATGGGCGCAAAACGTTCAATTCTTGTTGAGTATAGAAGCGCGTCAAGACATCGACAATGGTAAAATTACGGACATGACCAACGTGCAACCCAGCGCCAGAGGGGTACGGGAACATCTCGGCGAGGTATTTCTTAGGCTTCGGATCGCCACTAGCGGTCTTAGCATCAATCGGCCCAGCTTTGAAAGCCTTCGTCTCGGACCAGATTTTTTGCCATTTTTGTTCGATTTTCAGAGGGTCATATCTATCCATGGAGATAATTATACTATATATTGACAATTTTGGCGAGGCATGGTATAATGGAGGTACAGGTTAATTGTAGCCATAGGACGGAAAAGCCACATGAAGGGGAGGTGAAAACTGTGGCAGGATTTAAGTACGATAACAAGGTTGTAAAAGTCGACCAGTGCAGTGAAACGTTTTATACGGTATGTTTTGAACCGGAAAAATGCAAGATTGATTCGGCAGCCGATAAAACACTCCATGATATTTGCGCGCAAATATCCCTTGCGTCAAGCAAGGCGGCTGTAGTTGACTTTCGCCACATGGATTCTGGAATTCTCATAGTTTTATTCAATCCAATGATAAAAACCGTTGATTTCAGTCTCCAGCAGGTGTTAGTATCTTTAGCTGATTTTATCGGTAGTTATCGCAATTACTAGACTTCATATTGTTCGGACCTTATTTGTGAATGTGCTGCGCCCATGATGGACGCAGCTATTTCATGTTATAATAGAGCAAAGAAGTGAGGTAAAATGAAGGGCGAAAGATCAGAAGGTCAATCTATCAGCTCAGAGAAGCTTGAGCGAGAAGATGAACGAGCGATAGGCGATCAAGTTTTGGCGGCGCTCGATGTAATGGAAGAAAAAATTGAACGGGCGCCGACTGATTGGAAAGCGGAAGTGCAGTATTGGAGTCGTGAATATAATGACACGGAGGAGCAGTTTGCGCGTTATAACAAGCAAATGCCGGCGGACAAGGCAAGTCATGAAGATTACCGGACGACGTTAGCGAAGTATGAGGAAGATATTGCATATGATTGGCAAAGGGCTGAGGCAGCGACAAATAAGGCGATGTCAGAGCAGCTAATTCGCTCACCATACGAATTAGCTGACACCCAGGGGCTGGGTGTCGTTGAGCCGCATGAGACGGTTGAAGCGGCAACCGGTATTTTCTACGAAGAGCGGATGGCGGAGCTGAACTCCCGCGTGACAGCGACCGATCCGACGGAGGAGACGGCAGCCGAGCAGCAGCTCATGCGACAAACTTGGCGAAAGGTGATGGATTATGTTGAGGCGTCGACGGATTATGACTTCTTGCATATGGATTATGATGCTTATCAGCAGACCAGGCGAACTTGTCATAATAATATGATCCGGCAGCTAAATGCCTTAAATTTACTGGCGGAAAAATACGGCACGACTAGATTTACGCCGCGAAATTTCATGACCAATGATTTTAGCTATGATTCGAGACGCGACCGAGGTGGTAGGTTGAATCGGCGGGCAAATTATGATCGTGAAACGGTTTTGGCGTATTTTCAGACGGTATTTCAGAAAGATTTTAATCTAGCCGACAAAAAGGCAGCGAAATTAAGTCAGGGACTACAATCAGGGATGACATATTACGACTAAATAAAAGTTATGTTTGTCTTTTTGAGTAATTCCCGTTTTTAGTATTGACTTTTTTAGTGATGTATGCTACAATAGTAAATGGAAGTCGTTCGACTTCTGGTTTGGGTTTTCGCCCCAATTAAATGTACTTTAGAGAAAGGATGTGGTAATAATGACTAATGTCGGAGAGTTTCTTCGCGCATTATCAGAAACAGACTTTAATGAAAGATACCTTGAAATCGCGCGCAGCGAGAGTTTTTCCGCAGTAGCGTCAGGTGTGGGTACGAAGGACGATCTAAGTATTGTCCGTTGTGACTTGATTAAGGTCAAGACGCCGCCTGGCAGCTGGTGCCAAAACGATGACGAGGTATACATACTTGCGAAAAGTATCGCAGAAAGGATTATGAGAAAAAAGAAAGGATAAAAGTTACCACGCGGCTCTCGGTTCTTGGACTGAGGGCCATTTTTCATGTTATACTTAAAACGTGATATTACGCCTAGTCTTACATAATATTCGGTCGATTTATAATGTGGGGGCGATTTTGCGTACGGCGGAAGGGCTGGGGGTGAGCGAAGTGGTGTTTTCGGGATATACGCCGCGGTACGATGACCAGCGAATGTTGCCGCACCTGAGAGAGAAACTGAATCGGCAGATCGAGAAGTCAGCACTGGGCGCAGAAAAGATGGTGGCGCAGGAATCGGTCGAGGATTTACCGGAGTGGCTGCGACAAGCTCGCGAGGAAGGCTGGACGGCGGTTGGGCTGGAGAATAATTTGGCGCCGGAAGAAGAGATACGCAAGATTGTACTAGGCGAGCAGGATTTTGGCGAGCGGGTGATACTGATACTGGGGGAGGAAGTGAATGGAATTCCGGCAGAAGTGCGGAAAGGGTGTGAGTATTTTTTGGAGATTCCGATGCGGGGGCGGAAGGAATCATTCAACGTTTCGGTGGCGACCGGGATGGCGCTCTGGGGGCTAATGAAAGATGATTTGTTAAAAAATAGATAAGTTCTGGCGAGCGAGGCGATTTGACATTCGCAGGGATGCTTGTTACAATGGGCGGGCAGCACGTTACTAGTTATAAGGAGGTGTCATGTTTGAAAGACGCAAACGAGTTTAAATGGACAATATTGGGAACTAGCAATGGTGAGCCACCAGCTTCGCCGGTGAATCCGGGCGAAATTGAGATGAAGCTGTACGATAGCGGATACACTTACGATGAACTGTGCCGGGCCGCGGAAAAAGCCAAGCAGATCGATGATTATTTCCGCGAGCACTGTTATGAGATTTTTACCGGTGAAGACCTGACTTGGCGGCTATGGATGGTAACGATTTATGCCAACCGGATTTTATTCGATTATTGCCGAAAGGACGGAAATGCGGCTTATTGCTTAATGCTAAAACGACCCAAGATGCTAGGGCTAAGGTTTTTTACGAAACTTTCTCTACCGCAAGGCGAACTCGCACGCGAAACGACTTGCCTAATTTATGGCGATTCACGAGCCAAAGCCTGCAGGACGCAAATCGAGGAGTTTGAAAATGGCGAAATGGCGCGATCGATTAACTTATATGACAATGGACGACGCCATGCGTACAAAACACACTAACGTTAGTGTGGACATATTTATATAAATATGTCCACGTTTGCTGTGCACCTTTAATGCTCCCGGCCAGTGGCTAGGAGCATTATTTTATGCAGAATTTTATTATCTGCTCGCTTTCTACTTAGTCCTCATACTTTCGGCTTCGCCTGGCTTACGCATACCCGACGCATCAGAAAAACCATCGTAATAATTCGTCTTCACCGGCGGATGACCGATTTTGTTCGCAGCTTTGACGATTTCATTCAAATCGTCGGTCAGTTTATAAATCTTCAAATCTTTCTTTGATAGCAGCCCTAGCGGAATCATTTTGCTTTGGTAAAACTTATCAAGCGGGCGCCAAAAACTCTTACCGTACAAAAAGACCGGCATTTTTGGCATTTTCCCTTCTTGCATGAGGATAATAATCTCACTCAGCTCGTCCATCGTTCCAAGACCACCCGGGAACATGACATAGACTTTGGCTGACATCGCGAGCATGACCTTGCGCGCGAAGAAATATTTAAACTCAAGCATATCGGTCAAATACGGGTTCGGGAATTGCTCATGGTTCAAAGTAATGTTCAGCCCGATACTACGGCCACCATATTCAAAGGCTCCCTGATTCGCCGCCTCCATAATCCCTGGGCCGCCGCCGGTAATCACAGCGTGGCCATTTTGTGCCAACATTTGGCCTAGTTCCCTGGCTTTTTTACAGTACTTATTATCCTGCGGCAGCCGGGCTGAACCGAAAATTGTCACACCCTGCGGGTATGTCCGCACAATTTTCAAGCCGCGTTCAAGGTCATTAGCATAAGCCTTGGCGCGTTCAATGTCGGCAGCTTCGAGTTGTTTTAACATTTCTTCGTCTAACATATTCCTCCTTTTACAATAAATCTTCTATCTTTTGCATTACCATCGGGTGCAACTTCGCATCGTTAGTCAAAATCCCAGCTTTAGCGCCATACTTCTGCACGACACTGGCGGCGTTCGCCGCGCCGAACTGCAAGGCATCGACAAACTTTGCACCGTCAGCATACTTAGCTAAGAATCCGGCGCCAAAGGCATCGCCGGCACCAGTCGCATCGCGCATGCGCACCTGCTCGTAGACACCTAGACGCCAGACTTCTTCATGATTAGTTGCGATCGACCCCATAGCGCCATCGGTAATAATTACGGTCTGACAATAATTCGCCAACCGCGCCAATAACTCGCTCAGCACTACGCCCGGCACAATCTGAGCCGCTTCGCGCTTATTCACGAGCAGCACATCGACATCACTAAGTAGCCCGATCAGCTTCGGTAGTTGCTCAAGTTCACATTCTCCAGGATTAAACATAACTTTAATGCCTAGCTGATGAGCTTTCTCGAAAAACTCCAGCAACTTATACATATCACCACGCAAGCTCGTCGCATACATCCAGTCAGGATTGATTAGTTCTAAATCATCCGCATTCAACCCATCGAATTTACCAGCAGCGCCCCGGTGCGTCAAGATCGTGCGCTCACCTTTCTTCACATCAAGTAAAATTACCGAGCAACCCGTTCCGCCACGAACAAATTCAACGTAACTGCTATCAATGTTCTCATCGTCAAGACAAGCTAGCACTGCTTCGCCAGCCGGATCACGGGATAGACTTCCCATATAAATCACTTCGTGGCCATACCGCGCAAAGCTCACGGCGCTATTCGTCCCGCCTCCGCCAACTTCATAACTCGCGCGGTCAATATCGACTTTTGTGCCAATCACGAGTTCGCCAAAAATTGAGTTCCCAGCGACCTTACTGCCGACAAAATCGTCACGGTCTATCAAGTAGATATCCTGTAAGGCACTGCCTAACGAGACGATACGCGCCATCTAAATCAGTACACCCTTCTTCTCGGATTCAGTAATTAGCGCTTGGTACATTTCGGCTGGGTCGTCGGCATTCGTAATCGCACTACCAACATTAATCACCTCGACTCCAGCATGCGCAATAGCGCGAACGTTACTTAAGTTCGCCCCGCCGTCCCAACCAATCTCTAAGCTGCTTTTTACGGCCTTGAGCAACGGAACCTTCTCAGCCTGCATCATGTCGGCAGCACCACCCTGGCGCCCAAGGTCGCCGGCAAAAATCATGGCATGGTCGACTTGCGCCAATAGCTCGTTCACCCGGCCCGGGAAAGTCGTTTTCACGAGCGCTACCCCAGTCTTAATTCCAGCTTCTTTCAACTCTTGAAATACACTCGCAAGGTCGTCATCCGCCTCAGCGTGTAAGATGCATAAACTCGGTTTCAAGGCTAAGATTTCCGGCAAATGCTCGCTCGGACGAGCCGACATCAAATGTAAATCAACCGTCAACCCCTCCGGTACACTCATTCCCTGCAGTGGTACAGTCGTAGTCGGTGCAAAACTGCCGTCCGAAACATCAATCTGCACACGCTTCGTAAATCCACTAAAAGTCTGCAGACTTTGCGCAAAAACTTCCGGGCTATCCGTAGTAATGGTCGGGACAATTACCGCCACTTTTTATTCCTCCTCGCTATCCTCAGTCTCGCCGTCATCTTTAAAGGTCTTGACGCTAAAGCCAAATTCAACTTCGCCTTCTTCGTCTTTTTCGCCTTCATCCAAACGCTTCACCCTCCGAACATATCTTTCATCCTGTGATGGTCGAGTATGACAAAAAGCCTTAATAATCTTCTCAGCGCTGTCGGCGTCCAGCTCATCTGCCGGTAAACATAGGATATTTGCATGATCGTGTTCACGGCCGATCTTTGCGCTAGCCTCATTCGGAGCGTTAATCGCACGGGCGCCACGGATACGGTTCGCCTGCATTGTCACGCCATGCGCCGATCCGCACAGCAATACGCCTAACCCATGTTCATCATTTGCCACAGCCTGAGCAACAGCAATCGCTGGATCATTGAAATCGTCATCTTCGTTGTACGCTTCAGCACCAAGGTCTTCAACGATCACGTTCTCATGACAATCGCTTAAAATTGGAAAAAGTTCTTCTTTGATTTTGTATCCGCGGTGATCTGCTCCGAGATAAATGTGGTATTCTGGCATATTCCTCCTATACTTCGCGCCCAAAGTCAACTGACAGCTCGACGAGGCGATTTGAATAGCCCCATTCGTTGTCGTACCAGGCAATAATTTTTATCAAATTTCCACCCACAACATCAGTCAATGGCAGATCAACTACTGCCGAATGCGAATTTCCACGAAAATCGGAACTCACCAATTCATCGTGCGTTACGGCCAAAATACCTTCATAATATGGTTCGCGCGAAGCCTTCTCTAGAACTTCATTCAATTCTTCTTTTGTTACATCGCGCTTCAATACAGCCGTAATATCTGCCAGCGAGACCACGAGCGTCGGGACTCGCACGCTCAGCCCGTTGAACTTACCCTCGAGACTCGGAATCGTAAGAGCAGTGGCTTTCGAGGCGCCAGTCGTCGTCGGAGCGATATTTACTGCGGCCGCGCGCGCTTCGCGCAAATCCTTCGCAGCATCGTCTTGCAGCTTCTGTGACGCGGTGTAAGAATGTACGGTCGTCATCATAGCTTTTTCGACGCCAAAATTGTCTTCAATTACTTTCATCACTGGGGCGATACAATTCGTCGTACAACTGGCGCAGGACAAAATCTCGTCATCAGCCGTCACAACCTCTTCGTTTACTCCGAGAACAACGGTCTTCGCGCCGGTTCCTTTCGCTGGGGCAGAGATAATCACCTTGCGAGCACCCGCCTTAATATGCGCGCGCGCGTCAGCTGGATTACAAAATCTCCCAGTGCATTCCATAACCGCATCAATCTTCAACTTGTCCCATGGCAGGCGCATCGGCTCCGGTTCACTAAGGAAGAGGATCTTCATCCCGTCGACGATAATATGCTTATCGTCATAGCTAACTTCATGATCATAAACACCATAAGCGGAATCATACTTCAACAAGTGGGCAAAAGTCTTCGGGTCACCCAGACTATTGATAGCAATAATTTCGGCGTCGCGACGCTCAAAAGCGATCTTGAAAGCTTGACGCCCAATCCTTCCAAAACCGTTTATCGCTAGTCTTACCATTTTTATTGCCTCCTACTTCTACTTTGGTTTATTATAGCATAAGACTTATAGAAAATTAAGACCCAATTTAGAGAAAATTTGTTGAATTCAAAAAGTCCCGCCTTATGACGGGACTTTTAGTGTTTCGTAAACCATTATGCGCGAGCAAAATGCGCGAACGCACGGTTGGCTTCGGCCATACGGTGGCAGTCTTCCTTCTTCTTAAAGGCAGCACCGGTTTCGTTATACGCATCAACAATCTCAAGCTCGAGACGTTTCGCATATGGCATACCCTGGCGTGCGCGAGCGGCCTGGACGAGCCATGAAAATGCAAAATGCTGCTGACGGTGTCCCGAAATCGGAAACGGAATCTGGTAGTTCGCACCACCGACACGGCGAGATTTCACCTCGAAATCCGGGCTAATGTTCGCGAGAGCCTTCTCGAAAACCTCAACTGGATCTTCGGATCCGAGCTTCTTTGCAGCACCTTCAAGCGCAGCATAAACAGCACGTTCAGCGGTCTGCTTCTTGCCGTCGAGCATTGACTTGTTAATCAAACGCTGCACGAGCATGCTCTGGTATTTGCGATCTGGCGAAACTTTACGTTGAAGAGATTTAGTAACTTTCCTTGGCATAATTATTCTCCCTTCTTGGCTCCGTACTTAGAACGACCCTGCTTGCGACCTTGGACACCCTGTAAGTCGAGCGTACCACGGACAATATGATAGCGAACACCCGGCAAATCCGGCACACGACCACCGCGTACAAGCACAACGGCGTGCTCTTGCAAGTTATGACCTTCGCCGCCGATATAAGCCCAGACTTCCTGACCGTTAGTCAAGCGAACGCGAGCAACCTTACGCAAAGCGGAGTTTGGTTTCTTTGGAGTTTTAGTAGTAACTTTGAGACAGACGCCACGCTTTAGTGGAGCGGCCTGTTCGTAGCGCTTAGTCTTAAGCGTATTGACAATCGTACCGAGCGCCGGAGCCTTAGACTTTTTCGCGGCTTTCTGGCGTGGCTTACGAATCAACTGATTGATAGTTGGCACAATAAACTTCCTATTAACTTTAATAATTATGGTATTTTGGACACAGCAATACAAAATACCTGAAACTCTTTGCTTGATTATAGCGCAAAACGCGAGAAAAAGCAAGAACTTTGGAGAGCGATCTACTTCTCGGACTTCTTGGTGGTCTTCGACTTCGTCGCCTTTTCTGCTTTATCGGCGGACGTTTTAGTAGTCTTTTTCGCTTTTTTGGCGGGTTGATTCATAATCGCATCGCCACCATTCGCCGCAACAAGAAAGTCCATGGTTTTGTCGATGACGAGACGATTTCGAATATCTTGACGAACTTCTGGCTTCTTAAGATTTGCGAGCGCCTCCTTTGACTTATGATAGACGTCACGGAGTTCGGTAATTTTCGCCTCGACTTCTTCCTCGAGCGCCTCAATCTTCTGTTCCTTGGCGAGAATTTGCAGAACCAGCGATGCTTTGACACGAGCCTCGGCGAGTTCACGGGCTGATTTTTCCCATTCTTCGATGCTCTGACCGGCGCGCTCGACAAACTCTTCAAACTTCATACCATAGCTAGCAGCATTACGCACAACGTCTTCTTTAATAAAACGCAACTGGTCTTGAACTAGGATTTCTGGCGCGGCGACTTTCGACTTCTCAACCAATTCCTTGACCAAGGCATCACGATATTGTTCGTTTGCGCGGTGACTGTTCTGCATTTCTAGGTTCTTACGAATATCAGCGCGAAGTTCATCCATGGTCTTGAAATTACCACATTTCGCTGCCAACTTATCATTCTCTTCCGGTTTGACAACTTCATTAACTTGTTTAACGAGCGTCTCGAAAACAGTCTTCTGACCAGCAAGGGTCTTTTCTGGATAATCTTTCGGAAAAGTAACTTCAAGATCAAATTTGTCACCAGCCTCATGGCCAACGATACCATCTTCAAAGCCTGGGATAAACTCACCGGAGCCAAGGGTTAGATGATGATCATTCGCGGTTCCGCCCGGGAAAGCTTCGCCATCCTTTTTGCCGACGAAGTCAATAATAACCTCGTCGCCTAGTTTAGCGGCGCGCTTGACGACCTTTTTCTCGGCATAAGCCTTAGTGATATTGTCGATAATTTCCTGGACATCCTTGTCTGAAACTACAGTTTTCTCAGGCTTAGTTTTTAGCTTATTAAAATCACCAAGTTTAACATCCGGTAAGACATCGGCCTTAGCGGTATATTCGGCGCTTTCGTCGGGGACGTATTTCGTTACGTCGACTTTTTCGATGGCAATCGGAGCCTGTTTCAACTCATCAAAAGCCTTTGGCATAGTCATGCGGACAGCGATGTCAATCGTCTCTCCAGCAATGTCATTCGGCGACAGTTGCTGTTCGACCATTGAAGCTGGGGCTTTACCCTTACGAAAGCCTTGAACTTTGACATTGGCAGCGAGACGCTCAACGGCGCGTTCGCGGGCAGCTTTAAGATCGGCTGCGTCCAAGGTAACTTTGATTTCTACCTTGGTATCAGATAGTTTCTTAGTAGTAGTCTTCATAAAGACTATTGTAACACAGATTACGGGGTTGCGATACCGCGCTTTAGGGTAGTGCGCAGATGCCGAATAGTGCTTTTTAGCTCAGCGCCCATTTTGACATCGGGATTTAGGATATGATGAGGGTCGAAAGCATCTTTAATTGCATTGTAGAGTTCACGCTCTTCGTCGGTGAAACTTTGCGCAGTAGAGAGAGTTTTTACGCGACCTTCTGGACTACCGCCAGTCAAGCTGCCATCGCAACTCTGGACAAGTCGACTATAGTGACGCAGAAAACTCACAATTTGGCGCCGACCATCCATGGAGGTGCAATCGATTTCCGGACGAATATTATAATTTGATGTCGCATAAGAACCAAAAACTGGCAAATTAATGCCAAGCGTCATTTCGAGAGTTTTCAAACCGGCAAAATAATCCTCAAGTTTGTAGTGCGGGATATAAACATCGTCAACGATCGGGGTGCGTTCGCCGTCTAGGCCGTCGTTCAAGAAGCTAAGCAGAGCTGAATCAAACTCCTCAAAATCAGCGCTGTTTTCTGGAGTTTCAATCACAATCACCTCATTCGGATTTAAGCTCTCGCGGCAACGTTGGAGTTTTCTTTCGGTGCGGTAGCGGCGGTCGTTAAAGCTTACAATTACGAGCCAACCATCACCCTCGTCACGACGCAAAAGCTCTGGCCAGTTACCGTAAAGTGCCGCAGTATCAAGAATACGCAAATCGTAGAGTCTTAGCGTATGAGGATTAAGCTCGTTTACCTCATTCATAAATCGCAACAAAGTTTTTTGATCATGGATAACCGTAGCCAGACGGCGAGTTGGCGGGCGGACAACTTCAACCCGCAAAATCACGTCCGTCACTAGACCTAAGGTTCCTTGTGAAGCGAAGAGCAGTGGGAGCAAGCTCAAATAATTGCCATGTTTAATTCGGGTGATATTGGCGTAACCGGCAGCATCAAAGGGTCGCATACTACGATTGACAATCGTATCGCCATAGTCATCAAGAATTTTTTCAATCCGCCGATAAAGTTCCCCCTCTGGTGAACCGGATTCGATTTTCGCCATAATATTACGGGAGTGATAGGGCGCAAATTGAACAATTTCGCCACTCGCGAGCACAACTTCGGCACGCTCAACATATTGAAAAATACCACCGCGTCGGTCGGACGCATCGTCATTTGGGCAATTCGCAATCAAGCCACCAATTGTCGAACGCGGGTCATAGTCAATCGGCAGACAGAGACCCTGGAGACCGAGGGCGGCGTTGAGTGCGCCAAGAGTGATACCTGGTTGAACTCGAATCAAACGACCACGCAAGTCAACCTCTTCAATTTGGTCCATGCGCTCAGTAGAGATAATCATGCCTTCGGTGATTGCAGCACCAGTCTTGTCGATTCCAGTACCACGCATCGTGAGTGGTAAGCGGAAGCTGCGAAGAGCAAGCTGATCAGAAAAGAGCACGAGGCGACGAACGTCATCGGTATTCTCCGGGAAAGCCACAAGACGCGGAGTCGCCTCAAGGATTGAGCGGTCAGTGGAATATTCCGCACAAATCGAAGGGCGATCAAAAACATTGCCACTAATATGCTGATTCAGATATTTAGCAAGTTTACTCAACTCTCCCACCTATTTTTAACACTTACGTTTATTTTATCACATATATTATATATGGTGGGGATTTTGTTATACAATGTAAAGATGAAACAAATGACTTATCATGCGCCAGAGAAATGTTGGGTGGGCGATCAGCAGAAGATTTGCTATGCGACACGTGACGAGGCGGAAGCGGCGGCATTGATTGCCGAACATGATTATGGCGCGCCGAAATTAACAGTCTATAAATGCGAGTATGGCGACCACTGGCATTTGAGCAGTGCCACTAATGGCCCGCGGAAGTAAAGCTAGCTTTCGCGACACCTGCGTTGGGGGCTTTAGGAATGAGCGCTTGCGTAGATTCGGACGTAGGCATCGGCGACGGGATTGATGGTAGGATTGGCTTTTGAGGCGGCGCTGGCTCCTGTGATGACTGATTACCGTCTGGATAAATAGGCAAATCTTGCCCCAGCTCAAGTGTGACGCTTTCACCACGACCGATACCACTAGTATATGGAATCAAACGGAACGTAGTTGGCGCGATAATGTCGGTCAATATGAGATCTTGAGTTACGTCATTAAGATAACCAACCGGAGCATCATCGACGGCGACTAGAATCCGCTCGGCATCAGTCTGATACTGAATTCGGTAGTCGTTCGACGTGAGCTCTTCAGAGGTGACATCGAAAATTTCTGGGAACCGAGGCGCTAGCTCTGTTACGGTCAACTTTGCCGACATCGTACTAGAACGAGACTTAGCGTCAGTAATTTTAACTTGGATATAACCCGAAAAAGGTCGATCATAGACCTGATAAATCCCAGCCGGTCCATTGGAAATTTCAAATTCCCCATCGCCATCTAAATCCCAGTCGTAACGTAGACGGTCACCGTCCGAAGCCATAGAGGCGCTGGCATCGAAATAAAATTCATCACCTACAATACCGGAAAAATCCGCAGCATTAAGGCTAGCTTCTGGGCGATAGAGTAGCAAGTCTGTCAATCTTCCCCATTCATCTGCGTCGTTGAAGTCAAAAGTTCCGCCTCCGGTACAGCTTGCTAATTCCTCGTAGGAGTCTTGATACCTCGGGTGCGTGACGACATAGACATTAACCGGATCAATTTCTAAACTGCGTTGTACGACATCGTTTAGAGTTGTGCCGTCACGATCCGGCGAAAGATATTCATCATCCGTAAAGAGGATAATGCTCTTCGTTGCGCCAACCTGCCAATCGAGGTTGTTCATAGCATAAAGCAATCCGGATAGAACCGATTCTTGATCGTCGCCACCGCCGCCAGTGTAGAGCGATCCAAGCTGCGTATCAATCTCCGATTGAGTGCAATCAAAATCACAGAGAACGCGTGGTTCGTACGGGTCATCAAGGTCGCGGAATTCAGCCACCGCCACCGAACCGCCCGCTTCTGTCACTTCCGCAGCGAGGGTTTTAGCTTTCTTGCTATAATTACCAATAGCGTTAATCATAGAAACCGATGTATCAAAAAGGAAGGCGACATTATGGGCAGCGCTCGCCCAAGGTTTAATTGTAGTATTCGAGAAAGCATTAGGGAAAACGCGTTTCAGGCGAGTTTTTATCTCACGCGCTGCATTTTTGTAAAGTCCGCTGTCTGTATATGATGTATGATCATCAACGCTCAATCCGGAGCTGCACATAATGTCCTTTTCATTGCACCAAACGCCGAGCTTATCCGTATATTCGTCCGGCTGATACGGACGTTGGCTGCCAAGGACGCCTTCGTAGGCACGACAATCCGGAACGTATACTCGATAGTCGGAATAAGATCTACCAAGGCAGGCCGGAGGAATAGCGCCTTTTCCCTCCGGCAGATAAAGCTTGGGGTCGCCAAAAGTAGCTACATAGAGTATTCGGTCGGCATCGAGATCTCCGAGCGTGCGCGAGAGGACCATTGCTCCTTGAGAATAGCCGCCGAGAATAAATTTGGTCTGTGGGCAAGCTGACGCTTGGATACGTAGATAAGTTTGCAGCTCGCCAATACCTTGAACGACGCTCTTGCCAAACTCAAAAGACTCTCCGCGACTAAGATAGGCGCCAAGAAGATTACCAAAACCACCCATGGAGTCACTTACACTGACTGCCGGATAACGGTAACTACCCTGCGCATAAGTGCCGAGTTCGTAGAAGCTATACTGGAGTGTTGACTTCTGAAGCGCGGCTTCAATGCTCTCGCGCCAGGCTGTAAAACTAACATCACTCAGAGTTTCACCCGAGCCACGAGCGAAGATAAATTTCACGTCATCGCAGCCTTTCGCAGTGCTGGGCGGCGAAATTACTAAGCAGCTCGCTATGACGAGAAAAGCTACCGCCAGATATTGAATTTTGAACTTGAAACCGTATCGCATTTTGCCTCCGCGAATTACTATTTTTAGTATTTTCGCGAGTATAACAAAATTTTTTCAAAATTAACAAGCACAAGTTCGATGTTTTTGTAATTTTGTGGATTTTTGAGCTATTTTTATAGCTTTTCAAGTGTAATTGTAAGACAATCGCATTACATCTGCATTACAAACGCAATACAACTATTCCGCTACACCTACCATATAATTTCACCCAGACCATGTTCTTTCAGGAATTCATTGGCCTTTTTGAAATGACCATTGCCGAAGAAGCCGCTATGCGCCGAGAGCGGCGATGGGTGCGGAGACTCCAGTACGAGATGCTTAGTCTTATCAATCATACTACTCTTGCTGCGCGCATCGCGCCCCCAGAGCATGAAGACTAGATGATCGCATTTTTCGTTCAGATGCTTGACGGTTGCTTCGGTAAATTGCTCCCAGCCCTTACCACGATGGCTGCCGGCGCGGTGCGCTTCAACAGTTAAAACGTTATTGAGCAGTAGTACGCCTTGTTGTTGCCAACTGCTGAGGTTGCCACGCGGGTTAGCATGCGAGCCGTACTCGTCGTCAATCTCTTTGTAAATATTGATGAGCGAGGGCGGAATCGGCTGCGAATTCGGAACCGAAAAAGCGAGACCATGTGCGGCACCGGGCGTATGATAAGGATCCTGCCCGAGAATCACGACTTTAACTTGATTCAAGTCAGTCGTAAAAGCGCGGAAGACCTGAGGTTTAGCTGGAAAAACCGTTTTCGTCTCATAAGCTTCGTGGAGAAACTGGCTCAGCTCCTTGAAATAGGGCTTCGCAAACTCCGAGTCGAGAAAGTCTTTCCAGCTGTCGTGCATATTATTTTTTGACAACCTTTCCGGTTTTAGCCTTAGCCTTGGAGGTCTTTGCTTTTGTAGCCTTTTGCGCCGCTCTATCATCGTCCTTGCGCGGTCGGACACAATTTACGATTAGCCCGAGACCGAGAGCGAGCGAGACGAATCCGGTGATGACGCCGATGACTGGTACGAGCGCGAGCAGTCCGAGAATAATAATGCCAAGCAGAGCCTCGACAAAGGCATTACCTTTAGCCTTAAACAGTTTCTCAAGAACAATATGCCCAAGCCAGAGGCCGGTGAAACCCTGCGCGAGATAGACACAAATACCATAAACCAGCAATGCGACAATGCTAAGCGGAGCAGCGACGACGGTCAACATGGCGAAAATCGCAACAACCGGCACAATAATAAGAGCACCTAGACCTATTGCAAGGTTCGTGCCAAAGCGACCAGGAGTAGTTTCGGTTTCGATCTTAGCATGGAGCTTGGAATACACCGCCAAAATCAATGCCATGGCCAAGAATAGCCCGGCGATACTGAGAAACTTGCTATAGAACGCTGCGGCAAGTTTCGCCTCGGCGCTGACTTCTTGGAGATGATAAATTTCGACGTCACCGTACGCGACTTGGTCGGCGCCGCCCATGTTCGCCGAATCGTTATACACTAACTTACCACCAATCGTAACATCCTTACCAAAAACAATCGTATCGGCGTCAATATTCACATTGCCATTAATCGTAATCCCCTCGTCGATCACGAGACGGTCTGCGGTGACACTAAGGTCACCAGGCAAGTCGGTTTCAATTCTCAGCTCACCACTCGCTACGAAAACGTCACGACCAATCTTAGCGTCGGAAGTCAACGTAACGCCATTACCCGCAATATATAAGTCCCGCTGTGTGCTACCGGAGAATTTGATAATGTTACCGAAAAGAAAACCGTACTCGGATTGGCCACTGAGCTGGAGATTATTACCAGCGGCCAGCAACAGGCCATTACGAACATCGGTGCTACTTTTAAGATTATTGCCAGCCAGCAAAAAGCTCTTGCCCGCCCAAAAGCCAATCGATTGTTCGGAGTCGTCAAGTTCGGCGACAAAGGTCGCTGGGATAGAGGAACTCTCTTGAGATTGGTTCACCTGCGTTTTAAGTTGTTTTTCGCATTCTTCAAGATTAGTGGTTTTGTCCCAACATTTTACAAGTTGCTCTTGACGCGCTTCGCACTCAGCCTTATTTTCGTCATCCGGGCATGGCGCAAGGCTTAAAGCCGAAGTCGGCGCGCATAATAGGCTGCTTACGGCGATAATACTACAAGCAATCCCTGGAATTAGTTTTTTCATATTACTCCTTATTTAATATTCCTATCAATATCGACGTCCGAAATCTCATATTTGCGTTTCTCGGCTACGTACGTCAACAACTTGGTCGCTGCCCAGCCGACAAAGGCGAGGATGAAGAAATACACAAAACCGAAAGTCGTAAAACTCGGCTCAGATTCGGTAAAGAGATCAAGAATCGCAGCGCCGGCAGACATTGAGGTGACAATCGTCAAGCTATTGATAGAGCTAGAGGTAACATCTTGCTTAATACCGTCAAACAGTTTTTGAGCAGAATTAACGTAATTTTTCGTCATATCCCACAGATCGCGAATATACTCAAGCGTATTTCTCAGAGTTTCGTAGCGGAATCCGGAAATTGCGAGAAATTCCTCTAATTCTTTGTCTTGTTTTGCAATTCGTTCACGAGTCGAGATATAGGTTGACATCTGGCGGATGCGGCCATCAATCAACGTCACGGTCTTCGCATAACTTTCGAGCTTAGTCGAGAATTTGATCACGTCGCTACCGCGAACCTTAGCACGATCCTTGACGTGGTCAATTTTCTCCCAGATAATACGGTGAAGATTCAGGTAGCGATGTAACTGCCCCTTAAATTCACGAATAAAGACTTGCTCTTCAATATAACGTTCGATATTTGCGGTCGAAGTTTTCTTGTTATTGATGAAATAATACTTATCGCCGCGCAAAACACTGTAATTCTTGTTATCAAATTCAAAATACTTTTGACGTTCGGTCTTCGACAGCAGCTCTGCGATGTCTTCGCGGGTCGCATTATCACAGACAACGAAGTACGGATAGATGTTCTCGATATGGGCAAGCTCTTTTGGCACTGGCGCGCCAAGGCTAAAGAGATAATTAATGGCAGGCGAAAGTCTTTCTTCGTAATAATCTTTTAGCTTTTCGACATCGGCAAATAGCGTCTCTTCGCTAACTTCATTACTGCCGACAACAATCAAGCCATCTTCAAAAATCTTCACATGCAGTAGCTCGCTCGTCGTAAAAGAGACGAACTCCTCGCCGGCTACGCCATATTCGATACTGCCAATATTAAGGCTTTTGTGTAATTCAGTAAGTTTTTTCTTACTGAGCTTGAGCTGACTTTCGCCATTGCGCAAAAAGTCGTAAACCTCCGAAAGTTGGAGCATAGTGCGCTGAAACCACCCACCGATGTGTACACTACTAATTTTCATACTCTGCCTCCCTTTTCTCCTTCCCTAGACGTCCTTAGCAAAGAATTTTGCGTCAACAACTTCAAAACCATATTTTTTGTATAAGGCATGTGCGGCTTCGCGGAAGTTCTTGGACCAGAACTCCACAGCCTTGACGTCGCGCTCGCGGCAAATCCGGAAAACCTCATCTAACAGTCGCGTACCGAGGTGCTGACGACGGACATCAGGATCAACGCAGACGTGGTTCAGAATAGCATAGGTATTCATATCCTCATAAATTGTGGGGATAATCGTAATCTTCGTATGAGCAACGATTTTGCCGTCTTTCCAGCCATTCAAATAAATTTGATTTTGGTCATTAGCGGCCTCATCCCAGACCTTCTCGGCATACTCTAGCGGGGTATGCTCATCAAAGCAACGATTCGTCAACTCAATCATCCCCGGCAAGTCATCACGCGTAGCGATCCTAAACTCAACTTCTTCCATACTACCTCCTTTGCTTTCTTATCTAGTTAATATAGTTGCCATGTTCGTCGAAGGTCAGATTTTCACTCGAAGCGTAAGCTGAACCGTAGGCTTTTGTCATGGAGACAATCCAGTCAACTAGAGTCCAGATCCAACCAGCGAATCCACCGATAATCGTGATCCAACCAATCGTGCTAAGTAAAAGTTTCAAGACGCCGAGACCGATCTGCCCGCGCATGAAGCGGTCGACGCCAAGACTACCGAACAAGAAGTTGCCGACCCAGACAAAAACGTGCTTATTGATCGTACGGACACCCTCTTCGTCTTCTGGACAGGCCTCTTTTTCGCGACGGACAATATATTCTTTACCGTCCCGAAAAACTTCCACCTTGTCTCCAACCTGAGGGTTGGAGAATTGCAGAGATGCAATTGGAACAGTTACGACTTCACCATTATCCTCACCGATTTTAACTTCGGCGCCATTGATTTTTAAGATTTCTGACATCTTTCACCTCACTATTATTACCAATTAATTTTATTGTAGCATGTTTCCGAGGTTTTGCGGGGTTAATTATTAACTTCGATAAGTTTCTGGCGTCCACGCGCGCCGGTTTTGATATGGATACACGTTTTAGCTACGCCGAAATGTTCCGCCAAAAGTCTAATTAATGCCTGATTAGCTTCGCCGTCAACCGGCTTTTCGCGTAAATAAACCGTCAGCTCATTATTACTACTGGTCGCGAGGACGAGTGGACCTTTCTTGGAATGCGGTTTGACCGTGACGGTATATATCATGACTTTATTTTAGCACGTTCAGCCAAGACCCACTTAATCACTTGTTGTTTAATGTAAAAGTACTCTTCACGTTCAAATTGCATATTGGCGATGCAGTATTCCTGATCGGAAATATGACTACAGAAAAGACATTCATTGAGGTTGCTGGCGTCTTGAATGAAAAAAGAATTACTGATTTTACCAGAGCAAATCACGTTATAAGAATTTGTGCAGCTATTTGAATCGTCGGCTCGAAGACAGAAATTCACGCCAGTACTGCGCTGGCAAGCGATAGCGAATTCACTATCGTAAGTACCGTCGCAGAAGAGAATGTTTTTGCATTTGCCGCAGTTCGTCGAAGCATAGACATTGATTGAGTTATAAATCGGGTCACTTTTGACAACATTTTCGCTATCGTAGACGCGTTCGGTCGTAGTATAGTTAATGGTCTGCCAAATTTTGATAATGTCGTCGAGATTCTTAATGCCTTGTTTCGGGAGCATCCAACCTTTATCTCGGTCGTACTGATAAGTGTTCTCGCACTTCATGTAAGTCTTAACGTTCGGCATAGCGGAGTAAGTAGCTTCGCCAGTAGTTGAGTCTTTAACTCCAGTCGGAAGTTTGAGATCGAAAGCGAATTGATTGCGAATCTCATCAAGAGTTAAGTTACTTTTTTGCCCGAAGATATTTAGAAAAATCTTATCGGCAATTTCGAGAAAAGAATCATCTTTCATGAAGTTTTTCCTTTTGGAATTAATTTTAGTGGCTTACGATTAGTGCTATTTTGATGCATGATTTCTAGTGCCGAAAACTCAGATGTAATCGAAAAAGCAAAAACGGGTTGCGATTTTTGCGAGTTAAGATCTGTATGGGAGTTTATTAATGTCGGTATTGCTTTGTTTGGCGGCGGACAATGGTCGGGAGTGCGAGCCTTAGCCAAGGAATAAAGCTCGCCTTGACAGCTAAGCTGAACTAAACATTCGCGTGCTTTAAGCCCAGTGAAAAGTTTTTGTTCATCCTCTACACCCTGACTGCCGATGAGTTTGAGCTGCAGATTCTGACTCAGTAAATCAGCATCGCTGCGCGAGACGCGGAAGATATAATAATTACTAACGTTTGCCAAAATGCCAGCACGCAAGTCTGGACTAATTTGGCCGAAATACTGACCGGCAAGAATCACTGAGACATTATATTTGCGCATTTCAGAAAGAAAACGCATTAGGATAGGATTCTCAACGACCGCGACTTCGTCAATGACAACTAAAAGATGCTCCGTAGTGGTACGTTGCTGAGCAAAGAGAAAAATCTGTTGCATGAGGAGACCGGCGATGACACGGGTTGGCTTATCGCCCAAGAAGAGGCGATTCAGCGAGAAGACAGTAAGGAAGCTAGTCTCGATTGTTGCACTAATGGACGACAATTCAGTGTCTTGGTTCATGACGGGGACCATTTGCATTTCGTCGATGAATGCCATAATGGGAGCAAAAGCAGTATTGTAAGCTTGCGAACGCAGCTCTTGAAATTCGGTCAGAAAGAAGTGCGAGACGCTACTCGGAACACGATCGCCAAGTTTGGCTAAGGTCGAGGTACGATATTCAATGTCAGACAAAAGACGGCGGAGGTTGGAGAACGTAAAGTTATTATCAAGTAGTAAAAGATAGGTCGAGTGGCGCAAGACACGTTCGAGGCGACCATTATAATTATCACCGATAAGGGTTTTGAAAGTTTCAAGCATGAGTTCGACGCTCACGGCTAAATTATCAAGATCTTGGCGAAAAAGATCAACGCTATGCTCGGGCGTACGAAAATCTATAATAGTTTGATCTTCAACCTCTCCAAGGTCGTACTTCAAAGCGTCATGCGGGTCAATCACTATGACTTTATAATTCGATGGTCGATATTGGTAGAGACGACTAATTAGTAGGCTGAGGAAACGCGATTTGCCAGAGCCACTGCCGCCGATAACAAGCGAATGTTTGGCAAAGTCAAAATCTGCAAGTTCGATTCCCTGTTCTTCGGCGCCATAAGGAAAAGTGTCGAGCAAGAGCAATGTCTGCTCGGAGACAGATCGTACGAGGCGAAAAATTTTCTCACTATCTAGATACTTTGGAATCTTCTTATAGCGTAGATGTCGCACCTTTTCGTAGTTGATACTAAACAGCTGGGCGGGCGGCGGAATGAGAAGACGTCGAGCAAGATAATGGCCGGAACGGCGCGTAACGAGCGAACAGCTTGAAAGCATAGCTTGCGCAAGACTGCGAAACCGACATTCTAGCCAACAAAAAGTCTGGCCGCGACGTTCTAATTTATGCAAGATAAGTGGCAGGTCGTCAGCGCGAAAATCAAACGGACGAATACTATAGGATACATGGGCGATAAGAGGAGGTTCGGGAAGAATTTTGAATAAGAAGTCGCTAAGGCCGAGACTACTGGGCAAAATCCGGGGGGCTCTAAGATAATAATGCACTGTGTGATGTTTGATTTGCAGATAAATTTGCCACTCAGCCCGCCAACCCAAGAAACGTCGCAAGCTAGCAAAAAGTGCCTGCCAACTTTCAGCTTGAATATGACTCGATCCTAGAAAAATTTCATACCAACACCACGACATCTTCATATTATATGAAGTTCAGAGGAAAAGATATGACTTTATCTGAGCCGAAAAAGTCAGTTATTTAATTAGCGAATTGGAATAAGAAAATCTGTCACACCGTCGTGATAGTATTCTAACTCCGGCTCGAGCGTCAGTTCATATTCGCAAGTCGGTAAAAACTTTTTATAAAACAAGTCTGACATAGCTTGAATATCGCAGGCTTCCTGAGAATCGATGCGAAATTTCAGCCAACGATGGGCGGCAACTGTGTGAGAAGTGAGACCAGGAGCATTACCAGTCCAAAGCACCCAATATTCATAATCATCACTTGAACAGCGCGTGTCGTTATAGATAATCATGCCGTATTCTGGACGGCCGAGAATATCAATGTACTGGTTTTTAGCGCGAGTATAGAGCGCTGGAGCGTCGCGGCGAATATGCTGTTCATCAGTTTTTACACCCACGCCGTAAAGTCGGAGTTTTCCTAACTCAATAATTTCATATTCGAGGCCAGAATCGGCCGTTTGGCGAGTAAAACTTAGCCGAGGGTAATATTTAAGTTTTGAAGCATGACGCTTGACTTCGCTGGGCTTGATGCCATGAAACTTAGCAAAAGCACGCGCAAAGGCAGCATCCGAACTATAGCCGTATTTTGCAGCAAGGTCGATAACACGAAAATCACTCTGCGCCAAATCACGGCCAGCAAGAGTAAGACGGCGTCGCCTCACATAATCAGTAATCGTCATATCGGTTAGTAGTGGAAAAATCCGTTTTAGAGTATTAAAATTAGTACCAGCCAGACGCGCCAACTCAGATTCGTCAATTTCCGAATCGAGGCGCGCTTCAAGATAGGCAATCACCGCATTTAACCGATCATAAAACGCCATCAGCGAAAATACTCCAGAACTTCTACGCCATGTTGCCAGGCGGTTTCAAGTTGGATATGAAATTCATCGAGCAGGCAAAACTCCTGCGCTAGAGCCTTAGCGGGGCCATCACGCAAGGTAGTAGCCAAAAATCCTGGTAGTAACTTTGCGCCACTCGTACAAATTTGGCGGAAGTCATCAAAACTACGTTCAACATAAAATTCAGTCACTTGGGCTGCCAGCAGCTGCTTTGTACTAGAAAGGTTCTCGGAAAAGACGCCGATACCGAATAACGCTAGAAAAGCCTTCGCCATTTTGAAGAAAACTTCGGGAGGAGAAATATTATAATAGACAAAAATATTCATCATCTCGACGAAAAACTGTGCGACCGGAATGTCTTGGATTTTGGCGACTTCTCGTTGAATATCACCTCTAAACTGCGCCTCGTCAAAAGCGCCGCATTCGCTAGTGCGAATTAAGGTTTCGATCACCTTGTCGGCACGACCAGAATAAGCATTGAGAAAAATCTCTCGTACGAACTTCGCCTCCTCGGAGTTTAAGGCGAAAATCAATCCAAGATCGAGAAAACCAACGTTCCCGGCTGCGTCTAGGTAAATATTACCGCCATGAGGATCGCCGTGAAAAATCACCGGAAGACCATGTAGCAATGCATAAAAAGACAACGCCATATAGTCGTTTAGCCCGTCACGAATTTTAGCCTTATGTTCCGCGGTAAGTGACAGCTGATTAATCGTCGGGTCATGAATAAATTCCATGACAATAAGATTATCCGTACAAAGTTCCGGAAAGACTTGCGGAACTTTTAACCGCACAGTGTGCGGAATCTTGCCATTAACACTAGAGATAAAATCTTGGTATTCCGTAATATTCTGGCGCTCGCGCTGAAAATCAGTTTCTTGATAAATCCATTCCGCCCAGAGAGTCAGGGCCTGGTCGCTACCGAGAAAATTACGAAACTTCGTCAGCTTACCAAAACGATGAATCAGACGCTGAATCTGCCGAACATCACGTCGGACACGGCGAGCGACATCTTGGCGTTTAACCTTAATTGCTACTTCGCGACCATCCAGCAAGATAGCACGATGAACTTGAGAAACCGAGGCAGCTCCAATGGGCTTAGGGTCAATACTCCGGAATTTATCAGAAACCTTGCAGTCATATTCACTCTCGATGATTTTAGTAATTTTGCGATACGACACCGGCCTGCAATCATCGCAAACTTTCGACAAATTTTGACGATCCTGCTCGCTAAAGATTTGACCGTAATTTTGCATGGCGAGAATCTGCGCCATTTTGATATAAACTACGCTCATCTTGAGTGCAAAACGGCAGATTACCGCGCCGGTATTACGACGCAGAACAAATTTCTGGATTAGCATAATGAAGCCGTGGAAATATAGACGCATAGTCCCCCTCAACTACAAGTGTAGACCTTCGTCGAGCTCTTTTTGTCCGCCAATCGGAAAGCGAACTTTTTCGCCGTCTTGCGGCATGATAATATGGACGTGGAGACGAGTCAAAGATGCACCAGATTTGGCTGGGTCGCCAAAACGCATACAGATACCACCGCCAGTAATTTTATATTCCTTGACGAGTCTCTGCCAAATCTGCTGTAAATCTAGCCACATTTCCGGTGAAATATCTTCAATCTCATAGACTGGCCCAAGAGCAACAATCAAAAACGAAATTTCACTACCGGGACGCGGATAGCGATTCTCGGAGACGTGCCAATAATCGGTCTGAAAGATAATTTTCTGAGCCTCCTGATCGATATTCTCAAGCGCCATCGGGTCTTTGTTGGCAGCTTCCATACCTAGCATAATATCAAGCTGCTCTTGATGGCGAGCGTTTGGTGGATAAATATATTTGTACTTCGGCATTATTTTTCCTCCATTAGACAAATAGTTTTAATTCCTTTTTTCTCGGCGAGGGCGTGAGAGCGCTTACTCCAATTGCGTTCAGGATGGTCTTCGAGATAGTAAATCTCTTTCACACCTTTGTCCGCGAGAACTTTCATACACTTATCACAGGGAAAGAGCGTGACGTAAACTGGCGTATCGGCGAGAGTTTTGACATTGCCCATTTTTTTCAATAAGTTAATCTCGGCATGTTCAACTGTGTCATAAAATAACTCAGTGCGATGCGCAACATCATGCTCCGGAATCGTAAAATCAATCTGATTCGATCCATAAACCCATTGTCCGTTCCAGAGACAAGTGGCAGCGGTCGGGCAAACATCATCGGTCGAATATTGCAATTCTTTCAAAAGACGCGGAATCGGCTCAGGCATTTCCTTGGAGTAATTAATTCGACGTTTCATATTTGCAGCGGCTTTTGCGACGTTTTCCTTCACACCATCAATCTTGCGTAGGCGACTATTAAGAGTAATTTGGCGAATTTTATCTGAAGTCGAAGTCTTGGCTTGACGCGGCAAAACGGCAACTTCGCCACAGTATTTACCTAGTTTTTCGATCTGCTCGTCATTGTAGTTCTCTTTAATAGCAATCAAAACGTCGGGTTTCACCGTCTTAATCAAATGCCACTTCGGTTCATCAACCTCCTTAATTACAACCGCATCAGCAATATTAAGCAACCGAATAAACTCATAGCGCTCCTTCTCCGGGATTACTGGGCGCGTCGGACCTTTGCGCTTGCGAATTTTCTCGTCACTGTCCATGGCAATTACGAGAAAATCACATAGCGCACGAGCTTTCATGATATAGCGCAGATGGCCGAGATGAAATAAGTCCCAAGAACCTTGAACTAATCCGACCTTTTGCCCGGTTTTTTTAGCGATCTTGACATTTGCTAACCAGTTCTCGTCCATAATCCTACCTTAAATTGCTACAGCGATGCCCTTAATCGCTTCGTGCGGTTCGTAATCAGTTAATTCAAAATCAGTCGGACGATAAGCAAAAATATCATCGTGCGAATTCGTAATCTTGAGAGTCGGGAACGGTTTGCTTTCGCGCGAAAGGATTTCTTCCACCCACGGAAGTTGATTCTCGTAGATATGAGCGTCGGAAATCATATGGACAAACTCACCTGGTTCCAGATCAAGCACTTCAGACATCGCTAGCAATAATGCCGAATATTGCACCCAGTTGCTCGGGCAGCCAATCAAGACATCACAGCTACGCTGGAACATGACAAGATTCAACTTATTATCAAGAATACGGAAATGCATCCAACCATGGCAAGGGCAAACGACAACCTTTTGCTGATGATCTTTATTTCGAATCGTGTACTGCGGGATCCAGGGCGAAATCAAATGTGTCTTCAACTCGGGGCGTTCGCGCATCTGTTTAATAATCTCGGCTAGCTGGTTGAAGCTACCGCCGTCAGCGGTCGGAAAATCATGGAAAGCAGCGCCATATGACCCAGGACCTAGATCGCCAGTCTCAAGGCCACGCTTCGCGCATTTTTTCTCGGTGCACCAAGACTTCCACCACTTACAGCCAAACTCTTCAAGCTGTTCCTGAGTATGTGCACCATTAATGAAACCAAGTAACTCGCCGACCGCGCCACGCCAGAACTTTTCCAGGCTACGCTCAGTCAAAAACGGTACGCCGTTCTCCAGTAAATTAAAGCGCATAACTGGTGCACCTAATAAGTCGATGGTATTTACTTCGTTGCCGTCTTTATCCACCATGGGCGACGGGCCCTTGTGCCCGTGCTCTAAAACTGCACGAATCAGGTTTTTGTACTGTTCGTCTGGTGTTCGTGATTGATATGGTCGATATTCGCCTTTCATTGCTACCTCCTGTATTGATATAATTGTAGCAAAGAAAAAAGTTTTTGGGGTGAAAAAGTAGCGAAAAGTTAATCGCATTAATTAACAGAGGCGTGCTATAATCATTATATGAAGCACCACTGTCACTGCGGGTTAGAGAAGCATCTGGAGCGATTCCGGCTGAAGAAGTTCGGAGCGGTGGGGGTGGTTTTGATGATCTTGCATGTTTTGTTTCACGTCGTAGAGTGTCTAGTGTTGCCGGCAGCCTTGGTGGCGCTGGGTGGGCATGCAGTAGAGGAAGATGTAGCGGCAGTGAGCGAAAGTGTGATGACAGTGCCAGCCGAAGAGATTGAGCTGGCAGCAGACACCTCAAGTTTGTTAGTGGATTTTCATGAAAGTTTACAAGGTCTACGGATTCCGCTAGCCTCTGAGTTAGAGCTTTAGCGCGGCGAGGGTGGCTTTATCTTCGGGGCTGACGCGACGCGATTCACGGGCTTTTTGGATAGCTTTGTTGTGAGTGAAAGTTGAAAGTTGGTCGCTGCGAAGATAATCTAAGGTCTCGTCGCGAAACTTCGTAAAGGCCTCGGCGACTAGCCAAGCAATCGCCATGTTGACATAGTATTTGTCGGATTTCAAATCGTTGATAATTTGAAAGATTCGCGGTAAATACTCTGGTCGCTCGGGTCGGAGAAAATGGTCCAGCATCATGACTAACATAAAACGCTGAGAGTATTCGTCATCTTGCCGCTGGGCGTTTTGACCGATTTCGCAGATGAATTCCCAGAGACGTGATAAATCTTCTGTTTTTGGCTTGAAACTGGCGCAGAAACAATCGCAGACCGCCCAGTTATTGATGCGCGGGATAAACCAAGCAACATAATCAAGTCGCTCGGCTAATGCCATCGGCGCGGAAGCAATAACAATGCCAGTGATTAGAACTTCCTCGTAATAATAAGGCTGAATCTCATCAAGAAATTGCCAAAAATCACCTTTCGTAATCTCCTTGGCGAGCTTGCGCTGCTCAGGCATGCGCACACCAATTACATGCTCGGCCTGCGGGCAGGTCTTAAGATGAAAATTACGATAAGCAACGTCTTCTAGTTCCAGAAGACGCCCGCGCAGCTCTTCGGGGGTCATAATATATATTGTAGCACTCTATGCTCTACTGTCCGGAAAACGCCCAGTAGATAAACGCTCCCATAAAAGCGGCAACAGCGACCACGGTGACACGGAAAAGTACACCGAGGAAGCCCGTAAACCAACGGCTAAATTTACGGCTATCGTATTCCTTGATTGCAAAACGTAGCTCGTCATGCAACTCAGCATCTTCTCGTAGACTGCGGCGCACAACGGCAGTCACAGCGTCGGCAGCGACAACTTGGCTAGCTAAACAATCTTCGAGCGTCTTTCCGAAACGTTCGTTACTCTTCACGCGTTTTTCAAGACGACGCAAGCGCTGCTCGAGGTCAGCAATATGACGATCTTTTTGATTAGTTTTGGTAATTTTTTCAGACTTATCGTCGGATGACGCAGTTTTAGGGTTTTTGTCTGTTGTCTCGCTCATGGCAAGGGGCCTCCACTCTTAGTATAATATGTGTCTTGCCCAAGGACGTTTTCCCTTTTTCTTTCCACCGGTTTTACTTATTTTAGTATAGCATGAAAAAGTGGGTTGAGAGAAAAATTGAGACTAAAAATCTTCTCGACAATCCAGGACATTGGCTTTTGTCCGTAGCGGATGGGTACTTATTGGCGGCGGAGTTATAGCTCGTGTCGGTCAAGACGGTTATGTCTGGTCTAGTACCGCTAAATCCACTACTAGTGCCTATTATCTAGGTATACTTCCTACTGGCATTGATCCATCTTATCACTCCGCTCCTTATGATGCTTTCCCCCTCCGCTGCCTCTACCCAGGTAGTGCCTAATGGAGGAAAAGGAAGATATGAGAAATAGCTACTTTCAGGACCCGCTTGACCCGTCCCGTCGTTACGGGCGGGTCTGCGCTTCGCTCGCTCCCCGTTGGTCGCGAAGATTCCTGAGAGTAGCTATTTCTCATCTCCATTCTTCCATTGGCTTCAGGCACGGCAGCGGAGGGAAAAACCGTAGTAACGATGGCCGTAGTCTGACGGGGTGACGTCCGTAGGATTGAAGCTCAGGTAGTAGGCGTTGGTAGACGAGCTAGCCGTACGTGACCGACCGTATCCGCCGTCGCCGACGTAGTACACCCCACCATCATTAACATTGACGCCCCCACTACAGACAAAAGCCAATGGTAACTGTACTATGGTGGTGGCGCCGTACCGGAAGTTGCAATATAATAATTCATGATATTATAGACAACCTGCATTAGTATTATTTTTTGCGACGTTAAAATTTTTAGAAAAATTTTAACGTCCGAAGCTATTCTTAACAGAGGTAGTTAGCAAAAGTTAGGTTAGAAAAATTGGATTTTTGTAAGCTGCGCGCCTCATGCTAGAGTGTTAACATAGTCCGCTCAAGCATCCGACCGAGCGCCGCTAAAGCGGTGTAGCTCGTATTCGTCGTCATGACCACCACGATGTAGCGAGCGCCATTCGGAAACTCAACCATAGCGGCATCATTATATCGTCCATCGCCCCAGCCTGCCTTGTCATAGACGGCGGCCGTCGTGAATCCACTCGGCAGACCCTTGCGATAGAGGTATGGCTGATTAAGCATAGTCTCGCGCACTTTTGCCCAAGAACTGGCCGACCAATCTGGATGCCAATAGAGAAATTGCAAGAATAGCGACACGTCATGTGCTGAGGTCATTAGACCGTCTGGCCAAGTATTTGCTAGCCCGACGCGCTGAATCAACTGCGCAACCCGCGCAGAACGAGCCGGATCATCATACATTTTTTCCGGGCAAGGATTATTAGAGTAGCGTACCGTCACGTCGAGGCATTGACCTAAGGTATATCCGTCAGCATAGGGTTGATTTGGGTCATCTAGCCCAGCATCGATTTGCGCATAAGCATCATAGAGATAGAACAATTTGTAAATTGATTTCGGGCGCATCTGCGCAGTTGAGCGATAGCTAGCAACGACTGAACCAGTATTAACATTAAAAACTTCAATTCCCACTTCACCATGCGCATAGTTTGCTAACCAATTATCGACTACTTCTTGCAGAGTTGAGAAAGTTTGAGGCTTAGCAAAAGTCTCAGCAAGCGACTTTTGCTCCTCTGGTATGGCAATTTGATTAATTTTGGTTAGAATCTGGGGCGTACTAACTTCATCGCCAATAATGGCGCCCCCCCCCATTTTCTTCTCCGGCGCCACTGCGACCATCGACACCACCGATGGTAACTGGAGCAGCCTTCGCAGCAGTAGCAATTGCCTCAAAAATACCAAAACCCACACCGATCAAGCAACAGATAATACCAACTACGAAACAGCCAATCTGAAAGTTGCGCAGCAAAATGCCGGTTTTAGCAGTTTTGGTACGACGTGTCTTTGACTGGATATTGCGTCGAGATTGCGCGCGAGCTTTTTTATTTCCCATTTATTTTATTATACTACGAATATCCGTTTTAATCAAATTGGCCTACTGGTGGAGTTTTTGAGGGGTTTCGCGTATAATATGGATATGGTAAAGAAGCGAACACTGGAGTTTGGGCTAGCCGTGATAGCGATTTTGGCGGTAGGACTTTGTTTTTGGCTGAACAGTACGCCGCAAAAGTTAAGTCGCTTAGGGTATAATGCTGATGAAATTGAGATAATCACTACGCAACTAAAACGCAGCGAGCTAGAGCCGGTTTTCGGGAGTGAATATCTGCCAGAGTTAACCCATATATTAGAGGGAGATACGGCGCCGGCAGATTTTCGGGTGGAAAAACTAGCAGATTATATTCAAGCGGAACAGAAATATAGTTTTGCGCCAGAGTTAATACTGAAGCTAGTCAATCATCCGGACTACAATATGGATGAAGAATATACGGAGCAGATGATTGAAATCCTGTACGAAGAGTACTATCTGACACGGAATCAAACACGGTATTTCGCCCTTGTATCCAGCACAGAACAAGAGTTGGAACCGAAAGAAGTCGTAGCGCTGGTGAATGCGAACCGTGACCGTGAGTATTATAGCGAGACCGAGGCGGCGAATATTGACAATGGTGATTTGCTCTTGGTGAATAAATATTATTATCTTGACCATGATTTCACGGTAGATCTAGTCGAGCAGAGTGCGAGTTACGGGAGCATAGGGGAGCGCATGGAGCGCGAAACGTATACAGCGTTTGAAGAAATGTTTGCGGCAGCGCAGGCAGCTGGCTATCAGTTATATGTAACCTCGGGCTATCGTGGTTATGAGGAACAAGAGGAAGTATTCGCCAGTTATCTCGCAGAGGGCGACGAAGAATATGCTTTAAAGTACGCAGCGAAACCGGGATACTCCGAACACCAGACGGGTAGAGCGATTGACGTCTTCACTCCTGGCGAGACGACGAGCAGCTTCGCGGGCAGCCCGGTGGCAACATGGTTGGCCGAACATGCACATGAATATGGATTTATCTTACGTTATCCGGAGGGCAAAGAGGATTTGACGGGCTATAGTTACGAACCGTGGCATTATCGGTATGTGGGACGCGAAGCGGCACAAGAAATCTTCCAGCGCGGGATTACGCTGGAAGAATACGTAGCGGTTTTCGGGAAATAACGCGCGAGGACGAAGGCGTAGAGTTCACGCCTCAACCCTCGTAGTTTCACTAATCTAGTTCAACAAGTTCATACTCTTTCGATCCGAGACCGAGCCTGGCGGCCGCGTCAATAATCAACCGGCCATTCTGGCGTTCGACGCGCTCGACGAAATGGTCACGCCCAGGATCATCCGAATCCCAAATCATATCAATGCAGACCTGGTCGAGAGCAACCGGGTCGAGCGAGCCGGCAATCCCAATGTCCGCCATACAAGGAGCCTCAGGCGTCGCGACGCAATCACAGTCGACGCTAAGATTATTAATCACGTTAATGTAGACAATCGGCTTTTCTTGTTCCTTCATACAATCCGCAACCGCCGTGGCTGCCTCCGCCATTGACTCAAGAAAATCATCCTGCGGTGCAGTATGCTCCCAGAGCGTCGCTACATCGCGGCTCTTCCCGGCAGTATGAATATAAGCCTTGCCAGCCGCTGAGGCGATACCGATGGATTGATTTTTAAGCGCGCCACCGAAGCCGCCCATCGGATGACCTTTGAAATGCGCAAGATTCAACATAGAATCATAATTCTCGAAGTTCTTACCAATAATGTCAACTTCGAGGTGCTTGCCATTCTTTACGGGGATTTCAATCTCACCATCGGCATCCATAATATCAACATCGGCAATTTTAGTGAAACCATGCTCCTTGGCGGTCTGGAGATGCGCCGTAGTATCATTACGCGCCCCTTCGTAAGCCGTATTGCACTCAACAATTGTGCCCTTTAGCTTCTGAACTAAATCTTTAATCAACTCTGGCTTCAGATAATTCGGATTGCCAGCTTCGCCAGTCGAAATCTTCACCGCGACCTTGCCGGGCAATGTTACGCCTAAGGCCTCATAGACTCTCACCAGGCTAGCTGGTGAGATTTCGCGAGTGAAATAAACCTTACTTTTACTCATTTATACCTCCGTTTTTACCTTCTTAGTACACCCTTCGCAGGGGTTATACTGCCATTGTAGCATACTTATTCATTTTTGTCAATACCATTCTCGTCTTGTGCTCTGTCGGTCGAGCCGAAGCCGCCACGGCGCTGACCACTAGCGTCGTCGCCGTCAGCTATCAGGAACTTCTGGAAAATAACTTGCGCAATACGATCACCTTTCTTGATCTGTAAATCATGATCAAAGACGTTGAAGACCAGAACTTGGAAATGACCATCGGTCTCGGGATTGCCATAGTAGTCCGCATCAATCACACCAACGCCATTCGCTAGCACAATTCCCTTGCCGGCGCCAGAACTGCGATTGAAAATAAAATAGCATTCGTTAGGCTGGCAATAGGCCTTCAGGCCAGTCGGGATGAGTGTAGGCTTGATACCAGGATGAAATACCGGCACAGTGACGTCTTCTGCGGCGGCAATGTCATACGCAGCCGCCTGCGCAGTGCTACGGCGCGGCAAGACAATATTCTTATCTTCCCAGCCTTTGGCAATTTCAAAACCTCGTACTTTCATATTCCTATTATAGCATGCGCCTGACGGAATTTATTCAGCGTCCGCAAATTGCGAATTGTAAAGTTCAGCGTAGAAGCCATTTTGAGCGAGCAGCTGGTCGTGCGTACCCTGTTCGACAATGTTGCCCTCTTTCATGACCAAGATCAGATCGGAATTACGAATAGTTGACAAGCGGTGAGCGATGACGAAGCTCGTGCGGCCATGGGTCAGCTTCGCAAAAGCGTCTTGAATTAGTTGTTCGGTACGTGTATCAACATTCGATGTCGCCTCATCCAGAATCATCATCGGCGGATTCGCGACCATGGCACGAGCAATCGTAAGTAGCTGTTTCTCGCCGGCGGAAATATTATCCGAATCTTCAGAAATCATCGTGCGATAGCCGTGAGATAGAGATTCGATGAAATGATGCGTGTTGCTAGCTTCGGTCGCGCGAACAATTTCATCATGCGTAGCACCTGTCTTGCCGTACTTCAGATTCTCCTCGATCGTCCCGGAGAAGAGCCAAGTATCCTGTAGGACCATGCCGAAGAGTTTACGAACATCAGCACGCTTCATTTCTTTCGTCGGCACGCCATCAATCGTGATATACCCGCTATCCGGGTCGTAGAAACGCATAAGGAGATTAATAATCGTCGTTTTACCGGCGCCGGTCGGGCCGACGATCGCAACCTGCATGCCGGGTTGAATCTTGACCGAGAAATCCTTAATAATCGGACGCTCTTTGTCGTAAGAAAAGTTAACATTATGAAAACCGACTGCGCCTTTGATAGCGGAAATTTCCGATGCTGGGACAGGGTCAGGCGATTCCTCGGGTTCATCGAGGAAGTCATAGATGCGCTCCGCGGCAGCGAGAGTTTGTTGAATATTGGCAGCAATTTGCGAAACTTCGGTGATCGGACGGTTGAACTGATTGACGTACTGAATAAATGCCTGGACGCTACCAATTAGCAGCTTCCCGTCAATCGCAAGGCGACCGCCAGCGACACAAATCAGAACGTAACTTAAATTGGTAAAGACGTGGGTAATCGGAAAGGCAAGCGCACCGAAGAACTGAGCTTTCCAAGAAACTTCGTAGAGGTGATTGCTGGTCTGATTGAATTTTTGAATCGCACTTGCTTCATATGAATTGGCCTTAATAATAGCCTGCCCGGAGTAGTCCTCTTCGATAATATTATTCAAATTACCAAGCGTAGTCTGCTGGCTGCGGAAGTATTTCTGGCCTTTTTTTGCCACCAACCCGACAAAGATTAGTGAAAACGGCACGGCAACAAGTGCAATGACCGATAGCCAAACTGAAATCGTCAGCATCATAATTAAGATACCGATGACCGTCGTAAGGCTAGTGATAATACGCGAAAGCACGTCGGCGAGCGTATTAGCAACTGTGCTAATGTCGTTTGACATGCGCGAGAGAGTGTCGCCAAACTGATGCTTATCGAAATAAGAAATCGGCAAGCGGCTAATTTTGTCTAAAAGCTCGGCGCGCATCTTTTTCGCATAATGCGCCGAAACGACTGAAAGAATAACGCCTTCGACATAACTCAATACGGCCGAAACGAGGTAAAGACCAATCAGGATGAGGGCCAGCTGCCCTAGTTTTTCCCAGCTAATCGCGGCACCTAATGTTTCGCTGTCGGGAACTTGCCCACCGGCTTCAATAACGGCCTGGCCGTAGTCTTCAGCGGCAGTATTGGTCATTTCGCCGAGGACTTTTGGCCCAAAGATCGAGCAAACGGTCGCACCAATCGAGAGAACCATCGCGAAAATGATTGGCACCATCCAAGGCTTCAGAGTCGACACGAAACGCTTGAAAGCAACCCCAAGGTTTTTCGGCTTTTCGCCATTTCCGGTTTTAGGCATGTTTTACCTCCTCTGCTTTTGACAATTCAGATTTAAATTCCTGATCTGAGAGCTGCGACTTAGCGATTTCGCGATAAATTTTGCAACCTGCTAATAAGTCATAATGATTTCCTTTGCCAACAACTTTACCTTGGTCCAAGACAATAATCTGTTCGGCATCGCGAATCGTACTAATACGCTGTGCCACTACGAGCGTAACGGCATTCTCGGTGACCGGCTTGAGGGCCGCACGAAGTTTGGCATCAGTCTTCATATCGAGTGCCGAGAAGGAATCGTCGAAGATGTAAATATCTGGATCCTTCGTAATCGCACGAGCAATCGACAAGCGCTGGCGCTGACCGCCGGAAACGTTAGTTCCGCCTTGAGCGATATGAGAATCGTATTTTTTATCGAGTTTTTCGATAAACTCTTCAGACTGGGAGACACGTGCGGCGAGCCGCATCTGCTTCTCGCCGGCTTCTGGCGCGCCAAAGAGAATGTTACTCTTAACGGTGCCGGCAAAGAGTACGCCGCGCTGCGGAACATAGCCAATCCGACGCATCAAATCATGTTCGGAATAATCCTTGAGATTCAGCCCATTAATTTTAATCTCACCACCGGTCGTCTCGAAGAAGCGTGGTACGAGGTTAATCAAAGTCGATTTACCCGAACCAGTGGAACCGATAAAGGCCGTGGTTTCTCCTGGCTGTGCGACGAATGAAATATCCTGCAAGACCTTCTCTTCGGCGCCAGGATAAGCGAAGTCAACATGACTAAACTCAACCGACGGGCGTAGTTCGGGTTTACCGACCGTATGAGGCTTCCAGCTAATCTGGGGTTTGGCATCCAAGACTGCGTTAATCCGCTTCGCCGAAACATTGGCACGCGGTAAGACCACAAAGAGCATGGTAAGGAAGAGGAAGGACATGACAACCTGGATGGCATACTGCATGAACGCCATCATGTTGCCAAGGTAAGCGATATCTTTCGTAATCAACGAGATACCAATCCAGATACAAAGCAGTGTCGTTCCATTAAATACAAGACTAATCAGCGGGCTCTGGAGCGACAAAATTACATCGACCCAAGCGTTCCAATGCGAGAACTCATCATTCGTCTTATCAAATTTGCGTTTTTCCAGCTTTTCGTTATTGAAAGCGCGGATGACTCGCAGACCAGTGAGATTTTCGCGCGTCAACATCGTAATCCGATCGGCAAGTTTTTGGATGAGGTCGAATTTTGGCATGACAATCGACATAATCAAAATTGTCAAGAATAGAATCACGCCAACAGCAAGTGCGATAATCCAAGTCATATCAGGTGCAGTAGCGATAGCCTGACCGATAGCCAAAATACAGGTCATCGGTGCACGCAGAGCCATTGAGAGACACATGATAATGGCTTGCTGAACCTGATTAATATCGTTAGTCGTACGGGTAATAAGTGAAGCGGTTGAGAAATTATCAATATCAGCAATACTAAAACTTAAAATATGTTTAAATAAATCACTACGTACATCACGCGAGAAAGCCGTACCAATACGGGCGGAGAGGAAGCTAGCCATAAAGGCACAAAAAGCCGAGAGCACTGCGAGCCCGAGCATCCAAACACCGGTGCGCCAAATATAGTCGAGGTCGCTCTTCATAATGCCATTATTAATAATATCAGCCATCATCGCCGGAAGTTGAAGCGACGACCAGACTTGCAATGCGATCATTCCTAATAGCAAAATCGCCTGCCAAGCATAAGGTTTTAAGTACTTAAACATTTTGAACATTAGACCATTATAAGGCGATTTTTTAGCAGAGTCAAGGAGGTAAGTGCCAAGAGAATAACAGAGGCGCATATTGACTTTTTAAGTAAGGTGTGATATAATGGAGGGATGGGATGATTTTGGATCATCCCTGTTCTAGGTATACCTAGAACGTCACTGAAAATTGCCTCTAAGAGGCAGGTTCTTTGAAAGGAGTGATGGTATGGAGAATCACGTAGACCAGGTTTTACTGGAGAAGAAACTGAACCGTTGTTTGACACCTAGAGCAGTGGGGGCGTTGATAGCAATGTCGGCGCTTATGGCAATGACAATGATTACCGCAAATTTATCAGCGACGAAAATCTGGAGTCTCGGCGGGATACCGGTAGATGGCGGAATTTTGCTGTTTCCCCTATCCTATGTTTTAGGCGATTTGCTGGTTGAGATTTACGGTAAGCGTATTGCCGATAGCGTAGCATGGGCGAGCTGCGGAGTTGGGCTATTAGCGGCAGCGTTTATTGCCCTGGCGAGGATGCTGCCGGATTATCCCGGAGCCGACAATGGCGGCTTCTTGACGATTTCAGGCGTAGTAGGCCGGATATTCCTAGCGAGTATCGTTGGCTTCCTGGCAAGCCAGTTATGTAATAACTATGTCTTTGAGCGCGTGCGCCGAAAACAACGCAACGGCGCATTCTGGAAGCGCGCGTTATTCTCATCAGTGTTGGCGCATATACCGGATATACTGCTGTTTGAACCAATTGCGTTTTTTGGAAAATTATCGTTCATGGAGTTCGTCGAGCAGGCGGTCTTTGCCTACGTAGCGGCGATTGTGATTGAGGGGATTTTGCTGCTGTTGGTGACTAAGCGCTTAGCACGTCAAATGGTGTACAGGCTAAAATTCCAACACGGTAAACGAATTACGTCACAGAGCGGATCCGATACGCAGCCCACCAAGGAATCTTAAACTCCGAAAAACCTTTCCTTAGCAAAAGAGGAGAGGTTTTGTTTTTCTGAGTCTAGTGAAGTTCGACTTCGGCCGTGAGCGCCAGATGGTCAGAGACAAGATCCGGCAACACGGCGAAATCTTGGACATCAATCCCGTCGTTCACGAGAATATGGTCACAGGCAACTTTACCATCGAATTTAAGACCAGAGAGCGTAGTCTCGACGTCATATTCTTGCGTTAAATCACGGAGAAAATCGAGCGGGCGCATAGCGGGAGAATCATGAATAATATTCAAATCGCCACACATGACAAGCGGGCCGGTGACCTGGCGGACGATATTGCCAACCTTGGTAAAGGCCCTAACACTCTCTTCGTCGCCTATCGGATTGGGTCGCCAAAAGCCGTGATGATTAATAACCGTAAGGCCGTTTTCAAGCTTGGCAATTTGAATGTTTAAGTTATTGCCTACTACTTCGCCGAGTATCATCTTCTCCTTGTATTCGCCGCTAATGAATTCACTATGGGTTTCGGCGAACGGGATACGGCTTAGAATTAGATTCCCCTCCTCAAATATACCACCGGCAATTTCGCTACTCCAATTCGGAGAAAAGAAAGCATATGGGAGACGGCTAGCTTTCTGAATTTGCTCGCGGTCGAAACAAAGGCGCGAAAGGTGACCAGCGCAATTATCAGAAGCAAAAATTTCTTGCATGCAGATAACATCAAAATCATTGTTCTCAAAGAACCGACGGAGGGTACCTTCGACTTTACCCATCCAGACGTTGAGTTGTAGAATCTTCATATAATTATATTGTAACATGAAAAACCGCCCAAGACGAATCTTGAGCGGTTGAGAAAGTGGCGCCTTTCTTGGGGCTATTATTGGTCACCGTTGCGCCCTAAGCCAGGGTTATATCCCGGCTTATTTGCGGGGTCATCCTCCGGATTACAGGGCATATAATAGACATTAGTTACCGTGTCACCCCATCTAGGCAAGTCAGCGGAAGATACTTTTCCTCTATTTATGGGGTCTTTTTCTCCTTCCTGCTTACCGTATTCACTTAAGACTAAATTTATTAAATCGACTGGTGTAAGATCCTCTCCTATAATAAGGTCACACCCCTCGATGTGGACGAACTCACGTTCAACGGTATCAATTGGGTCGCCATCCATATCAGCATGCCTCATAGTTACCGTAAAATGGGTGTGCCGAAACGTCATGCCATCCCAATTCTGCGGGAAACATTCAGCACTAGGACAGGAGTAGCGCTCCATAAAGAAGTGTAGCTCATCTCCACCTGGCTCAATGGTCGTATACTCGCAAGTTTGGAGTGTCTCTTTTTTCACCCATGCGGGATCATTCATTAAGCCTACTACGATTACCAAAAATAACGTGAATACTCCGACAATAATTGCCATATTCCTTCTTTTTCTCATACTAATTCCCTCCTAAAAGTATGCAGTGTCACAAACTCATAAAATGCCTAAGATGCGAACTTGCGCCTTAGGTTAGATAGAGCCCGTGACGCTGATTTAATAGCATCTTATGCTTTCATTGTAGCATACTTTGGCGAAAAAGTCAATACTTTTTACGCTTTTTTGGGGAAATACAAGGGTTTTGTTCTGTTGTAATTATGGAAAAAGATATTATAATAGTAATAATATGGATTTTCGAGTTGAAAAAGTACTGCCGAACGGTCTGGGGCGGGTCGGAACGATACAGACGGCGCACGGTGAGATTAAAACGCCAGCGTTTATGGCGGTGGGGACGCAGGGGTATGTGCGGTTTTTGTCGGCGGAAGATTTGCGTGGCATTGGGGCGCAGGCGATGTTGTCGAATGGGTTTCATCTGCGGCGAAAAAGTGCGGAAATCGCAGAAGCGGGAGGACTGGCAGCGTGGCGTCCAGCCCGTGAAGATGGGCGGCCGAATGAGCCTTGGCATGGGCCAACTTTGACTGATTCGGGTGGGTTTCAGGTGATGTCGCTAGGGTCAGGATTAGGCAAAGTAGTATCGATGGAGAAGGAGCGGGGCGTGGTAAATACGGCGCATAAAGAACGCTTAGCGCAGGTGATCGAGGAAGGCGTGAGCTTTATTGACCCGTTCGACCATGAGCCGGAATTCATCGGGCCGGAGGAGTCGATGCAGATTCAATGTCGGATCGGGGCGGATATTCATATGGCGTTCGATGAGTTGACGTCGCTCGCGGATACTTATGAATATAATATCGAGGCGATGGAGCGGACAGAACGCTGGGCTTTAAGGAGCTTGAAGGAGCATATTAAACATCGTGATGACCTGGGTTATCGGCAGAATTTGTACGGCGTCTTGCAGGGTGGGCGTTGGGAGGATCTCAGGCGACAGACGGCGCGGAACTTGGCGAAAATGGAGGTCAACGGGGTAGGGTTTGACGGCTTTGGACTAGGCGGGGCGTTTCTGAAAGAAGATTTAGGGGAGATTTTGCGCTGGTGTAATGAGGAGCTACCGATGGATAAACCGCGACATTTGCTCGGATTGTCGCATCCGGATGATATTTTGATTGGGGCGGAGATGGGGGCGGATACGTTTGACTGCGTGGCACCGATGCGCGAGGCGCGACACGGGAAAATCTACACCCGCGACGGGAATTATAATTTGCGCAAAATGGCAGATTCGGGAGAAGCGTTAGAGCCGGGTTGTGACTGCGCGACGTGTCGAGCAGGGTGGACGAGAGGGAGTCTCAGGGCGCTATGGCGGTCGGGCGATACGGAGAAGAAACAAAAATATTATAATCTAGCTTCGACGCATAATTTGAGATTTATCGTGCGACTGACCGAAGAAGTGCGACAGGCGATGTTGGATGACAACTTCGCAGAATACAAGCGCGAGTTTTTGGCGCGATATTACGCTGGACGCTGAGTTTTGCTGGACGCTAGGCCAGAAGCGTGTTACGATAGAGAAAAGGAGGTCAGATGAGCAGAGCAATTGAAGTAGATACGAAGACGTTTGTGCGGTTTTGGTTGGTGATTTTGGCGCTGGGGTTGCTAGGGCTGTTTATCTGGAAGGCCTGGGCAGCGTTGATTATTATTGGTATTTCCCTCTTTCTCGCAGTGGCGATTCGACCGCTGGCGCAGAGGATTAATAAGCTGACAAAAAAAGACCATGCGACGAGTTCGTCGGTAATCGCATACGCTTTGGTGATTGGGTTTCTAGGGGTGATCGTCGCGCTCGTGGGCCCTGTGGTGATTGAGCAAACGACACAGTTCGTACAGCAACTGCCAGATACCTTCGAGCATACGCTTGGCGGATGGGATGGGATTAATAATTTCGGACGAACGCTCGGGATTAATAATCTGCAGGAAGAGATTAGCAAATGGCTGGAATCGTTTTCGAGCGGTTTCGTCTCAAATTTCGGTAATGCACTAGTAGTAAGTGTCGGGACAATTGCGCAGGTAGTAACGAATGTGATTTTGACAATCGTTTTGACGCTATTCTTCTCGCTGGAAGGGCCAGGAATCGTAGAGAGTTTTTGGAAGATGATCGAGGGTAAGCATAAGAATTCTGAGGTACGAGCTTATAAGAAACTGACTCAACGGATGGTGAATGTGTTTTCGACGTACGTTTCACATCAAGCGATGGTGGCATTCTTGGACGGGTGTGTGGTGACGATCGTGGTGCTGGTGCTGTCATTATTGTTTGGCTTTTCGGGTTCGCTAGCGTTGCCGATGGGATTGCTGGCGCTAGTATTCTACTTAATTCCGATGTTCGGGCCGATTATTAGCTGTGGGTTAATTACACTCATTCTACTGTTTAGTTCACCGGTAGCTGCAATCGTGTTCTTAGTATTCTATATCGTGTATGCGCAGATTGAAAATAACGTGATTGCGCCGAAGATTCAAGGCAATGCATTGAATCTGCCGGCGACGGTCGTACTGGTGGCGATTATTATTGGGATGAACGTGTTTGGTCTAATCGGTGCGATTATTGCAATTCCGATTGCCGGATGCATTAAGGTCTTAATCGAAAAAGTGCCGGGACTGCGCGAGGCGGAGATTGAGGAACGGCGCCGAGAAGAGGCGTAGCAGTGGTTGCGCCAGTTACGCATGAAAATAAGTAACAATAAATTCACTGCCCTGCCCCAAGGCAGATTTGGCGCTGACTTGCCCTTGATCGGCTTTTATCACTGAGCGCGCGAAAGAGAGGCCAATACCGACGCTAGCCGCACTAGAGCCTTCGGCTTTATAAAAGCGCTCAAAAATGTGATGTAGGTCTTCAGGTGCAATACCGGCGCCATGATCGCGGATAGCGATACGGGTATACGGCACGCGATCTTCGACGGAAATTTCAACCGTACTACCGATCGGGCTATGTTCAATACAGTTTTTGACAATATTAGAAAGGGCTTCAGACTGCCAGCGAGGGTCTACCTTAATCTGAGCGGATAAATCGCCGGCGACTTTGAGCTGGATATTTTGAAGGTCGGCTAGGATTTCGACTTTTTCGCGAACTCGAGTAATCAGATCGCTTACCGGCATCACGCGTCGCTGCATGCGAATCGTGCCGTTATCAAACTTGGCGAGGTTCAGCAACGTCGTAACGAGGCTGCTCATAGCAGCGACCTGGCGGCTGGAGGAACGCAAAAAATCTTGACGCACGGCAGGCGGCATTTCTGGGTCGCTCTCAAGGTTATCGAGCACAATTTGGAGTGAGGTGAGCGGAGTTTTGAGCTGATGGGAAATATCGGCAAGGGCGGTTTCGAGTTGACGACGGATTTTGCGGTCATATTCGGAGGCTTCTTTGAGCGTGACTGTAATCTTATAAAGTTCATTCGCAAGCAACGAGAGCTCATTCTCACGATTCGATTCAATGCGCAGGTCATAAACGTGATCATTGAGCTTCTGGACATATGTGACAAGGTTGCGAATTTGACGGCGCTCACGCCAATCGTGATAATAAAGATAAATCGCAAGAGCGCAACCGACGCAGACAATCGCAAGCAACCCAATAACTAACAGAGCCTTGCCATAGTCCATAGCGCTCGCATTGGCAAAATCATTTTCCGTATAACCGTAAGTGCGCAAGATGTCTTCGCCGGTAGCGCGAGCATCAGCATTTCCTTGCGCGAGCGCACGGACAAGATCAGCTGAATCAATATCCGGATAACGCTCGGCGACCAGGCCAACTAATTCAGCAGTTTTGTCATTTGATTCAGTACGATAATGCCTCCAGACGCCGAGACTGACGCCCAAGAAGATTCCGCCAGCGATCAGCACAATAGTTAGTACTGGCAATGCCGTACGCCAAAGTCGACGCCACATACTACTTATCCCCCTTGAAGCGATAGCCGAGGCTCTTAACGGTCTGAATCAGGTCGGGCTGACCAAGCTTCTCGCGTAAACGCTTGAGATAGACTGATAGAGTATTATCATTTACAATGCGACCGGATGCACTATAAATCTCATCAAGTAGGCGCTCGCGCGAAACAATACGACCGGAGTTTTCAAGAAGGCAGCCAAGAAGCTTGCGCTCGAGTGCGGTTAATTCGACCGGAGCGCCGTCGATGCGAACGATTTGTTCATCGTAGTCGAATTCGACATTGCCGACTTGAACTCGATTTGAGACCAAGTGTCGACGTGATAGGACGTTCCGAATGCGTAGAAGCAATTCGCGGTTTCTAAATGGCTTAGCAATATAATCGTCAGCGCCGAGTTCTAGGCCACGCACTACATCTTCCTCGTTGTCGCGCGCCGTAAGGAAAATTAGGGCGATATTAGGGTCTTTAGCGCGAATCTGACCGGCGAGGTCATAGCCCTCTCCATCGGGCAGCGAGACATCAAGTAGACCTAAGTCGAATTCATGGGAGGCAATCATACTGAGAGCAGCGGCGAAGTTTTCGGCGAGACTGACGTCATAATGCTCGCGCTCAAGGAGATACATAATTCCCTTGGCGGTGAGCGGGTTGTCTTCAACGAGGAGGATTTTCATAGAGTATATTATAGCACAGTGGCATTTTGTATGTACGTTGTATTGGTGTTGTATTAACAATGTACATACAATGTCTTACATTAGATATTTTCGTCGCGAATAGTCTCGATAATATTCTGTTTTTCGACCTGCTTAACCGAGTAGCGCATGATGATACCAATCAGGATGCTGACAGCAACAATCGAGATAATGACGGCCGACCACGGGAATATATAACCGAAATCCATGGCTTCAGCTAATGACTTGTAAATGCCATAAGAGAGCAGGAGACCAATCGGCAAACCGATAATGAGAGCTTTACTGACATACATCAGACTTTCGAGCCGTACCATGCGCTTAAACTCGCGGTCGGTCATGCCAACGGAACGGAGCATGGCGAATTCCTTAGCACGCAGGGCGATATTGGTCGTAATTGTGTTGAAAATATTGGTTACGCCAATCAACGTTACAACCGCGACAAAGCCATAGAGAAATATACTAATCAATAGATAAATCCGGCGCGACTGAGCCTGGGTTTCCTTAACGTCATCATAGAAGATGCGTTCAAAGCGACCGCTAGCCTCGACCTCATCAAGATATGCGATAATCGGCTTCACATCGTCGATATTCGCGGCGAAGAGCTGGAAGGTATCATCATCGACATCAAGTCGATCGCGCTGATAATAATCTTCCGAAACAAAGGACAAGGTGCCGTAGTAATTTTCAAAACCGAGCGGCTTTTCGTCAATTAGTTTCGTAACTGGAAGTTTAATATTGCCAGAAGTATCATAGGTCTTATAGTTATGTTGGCTCTCGCCAGTGTCGAGATTGAGGGTTTCTTCGCTAAACCATCCGATTAGCTCGACGTCAATCTCATCACCATCACGCAGATCCGGGTGGGCGCGCTCGACGCGATATTGCCCCGTCTCTTCTGCAACCATAGTCCAGTCATTCATGAGCATGACTTTGTTATAATCCTTAGCATTCACGCCGACTGACTGCGCAAAGTCTTCAAAATACTCATGATTCACGAGCGCAAGGCCAATGTCGAGGGCGTTCGTACGGGCGTAATAAGCGTAATCTTTGAGATCGAACTTCTCGACGAGTTCACGATAAAAATCTGTGTCGGCGCCAGCTACAGCGAGATCGATATTGGAATTACCATAGATTGTGCTGCTAGCCTTCATGCCATAGCTCAAGAAGCTAGAGAGGCCGACAAAAGTCGCAACGGAAAGGACGATTGAGATGACCGTCGTACGATATTTTTTGCGACTACGTTTCAGATTTTTGTAGGCAAGAACACCACCGACACCCCAGATGCCACGAATAAAGCCGGGCGTATGAAGCTTCTTTGACTTAATCTTTGTATCGTTGCTGCCGCGAATCGCGTCAATTGGAGCAAGTTTGCCGGTGCGGATAGCGGGTAGCAGACTAGAAAGAATAACTGTCACAAAACTGAGGCCGATTGTAACCGGGAAAATCCAAAACGGCATTGAGAAAGTAACGTCGGCAACCATCATGCCACTAAGCAAGATATTCATAACTGCGACTAAAATTAATACTGCGATGACACCAAGTATAATGCCGAGCGGGATACCGAGTACGGCAATAACAAGCCCTTCAAAAAGGACATTGTGGCGAATCTGACGCGGCGTAGCGCCAATGCTAGAAAGCATACCAAATTGGCGAGCGCGTTCGGTAGCAGAAATACTGAAACTATTACGAATGACGAAGATACTCGTCACGACAATAATCCCAATAACAATAGCGGCCATATGATAAAGTGCGCTCAGCGTACTATCGCCCATTACGCCCTCATAACGCAAAAGCTCGCTATTAGTCCGAGTATTGATATATCCAGCGCCGCTTGATTCTAGCGCATCGAGAATACCGTTCCGGATTGTCACGTAATCTTTCGGTTGATCGTAACGAACATATATATTATACTTACCTTTCGCGTCAGCCGGCAGAGTTGCGAGAGGTTGATATTGTGATTTAGTATAGGCGGCGTGCTGATACTCTTGGTAGGTTTCGTAGTCGTCGCCAAGCTCATTTTCAGTCAGGGGAGTCGAATAATAGTATCTCTCGACATGCGCGTTCTCTTCAATATATTTCAAGTCTTCAACCGGAACTTCTTCGTACATGTCATGGTAATCGCCGGTATCAGCAATCGTCCAATCAATCATCATCTTTTGAATACTGGTCACCATGCCAACAACCGCCAGAATTAAGGCGGACGAGAGCATGACGCCAAGCACGGTAACCAAGGTGCGGCGTTTATTCTCGCGCAGACTCGCGATTGTGAGTTTCTCTAAAACCTTCATAGTCTACGCCCGCTCGTCTTTAATAATTTTACCATCCTCAAATGTAATCACACGGTCGGCCTGACTGGCGATTTCGAGATCATGCGTAATCATGATGATAGTTTGGTGGTATTTTTGGTTAGAAAGTTTCATGAGCGTCAGAATTTCTTCACCGGACTTCGAGTCAAGGTTGCCCGTCGGTTCGTCGGCGAGAATAATTGCAGGATCATTAATTAAGGCGCGGCCGATCGAAACGCGCTGCTGCTGACCGCCGGAAAGCTGATTCGGTAGATGAGTCTTGCGCTCATTTAGCCCGAGAGTATCGAGTAGATTTTTCAGATGCTTCTTGTCAACCCGCTTACCGTCGAGGTCGCAAGGCAGAGTAATATTCTCCACAACATTCAAAATGGGGATAAGATTATAGAACTGATAAATAATTCCGACTTGGCGACGGCGAAAAATTGCCAGCGCGTCGTCAGAAAGTTTATAAATATCTTCACCGTTAATCAAGACTTTGCCAGAGGTTGGACGATCGACGCCGCCGAGCAAATGGAGCAAGGTAGACTTACCCGAACCGCTGGCGCCGACAATGGCAACAAATTCGCCCTCTTCGACCGAGAAGCTAACATGATCGACAGCATGAACTTTGTTCTCGCCTTTACCGTAAGTTTTGACGAGGTTTTCGACTTCTAATATCTTCATATTCTCCTTCTGTTAGATGTTATGAAGTTATTCTAACAAGTCAAGATGACTATGGGGTGACTTTTTGGTCGGCTTTAGGCTCACCTTCAGCCTTCTTCGCGGTATTTTTGACATTGTCCTGCGATTTAGATTCCGAGACCGGCTTAGTGACGACCGTTTTCTGACCATCCTTAATTACGACTTCCTGCTTCATATCGGGCTTCTTAGTGCTCGCTGTTTTCTTTTCGTTCCCTTTATCCCCGGTCAAGTCGATCTTTTCAATAATGCGTACAGGCGGGGTACTGGCTGGTTTGTTTTCCTCGGCTTTGGCTGACGGCTTAGGTTTTTGAGTGTCAGATTCCTTGGGTTTGGTATCTTGAGTTTTTGACATAGTTCCCTTTTCAGTCTTTGGCTTTGCTTCGGTTTGTTTAGTCTTTTTAGCCTCATTCGCTTGCGGTTTAATTCCGACCACCTCACCGTCCTTGCCACTGTTCATCGGAGCCGTTTTCGTCTTCGGTTCGTCATTCTTACCATTATTCGCCGGTGTCGCCTTTGAATTTCCCCGTGCGGCTTTTGCCTTTTTCGCGGCTTGCTGAGCTTCAATGACCGGTAAGTTGCGCGAGCCGGTCGTGACAAGTTTGACTGGTTTTTCCTTTGGTTTCTCGATGACTTCCGGCTCTTCGTCTTCGACTTCTTCCTCAATCACCACGGTCTTGATCTTCGGCATGACAATATGCTCGGCAAGTTTTCCGCTTAGAGCGAAATCTAGAATCCAGAAGATATAGCCAACGATTAAAATAGCCGTCGCAAAAATTGCGAACCACCAGAGCATGGTATCAATACCAATACTCGGATAATCCAGAAATTCATAAGGATAAACTAGTGATGCCGAGCGCGACATTAACTCGCCCGACACGAGGATTAGCGCAACATAGACCGCAGGTAGAGCCAGCCAATAAAACGGTTCATAGGCGCGCCATTTGCCTTTAGCACTAAACATGACCCACGACATAATCATTAATATCGGCAAGATGAACTCTATCAGTATGACATTCACACCAATACTGGGGATATAACTATCGAGCGCATAGTAAACAACACGAATCAAAAGCAGTAAGACACCAGAAACGATTAGCCCGCCCTGGAGCATGGGGCAGACTTCGGTGCCGATCGGCCGACGCTTCGCGAGGAGTGCAAATAGCGCGTCAACTATATAATATATGGCAGCCACCAGAGCTACCCAGGTCGCAAATAGACGCCAAGCACTGTCGCCGAAACTCGCAAACTGAATCCAAGTCGCGAGCCCCGCTAGAATCCCAATAATAAAATCAAATGTCACCATAGCGGTGCGATTTTGTATATGCATGTTTTGATTATACCATAAGTTGGATAAAACAGTGCGCGGCCGTAAAAACTGGATTAAAGTTCCTCACACCAAATCAGCTCGCCATCAGAATCACGGCATTCCACTTTTGCTTCAGCAATATAGAGCAGCTGAAAATCTGGGTTATCGAGCGTATAGCCCGCTTCTTCCGCCCAGTCGAATTCCGCGAGAACTGCCTTCTTTGCGCCTAGGTTGTCGCTATCATCCAGTAAGCGACAGGTAATCCTGATCCAGTTTTCGCCATCATAAGCCACAATACAGGCGTGATTATTCTCAGCCAGTTGTTTCGATACGGACTTATGCTTCATCGTCATGGCGTATATTTTTCCGCCATATAATACCGGGTCGCCAAACGGGCGACAAGTCGGTAAACTTTTATCTAAAGTCGAGACATAGTTTACTGGTTCGCCGTTTACCTTGGCTCTATTCTTTAGGAAATCGAAAGTTCTATTCATTTATTCCCTCCACATTCACGCACACTTTTAATATCCTGCAATTCAAAACGATATTTTTGCGTCGATTCGGGGTGCTTCGTGCGGTCAACTTCGGAAACAAACATATCGTATGGGCGAATATATAACGCATTATCGCCATACAACGCGCGATAGACGACATATCTTTCTTTGGTCTCGCTATGCGTGGCGATATCTTCTATGAGATACAGGTCGCCTTTGAAATGCTTATAGATACGCTTAACTTTTATCTCATTCACTTATCTGTTCCTCCATTAGTTTAATAATCGCATCATAAAATGGCTGGCGATTTACCATTACGCCAGCACTAATCATTTCCTTAAATTCATCTAATGTAGCCAATTTGACAGCTTGGACTTCACTAATCTGCAGAGTTAGGTTTTTGATGTTAATCTCTGGAATCCGGACAACGAAACAATCAAAAATTTGACGGTCGATAATTTGTTGATTGTCATACACGGGCTTGCTAGTTTTTTGATAACTTATGACATGCGTCAAGTCTTCCGGCTGTATTTGAATACCAACCTCTTCAGCAGTCTCACGCAGAGCGGTAGTAAGCGTATCCTCGCCAGCGTCGACATGGCCGGCAGCAGCAATGTCCCATTTTTCGGGATTAGTTATCTTGGTTCTGCTGCGCTGTTGTAGGAGAATTCGATTTTCGGAATCGATAATCGCAACAGCTGCAATTTTATGCCATAATCCTTCTCGGTGAACCTCGTCGCGCGTAGCTACGCGCCCAGTTTTAATTCCATGCTCGTCCAAGACGTCAATCATTTCCGACATTGACGCCTCCTTGCTAAGTCCGATTGTTCTCTACTGATAGTAGAGAACAAGACTAGTCTTGTTC
>CALBZW010000013.1 GCA_937889535.1 uncultured Candidatus Saccharibacteria bacterium | reverse complement strand
TGGGCGTTGTCGCCGGCCTCGGTGTTGCAGCTTTGCCACTGAGTTCATATGCTGTTTCTGACACTGCGAACACGACTGCTCAGGCTATCGTTGGCGATTCGATCGCGGTTACGGTTGCTGATGCTACGGTTACGATGAACAACGTCATGGCAAACCAAGATGTTAACGAAGCGTCAACCAATGTTACAGTTCAAACTAATAATGCTACTGGCTACATGGTTCAGATCAAAGATGCTGATACCGAACTCGCTCTTAAGACTACTGATGGTAGTGGTACTGCTGACGGTATTGCCGCTGGCGTTCCAGCTAAGGACACCAACGCTTGGGGCTTTAAAGCTAGCACAACTTCTGCTAACGTAGATGCCAGTGCTTCTGATAGCTACCGCGCAATCAAAACTGGAAACCAAATGATTGCTGAATCCGACAAAGCTAGTGCTAACGCTGGTGACGTCATCAGCTTGACTTTCGGTGTCACAGTTGACACTACGATTGCTGCTGGTACTTACCAGGACGAAGTCGTCTTGACTGCTACAACTAAATAATCTTATTTTGTAGATTTTGCCACCTCGGTTTCCGGGGTGGTTTTTTGCGTAAAACCTTTCGCTTAATTCTTGCCACCACCCAATTTTTGGTGTAAAATAAGATACAGAATTAAGGAGGTAAATGAAAAAACATTATTTTGGCAAGCTATTTTCGGCTTTCTTTGCGGCTTTTGCCCTGACTTTTATTACAAATAGCCCTGTTGCTGCGGCTGACACCCCGGATTACCGTCTGCAGGTTTCACCGTCCTATGCTGAGATTGAGGAGATGCAGCCCGGTAAGACATATGACGGCGTCTTTAAGGTCCAGAATACTGGCGCAAAGGAATTTAGTTACGCTATTAATATTACGCCGTATAGTGTTAGCGACGATAAATACACACTTGATTCTGAGACTGAAACTGCCTATACTCAGATGAAAGATTGGGTGACTTTATCCCAAGATTCCGGGACGCTTGCCCCTGATAGCACTGAAGAAATTAAGTATAGTATCCGTATCCCGAGCGATGCGCCGGCCGGTGGTCAATACGCTCTGATTAATGTTCGTATGATTCAAAATGATGATGCAAACTCCGGCGCTGCGATTAGTGCGACCAAACAAATCGGCTTCCGCCTCCTTGGCGATGTCGAGGGTAATACTCGCCGTACCGGTAAGGTGACTGAACAGAATATCCCAAGCATCTTGTTTAACCCGCCGATTAGTGCAACTTCAGTTGTCGAGAACACTGGTAATACTCATATTACCGCATCTTATGTCCTGCAAGTCTTCCCGCTTTTTGGCAACGAAGAAGTTTATACGAATGAAGAAAGCCCATACGAAGTTACAGTTTTGCCAGAGACAAGCCGCTATAATTCGATTTCTTGGGATGACGCTCCGCACCTAGGTATCTTCCGTGTTAAGCAGACCGTTACGATTGCTGATGATACACAATTTATTGAAAAAACCGTCTTCCTCTGCCCAATCTGGTTCATCTTCATTATTCTCCTGATTATCTTCTGTATTGTTTTCTGGATCTGTAGTCGCATCAAGAGTCGCAGGGAACGGTAAACTAACAAATGTTGGAGTTAGGAGGTAAAATGAAAAATATTTGGAAAAGTTTGATTCTGGCGGCGCTGGTAGTTGCGGGAGCAACTAGCCTTGCCGGAGCAGTCTACGCCGAGGGAGAAGAAGAGGCGATTGATGAATCAGCTCCTCGAACCGAAATCGCAATTTCTCCAACTATGTCAGTCGTGACGATGTTAGGCGGAGACGTTATTGAGCGCGGTTCTGACAAATGTCCGCAAGATCTCGATGCCGGCTGTGCGGTTGAAGTTAAGAACACCGGGAATACGAGCTATCGTTTCCGTGTCCATGTTACACCGTATTCTGTGTCTGGCGAGAACAACGAGGTTAGTTTTGATGAGAGCGCCTCGAACTCTTACTCTCAGATCGCCCGCTGGATTAGTTTTCTTGATGATAGCGGTGCTTATGTCGATGAATATGTCGGTACTTTGGAGCCAGGCGAATCGCGTACAGTTTACTACAAAATCGAAGTCCCAGACGACGTTCCAGGTGGTGCGCAATATGCCGCAATTTGGGCACAAACCCTTGGTAATGGTAATAGTGGCACTTCCGTCCAGACCACCGGCGAAGCTGGTATGACGATTCGCGGCCGCTCGATCGGTAATACGAACCGCACCGGTGAGATTAGCGACTACGGCTTCCAACGTTTCTCACTTGGTGGCGCACTTGAAGCTCACGCTACCGTGAAAAATACTGGTAATACCGACTATGAGATTCATTACGAATATATCGCACGTACCGTCTTTGGCAAGGAACTCTACTCCGAGACGGATTCAATCGCAGCTTGGCCAGGATCTGAATATCACGTCAATGTCAATTGGGAGGACACCCCATTCCTCGGCATCTTTAATGTCGAATTTAAGGTGAATGCTGCCGACGCGACTGAAAGCGAGAAGCATATTGTCGTCATTATGCCGGTGTTCATTATGATTTTGTTAATTTTATTATTGACAGTCATAATTATCTGGATTATAATCATAATCAGAAAACGCAAAGAGCGTAAAGCTCGCCGACTCGTATAGTAGAGTTACGAGACGCGAGTAGCCGTAATCATCATTGCGAGTGGTGATTCTGCGAGACGGCAGCTCAGGCGAATTCAAAACAAAAACTAAAAAGAAAGAGTGTAGAGTATGAAAAAGACAAAAAAGCAACTTTTAGGGCTCGCTGGACTTGCAGCAGTCGGCGTTATGACCGCCGTAGCCTATGGTATGCCAGCGCCAGATGCGTCGGCTATAGACAATACTACGGTTAATGTTCAGGTTAGTGAAGGTGCGCCGAGTAACATCTTCGCTTCGCCGCGCGATGGTAGCGAGACGGCGAACGCTAAAGTTAATGTCGTTACCAACTATAGCCAAGCTAAGCGCCTTGAGTTCTCGCTCACCTATAAAGACGAAAGCGGTAATACTCAAACCGTAGCTCTCCCATCATACACTCCAAGCGATGATGCTGGTACTTACAGCTTCGAGCTTGACGTTGCGCCTTATGGTTTCGGTGAGTTTGCCTTACACACTAGCGTAGTTGGCTACGATAACGTTTCCCGTGAGACTGACACTGTGAGCTTCACCTACAATGCTGCAGTAGTCGATACGGATCAGGGGATGGATGACAATCGCGATCCGATTATCGGTATCGAAGTTAGTGATTCAACCGAACGCGTCGTCGTCACAGTCTTCGACAAAGACGGCAATCCGGCTTTCGTGGACGAAAACGGCAACATCGTTAACATTGAACTTGATCGTTCAGACATTGACCCGGTAACTGGTAAACTCCTTGTCACTCTTCCGTTCGAGAAGTACGGCGCTAAGGCTGGCACTTATACTGCAGTTATCTCAGCATATGACCAGGACGATAAGTTGCTCTCTATGCAAACCATATATATTGAATACTCTCCAATCACTCCCGACACCCCGAATACCGGTATGCTCTCCATTGGCGACCTCAACATCTCCCGTATTGACTATCTTGTCACTGGGCTAATCGCCTTCGGCGTTGCCGCCGGTTTCGCCCTTGTACTAATCTATCGCAAGAGTCGCCGCTAGGGCCAAGTCGATACTAAAACTTAATATCAACCACTAAACATAGCCTCTCTGTCGCCAGAGAGGCTATAATACTTGACACTATTTGAAATTTGTGATAGTATAGAGATATGAAATCAGAATCATCATCGCAAAAATCGCTTAAATATATTGTAGTCGCCACTGTTTGCACTCTGGCGCTGGGATTGACGATGCCTGCACTAGCGACCTACGCTGATGGCGATGCCGACTCAGGCGAAACTGGCGGTGATAATCCGGGCGGTGGTGATGAAAATCCTGATCCAGCTCCCAATCCTGATCCAGGCGACGGCTCTGGGGATTATAATGAAGATCCCGATCGTAATGATCCGTCTCAGGGTGGCAATAATACGCCTGACCTTCCAGGCCACATTACAAATCCTGGTACGAATAGCGGTAATAATAGCTCAAGTAATAATTCTAGCTCAACTAGCAAGCCATCCAATAATACTTCTGGCAGCAGTCAGAATGCGAACAGTAGCTCTAGCGCTAACCGTGGTCAAGGCTCGTCTGAGGGCGCTGACGATATCGAGCAATCCAATTCTGAGGTTTCAGGCAAAGAAGAGGCCAACGCCAACGATTCCGATAGCGAAAAAGATGGAAACGATGTTGAAGTCGCTTCCCGCGATGATGTGAAAGAGGAAACCGAAGGTCAGTCACAAGATTTAAGTGGCTTAGCTTGGATCTTTGCTGGCGTGATTGCTGGAATTGTGATTTTAGTTGGAATTGTCGCATTCTTCGTCGATAAGTTTTCTAAGAAGCACGGCGACAAAAGTGAAGACCTCTTAGAGTCGGTCTTGGATTCAAGTTTCGAGTCGGAAGTAAAGGCTACGAAAGAGCAGGATGTGCTCGAGGCCGAAGCAAAGCCTAAGGCTAAGGCGAAGAGTTCTAATACCAATACGAAGTCTACTGAAACCGCCAAGGCCGGAGCGAAGTCGAAAACCACGAAATCTGCCGGGAAAACCACAACTAAAAGCAATACGAGCAAAAAGCACTAAGACTGCCAAATCTACGTCATCGACAGAAGAATAAGATTGACTTTTGCCTAGCGACGTGATACTATAGTCACAGCGGGCGGTTAGCTCAGTTGGCTAGAGCGCGTCTTTGACGTAGACGAGGTCAGAGGTTCAAATCCTCTATCGCCCACCAGATTAAGTATTATAAAATAGCTACCTGAAATGGTAGCTATTTTTGTTAAAAGACAAAACCGCCGGAAAAAGAAAGTGCTCCGGCTATGCCGGAGCTAAGGTTCTTGCGGATAAAGTGATAATTTAATTTTAAAACATCATACGCTGATAAGTGGAGCGTACCATTGTGAGCGCTGAACGCAGCTTTTGCTCCAGCGAATCGCCAGGCTTGTCGAACATCGTATCAGACTGTGCCACGAACTCGGCGGCCGTAGTCTCATTACTGCCAAATTCTGCGGTAATTAAATCGACGTGACATGGCGAAAAACTCTCCATTGCTTTCCTAACCGCCTGCGTCATCTTCTCGACTTCATTGTCCGTTGGTTCTGTGCCAAATAAATGTCTATATAGACAGCGGCAATCTACATTGCCGCATCGCACTACTGTATTCTCAAGCTCATCCTTGGTCATTCCGTAGAAATCCTTAATATACTGAAAATCTGCCATCATCTAACCTCTCTTCCTAAATCTCGAAATGTACTCTTGTTTCAGTCTGGCTATCCGCCGACCAGACGCCACTATATTTTATCACAAAACTCCGTAAAATGCAACAAAACCAAAAAATAGGGTTTCACTTTCGCGAATTTTGTGCTATAATGTAACCACTGTGGGCCGGTAGCTCAGTTGGTTAGAGCACGGGCCTTTTAAGCCCGGTGTCGAGAGTTCGAGCCTCTCCCGGCTCACCAGAACAGCCCATAGTTGACGAAGGTTTATCATATGACGATGAACCTTCTTTTTTGTGAGCCGCTTTAGCCGCCATTAACAGAGTATTAAACGGTTCCTTCCATTCAAAGTAAGCCTGATTCTGCGCATCAATATGTGAGTTCAAAAGCAAAAGTCGAGCAAGAGCGTCTTTTTCAGCTGCGCTACCATTTTCTATCTGTTCTGGTAGGTTTTTCAGTAAGTTCAAAAACTCTTCCTTCGTCATGTCGATTTGGTCTGCCTTGTCTAGCCTGGAATCAATCTTAGATATCATGCTCCTCGTAATATCTGGAAGCCTCTTTAAGAAAGAACTTACCCTTGTCTGTGAGTGAAATGCGTCCGGTTTTTGTTCCATTGGCATTAACGTCAAACGTGATTAACCCGTATGTATCGCACAACATTAGTTCGCTACTCATCATCCTGCTACCTCCATTGTAGTCCTTAAGCTGACCAGACTCATCATAAATTACATTTTTTAGCTCCGCTAGAGCGTCTAAGCATAGCTCCTTATTGCGCGATAGGCATTCTTCGAAGCTTATCTGCCACTCTTCTTCTGGACTCAATTCACGCGCCTTTTCCTGTCTTTGTAATAGTTCTATCTTCGACTCAACTTTTTGAACCTCAGAATCGGCTAATCTCTTCTCGGCCTCATTTTTGATAATTCTTCTATCAACCTTATAGTTCGCCTCCTTTTTGTAGCTCGGATTCAAAACCCATTTTGGAAGCCACCAGACATATACATACGCTAATATGGCTGGTATCACAAAACCTAACGCCTTCCATACGAATATCCCCCAATCCCAATTTTCTAGCCGCACAAAGCCGAAGAAATACTTTGCTAAATATTCATTTTTAAGCATATGGTATTGCGCCATAATGTAATCTTGGCCCGTATTAAATAAAGCCGCTAATCCTTCCCAATGATACATCATCCAGAAAATCGTGTAGGAAACTAGGAATGTTGAAGTTGCTCGTTTTTTGAGAAATTCCATAATACTATCCATATGACTAGTATATCACATAAAATGTTATCTATATTTTGTCAAACAACTTATGTTTTATTAACTATGATCTTATCGTGGCGGGACTACGGAATTAAACTGAACATTCATGTGCTATAATACAACCCATGAACCGCGAGCAAACTGAACATTTTATTCATGGAGGCTTTGGTGGCATTGCCCAAGATTATCCCTGGGAAGACTCGCCAGAATATACCGTTTTTCGCCACGTCGACAATCATAAATGGTTTGCTCTAATTATGGCGCTGCAATATCAAACCCTAGGTATTGACCGCGAAGGGTTAGTTGACATTATCAACCTCAAGTCTGACCCAGATCTGATCGAAGAGCTGGTGTGCGAACCTGGAATTTTGCCCGCCTACCACATGAACAAGCGCCACTGGATTACGCTTTTGCTTGACGGGAGCTGCCCGGCTGACCGTATTCATAGCCTAATTGATCTGAGCTACGGTTTCACGCAGTCAAAATCCCGTAAACCCCACCCGCAGCCTCTCTAATATGCTATAATAAGGTCAGTTATGAGTGAACAAACTGCGAAATCATCTAAAAAATCCACCAAGCCCCAGTCGAACGCCGACTCTAAAAAATCAGTTAAATCTAGTGCGAAGAGACCAAAAAGCATTTCCGATTATAACGGATATGATTATAAGAAAATTTTCTGGGAAGACGCTGATCGCAAGTACGAAGACGCTGCTGATCGTATGGCGATTCGCCGATTATTACCGACTGAGATGGACGAGTTTGTCGATATCGCTGGTGGCTATGGTCGTCTCGCTGATGAATACTTGCCCCGCGCGAAATCCGCAACCTTGTTCGACTATTCTGAGACCGAGCTGAAGCAGGCGCATGAGATTCATGGCGATCGGCTCAAGACAAAGGCTGGCGATATTTATAGCTTGCCATTCAAAGATGATAGTTTTGATGCCTTGATGATGATTCGCGCTACGCACCACTTCAAGGATATGCAAAAAGTCTCCGATGAGCTTTATCGTGTATTGAAGCCGGGCGGCGTCGCTGTGATCGAAGTTGCGAACAAGCGTACCTTGCCGCGTATGGTGCGCTATTGGACGAAAAAGACCGATTTGAATCCTTTTAGTCTCGAACCAGTACATCTGAGGGAGATTGACGCGGACGGGTTTTATAATTACCATCCGAAGTATATTGAGGGCATTTTCAAGCATTCTGGCTTCAAAATCGACGAAGTTTTATCCGTTTCAAACTTCCGCAGCGCGAAACTGAAAAAACTTTTCGGCACGAAAAATCTCGTCCGACTCGAAAAAGGCGCCCAGAAACTCCTCGCCCCTGTACGCTTTGCGCCCTCAATTTATTATAAGCTAGTGAAATAATCTCAGTCTCGGAGGACAGGGGTGGGGCATTGACTTTTTGAGATAAGTGTGCTATAATGAAAGTATAACCATGAAATATCTGTTGTGGTTACGCTCTTTGTGATGACAAAAAAGCGTGTTTTTGCCCTAAATCTCCGTCTTTTTGGCGGGTATCTAGGGCGAAAACACCAGTTTTCTTCCCATATTCTACAGTCCATCGGACTTTAAGCAAGGAGGGTACATTATGGATAAAAAGAAGATTATGGGGTATGTGGCAATCTTTTTTGTAGCACTGTGTCTGGGCGCTGGTCTACATGCCAGTGTAGCTTCTAAGGCGACACCGATCTCCGAGGCAACATTGACTCCCGCCAAACCTGAAGCAGTAAACGGCGACGGTGTAGTGGTCCAGAAAACCGAAACGGTTTATAAGGAGATTGTAAACGACGACGGCACCAAATTCATTGTCAAGATTGGATCGAATTCCGCGCGGCTTACATTCGTCTTTGCCGAACCAATTGCGCCCGACTTTTTCGTTGGAAGCGGCAGCCTGTGCGGGGGGGTACGAGATATTCTTGGATGATCCGCAACATGACCCGTTGAATATTGGCGTCGACCACATATTAAGCCTGGTTGGTCATATTCGTCAGTTGCCTGGTGTAACAGAGGATGTCTATGCTAGAGGCTATGAGCTGGTTGTCTATATCGCCGAAAGCCATCTCGATCGTACGGATGAGATCATTGATGCGATTTTGGACATTATTAACGAGCAAAGCTGACGCTTTATGCCTCTCCCAGATTGCTTCCGCAACATTTTGTCATCAACAAAATTAACCCTGACCATCTATATACAATTTCTGTGATGGTCGGGGTCTTTTCATTCATTAATGTTCGTATTTACATTTTAAGCAAAACTTCAGTCCTCGCTACGGTCAGCGAGGACTCTTCAAAGATCGGTACCGAACCGGACAGTCTAGAGGCAGCGGAGGGGGAAACCGTAGTAACGGTTTGTGTTGTTTGACGGATTGACATTCGTAGGATTCATGTTCAAGTAGTATGCGTTGGTAGACGAGTTGGCCGTACGCGACCATCCGTAGCCGTTGTTGCCAGCGTACCTTACACTACCCTCAACGAGACGGACAGCATCGCTACGGACAAAAGCCAAAAACATCTGCGCGACGTATACAGAAGAAGCTGACTCTATCTAGCCCTATCCATGAATAAGGCTAATTTACCCTAGCCTCTCTTATTTCTAATCCCCAAACTCGAGAGAACAGCTTCACGATCTTTTTATCAGAGGACATCAAGCGGCTGGAGCATGACCTCAATTGCCACTTACAGTCCCCATGGATAAATATCCATAACCTAAGTTTAACATAGACGACGCAATTGGTAGCGTCAGCTGGAAGTTACGACTCGCTTTGCTCGCCGCAACGGCGGGGCGTCGACTCAGAAACTCCCGCATAAAATGCGCGAGTTTCACTCGCCTCCTACCGCCTGCGAACCACTCCCCAGCGGGAGCGGTTCGCTTCCAGCCGGAGGTATTAAGACAGAGAATGATATAGACAAAATGTCTATATCATTCTCTGGTAGCGCCAGCTGGAATCGAACCAGCATTGTAGACTTAGAGGGTCTATGTCCTATCCGTTGAACGATGGCGCCACAGGGATATTATAGCATGAAACGCTCTCTCACGAAATCCTTAAACTATGCTACAATGGAACTAATAAATCTAAACCCAAAACTGCGAAAGGAAACCATGGCAAAAAATTCCGAAAAACAACTATCAAGGTGGCAGCGCGCTCTGACCGACCTCAATGCGATTAATTCCAACGACAAGGTCGAATCTTACTATACCGCAAACTGGGCTTCATCTAGTTTCGCGATTTTTGCTACTTGGCGCAAGGGAACTTTGCTTTTTACCAAGGAAAGACTAGTTTTCATGACGACTTTCGGCGTTAACCAGCTTACGATTGACTACAGCGACATCCGCGAGGCGAAAAAATGCTTCGCCGGGCTTCTGCCGATGGGGATGCTCGTGGTCGCTTATGACAAGAAAACTGACAAGACGAAGAAATATAAGTTCTGGGTCACTGGCCGCAAGAAACTCATCCGCCAGATCGCCGAAAAAGCCGGACTCGCACAGTAACACTGAAGGTTTCGAGGAATAAAAATGCCATCTTTACGGTGAGGTGGCATTTTTTGCCTGTTCATACCTTGACAACCAGACAAAAATGCGCAAAAATATTGACATTTTATGCAAAGTATGCTACAATGGAAGCATTGGTGGGTAAAAATACCTCGCCATAAGAACATTATCAGGTCAATAATTTGATTACGCTACCGTAATCAAAACATATACTAAAATATGTTTTGATTACGCTACCGTAATCAAAACATATACTAAAATATGTTTTGATTGACTAGCTTTAATGTTCTTGTTACTACATTGTTAATTTTTCTAAACGAAGGGTGGGTTTTATGATGAAAAACAACGAAAATTATGCAACCAAAGGACAGATTACCGTATTTTTGGGCGGAACTTGCAACGAATCGACGTGGCGCGAAGAACTGATGCCGATGCTGGATCGCAGGGTTGACGCCTTCAACCCGGTAGTGGATGACTGGAACGAGGCCGCGCAGGCGAATGAAGATCGGCATAAGATCAATGACGACTTCTGTCTCTATGTTCTCACGCCGGAAATGGCCGGGCTCTACAGTATTTTCGAGGTCGCGGACGACAGCAACAAGCGCCCCGATCGCACCGTTTGCTGCTTCCTTAAGGCTCATGGTGGCCGGGAATTTGATGCTGGCACTTGGCGGGGGATCGAAAAGATGAAGCGTGATCTTGTACGCAATGGCGCTGTAGTTTGCGAAGATTTGGAGGGCGTAGCTGCTTTTCTCAATCAGGAGGCAGCTGCCATTCAGTAATTGACCGTTTTTGGCTCTGGTGGTAACTCATCAGAGCCTCTTTTCATGCTACAATAAAACCGTGGATTTTACGTCCATGGGATCTGCGCCCAGCCTAACGAGGTCAAGCTCCGGCTGCTCGCCGCCCCCATCCAAAGATCGTGAAGTTGCTCTCATATATCATCAATCAGGAGATAAAGAGGTTAGATTTTATTTTGGCTAAGGCCGGAATTAAGCTCAAGCGACTTCTTTGCCTTGCGGTTGTCTAGATCTGGCTTTTGTCCGTAGCGGCAACGTGAATATCAATACCGGCTCTACTAACAACGTCGGCAACGGTGGCTGGTACTGGTCGCGTACGGCCAGCAATAATCCTAACTACGCCTACCGCCTCAACTTCAATCCTACTAACGTCAACCCGTCAGATAACAACAATCGTTTCAACGGTTTCCCCCTCCGCTGCCTCTAGGTTGCCCAGTTCGGTGCCGATCTTTGCCTCGTGATAAGATTACATATCCCCTCAACCAAAAAACACCCATGGCCGCGACATCTGTCCCGCTCACGGGCGTGGTGATCTCTGCGGGAAACCTCGGCGCTAACGCACCTCGGCGGGGCAGCGTCGCCTCGGAAATATCCACGCTGGCGCGGATATTTCGCTCGCCTCCTAGCCCCTACGAACCTAGAATCTCTGACAAGCTTCTAGGTTCGTTCCCGCAGGATATATAAAACAGCGGAGTGTTTTTATCGTTAGATAAAAACACTCCGCTGGTGATCTCTGCGGGAGTCGAACCCGCGTTGTCGGGATGAAAACCCGATGTACTAACCGTTATACTAAGAGACCAACACCCTCATTTTACTAGAAAACTCTCCCCTCGTCAACCCCTTAGTATACAAAACTCATCCCCGACGCGAAAAACATCTCCACCGCACGCGGCGCTCAACGACTACAGTCGAGCCTAGTGCCGCATCAGCTTTGCCGCACCATCCGCCAGGTCGCTTGGCAGTAGAATCACTGTCTTCTGTGACGGGTCGGTGCTAATTTTTTCCAAAGTCTGTAGCGTCCGAATATTCAAGCCGCCTGGCGTCTGGGCTAGCATTGTTGCTGCTTCTGCCACTGCTGCGGCCGCGCTCTTTTCGCCTTCCGCTGTGATAATCGCCGCCCGGCGTTCGCGCTCGGCTTCCGCCTGCTTCGCCATCGCCCGCTTCATGTCTGACGGCAGCTCGATATTCTGTAGTTTCACGCTCTCGATATCAATCCCCCATTTATCGGTCTGCGCATCGACAATTTCCCGAATTTGCGCCGAGATTTCATCGCGTTTTGACAGAATTTCATCAAGGTCAAAGTTGCCCGTCACATCCCTAAGGGCGGTCTGCGCAAATGTACTCGTCGCGTATTGATAATTCGTTGTTTCTAGCACCGCCTTTTGCGCATCAATCACCCGTGCATACACTACCGCGTCGACATTGACTGTCACGTTATCCCGCGTAATCACCTCCTGCTTTGGGATATCCATCGGCGTCGTCCGTACGTCGACCTTAATCATTTTATCAAGATAGGGGATAATAATCCTAAACCCCGGGCTTAGCGTTCGCGAATATTTACCCAGTCTGAGAACTACTCCGCGCTCGTATTGATTGATAATCCGAATCCCCGGTATTACTACCAGCAATACTAATACTAAAATCACGATCAGTGCCGCCATGACTACTCCCTTGTTTAACTTTCCTCAATTATATCATGGCAGCCCATCAAAATCCAGGCCGCCACGCAGCTTAACTCTATATTAGTATAAGCATTAAAAATTGTCAATCCCTATTCGGCTTTTGCGCTACATTCCCAGAGGTATTTCACCTCATAATCATGCGGTCCATATGGTTCCTTTGGGTAATAGCGCACTCCGGTCTGATTCGTGTCGCACCCCACTGTCGCAAACGTCTCCGCCGTTTCTGCATATTGGTCGTCATTGTAGTGTAATAATTGCCGCAAATACACCGTCGGCACGCCCACCTTATCATACTTTTTGAATGCCTGTTCTAAGTCTTTGCTCGCCCCCATCAGCCTTGGATAAAGATAAGTCAAATAATAATCATTTGCTATTTCCTCTAATTTCGCATCGGCCTGCTCTGTCGGAGTGGGGAGCAGTTTTACCGAAAAGGCTGCAATAATCATCAACACCGAGACGCCAACAATCCCCAACAGTAGCTTCTCCTCTAACCCGAAGACATGCTTAGCTTTCTGTGCCTTTTCGACCTTCTTCATGTTCTCATTTTACCATAAGCCTAAAGATTCGTCATGATATTCCGCAAAACAGAGTGTCCATCTGTCGTAAATATGTTATAACAAGGAATGCGAGTGAAAAATATCATTTGATATTTTTCCCGAGCTGACGAAGTTATTTCTACGAAGTATGATATAATGAGGCAATGAGTGAATTATTTAAACGTACAAAAACTTTGGCCACGATTGGCCCCGCTACTGATAGCGAAGAAATGATTGACAAACTAATCGCTGCTGGTCTCGACAACTGCCGCCTTAACTTCTCTCATGGTAGTTACGAAAAAATGGATGAATTTATCGGTTGGATTCGCAAGGCTGCGAATAAATACGGTCGTCACGTTGCGATCGTTCAGGATCTCCAGGGCCCGAAGATTCGTCTTGGCGATATCAAGGATAATTATCTCGAGATTAACGAGGGCGACGACATTATTCTCGACTATGCTGTTACGGAGCATGACGGCGGTTTGACTTTGCCGGTCCAGTACAATCTCGCCGAGAAGGTTAAAGTCGGCGACCCAGTTTATATCTTCGACGGTAAGATTCGTACTCACGTTCAAGAAATTGTCTCCGATACGGCAATTCGCTTGACCGCTGAGAACAAAGGTTTCGTCAATAGTCATAAGGGTCTTAACTTGCCGGATACTGACTTCGGTGGCGATATCTTCCCGGAGAAGGATATTCGTGACCTTGATTGGGGCGTTGACAAGGATTTCGACTATGTTGCGCTTTCTTTCATCCAAAAAGCCGAAGACATTATTACTTTCCGCAAAATGCTCGAAGAGCGTGGCTCAAATGCGAAAATTATCGCCAAGATTGAGACAAAGAATGCCGTCATGGATGACCAGCATCTTGAAGAGATCGTGAAGGCTACTGACGCCATCATGGTTGCTCGTGGCGATATGGGCTACGAAGTCGGCGCTGAGATTGTGCCAGTTGTCCAGCGCAAGCTGATTAAGATGTGCCGTGAACACTCGAAAATCTGTATTGTTGCAACTCAAACTATGGCCTCAATGGTCGACAATCCAATGCCGACCCGCGCCGAAGTTAGTGACGTTGCAAACGCCGTCATCCAGGGCGCCGATGTCGTCATGACTTCTGAAGAGACTGCGATGGGCAAGTACCCGGTCGAGACGATTCAGGAGATCGTCAAGGTTATTAACTACGTTCAGGACCACGTCGAAACTACTCCGATCTCGCGCGATCCACAGAGTGACAATCAAGATTATGATGCGATTGCCGAGGCAGCCGCTAGCATTGCTGAGCATATCGAAGCTGACGCTATCATTTGTCAGACTGCCACTGGCCGCACCGCTCGCGCGATGGCAGCTCAGCGCCCAGCTTTGCCGATTTTCTCGGTTACGCCGAACGAACGCGTTGCTAATCAACTTTCTCTGGTCTATGGCAACCGCGCCTATGTCCGTGAATATAGCCCAGAGTTTGGCTTTGAGCTCGCCGAAGAGCTAGTCAAATCTGGCGTCCTGTCTAGCCGTTCGGGTCGCGATTACGTACAAGTCGTAATCGTCTCCGGCGACAAGGACGTCGCCGGCACCGATACGATTAAGGTGCGCAAAATTTAAGCCACACGGCTCTTAGGAGGTAGGATGTTTACGAAACAGACGGTTCGTGATGTTGATGTTGAAGGGCGCACAGTCCTAGTACGCGCTGATTATAATGTGTCGCTTGAGGCAGTTGTCGCCGGCGAAGGTGTCGAGGGGGTGGCTGACACCGGCGAAGCCGTGCGCATTACGAGCGATTTGCGGATTCGCGCCGGGCTACCGACACTCCAATATCTCCTAGAACACGAGGTGGGGAAGATTATTATTATTTCCCACCTCGGCCGCCCGGCTGGCGAACGCGATCCGAAATTATCTCTACGTATTGTTGCTGAGAAGTTGGCTGAGTTATTACCCGGAACGCCAGTAAATTTCGTGGATGAAGTCTCGGGGTCGGAAGTTGAAATGGCCGCAGAGAGCTTGCCTGAGGGTGGCATTTTACTGCTTGAGAACCTGCGCTTTTCTCCGGAAGAAAAGGCTAATTCTGCTGATTTTGCTCGCGAAATCGTCGATGCGACCGGCGCTGAACTTTTTGTCCAAGACGGTTTTGCGGTCGTTCATCGCGCACACGCTTCGACCAGTGCCATTACGGAAATTCTGCCGTCAGTAGCCGGGCTGTTGCTCGAAAAAGAAGTTAATGCACTAAACGAAGTTATTACTGAGCCGGAGCGTCCCTTTGTCGTAATTATTGGCGGCGTTAAAGTCGAGGATAAGCAGCCATTGATTAAGCAGTTTAGCGGTCTTGCTGATCAAATTTTGGTCGGTGGTAAGATTGCTGCTGACGGTTATCGAGCCGAAAACGACCAGATTTACGTCGCCGAAGATTTTGATATTAATGAGGCTGGCGAGAAACTCGACATCGGTCCGGTTTCGACCATGCATATGGTCGAGGCTATCCAAAATGCTAAGACCGTGCTTTGGAACGGCGTCCTTGGCAAAGTCGAAGACCCGGCTTACGCTACAGCTTCAACGATTATCGCGAAGACCATGGGTGAGAACCGCGCGCTGGATTCAATCGTTTGCGGTGGCGATACTAGTGGCTTCGTTGAGGGGCTAAAGGTAACCGATAGCGACCTTGATTATACTCTCGTTTCTACCGGCGGTGGCGCCGCATTGAAACTTCTACTCGGGCAAGAATTACCTGGTATCGAAGGGCTAGAAGATAAGTAGCCAGCCTATCTTGATTTCCAGATACGTGCTATAATAATTACTACAGAACAGGAGGAGTTATAACTATGTCGAAACAATTAGTTTTGGAAAAACGTACCGAACAGGGTAAGAAACTCAAGGCCCTGCGTCGGAATGGCCAGATTCCGTCCGTTGTCTATGGCGGCACCGAACCGGTATTGACGGTTTCTGAATATAACGTTACGGAAAAGGCTTTGCTTGATGCTGGCTATCATTCGTCGCTTGAGCTGATGATCGCGGGAACTCCGCAACTTGCGATTGTCAAAAACATCGCGATCGACCCAGTTAGTCGTCGGATCTTGAGTATTGAGTTCCAGGCAATTTCGGCCGATGAAGTCGTGGAAGCGACAACGCCAATCAAAATTACCGGTTTTGATGGCTCGGAGGCTGCGAAGTTGCACTATGTTATCTTGCCGGTCTTGGAAGAGGTTGACGTGAAGGCTAAACCGTCTGATTTGCCGGAGGAACTGACGGTCGATGGCTCAGGGTTGAGCAGCACTGAAGACAAATTGACGCTCGGCGATCTCAAGCTGCCAGAAGGCGTCGAGCTGGCCGATAAAGAACTCGAACTCAGTACAGTTATTGCGAACGTCTACGACCCAGCTGCCGAAGCCGCTGCTCGTGAAGCCGAAGACGCCAAGGCTGACGCTGGTGAGGCTGAAGCAAAGTCCGAGGAAGACGGCGCAAAATCCGAATAGGGAAAATCCAGCCAAAAAGTCAATAGCGTAAATCGCTATTGACTTTTTCTATAACTTGTGCTACAATGCAGCTAATGGCACTCCGTGCCCTACTTCTTCACGCCCCTATGACCAATCCAACACCCCAATGCTCTTCGTGCCCCCAGTGCTGCTGCCTTCACTCCTCGCATAATGCAACGCGTCCGCATTTGCCGCGAGATGTCGCTCCAAAGCTGCTTGCGCTGCCTTCACTTGTTCCGCTTCTCCTCGCCAAGTCGCTAATACCGGCTCCTCCAACGCTCTCGAAAACGCAAACGTCACGCTCCACGGGAAAGGTGAGCATTGCATGACTGCTGTCAAATTCTTCGTCGCCTGCTTCGCTTCCTGCCCGCCGCTCAGCAACCATACCCCTGCCACATACCGCGGCACAGCGTGCCGCAAAATACTCGCCGTCGCCATTCCAACTTCATCCGCAGTCGCCTGCACCTCGGCTTCCTTACCGCTCACTACCATACTACACTTCACGATGCACCCCCCTAGTGCCACATGTCTCTGCTCTAACTTCTCAAACACTCGCGCCAGTACCCGCGCCGTCACCTCTGCGTGTTTCTCAATCGTGAAATCCCCATCACTCACAATATCTGGTTCTACTACCGGCACTAACCCTGCCAGCTGACATTCACGCGCAAATCCTGCCAACTCTTCCGCATTCTGCTCGACCGCGAAGAACCCCGGCTGGTCACTCGTAATCCGAAACGCTGCCCGCCATTTTGCAAATCTGAACCCCATCTTGTAATACTTCCGCAATCTCTTCGCTAGCCCCTCCGACCCTAGCGTATGCGTCTCATCGCTGCCCGTCATTGGTCTTAGACCCAAATCCGCCTTAATCCCCGGGATAATCCCGTGATTCGTCAAGAATTCCACGACCGTTTCGCCGTTACTAAACTTATAACCTGCATTCTCCTCCGACAATATAACTCCGCTAACATGCTCACGCAATCTCGGTGTTGTGAGTAGCATCCGGTAAAAGTCCTTACGATTCGCACTTGTATGCGCAACCCCAAACTTCGCAAACCTTTTTGCGAGACTTTTGCTTGATTCGTCTGCTGCCAGAATTCCTTTGCCCGACGTCATCAATGACCGTGCAATCAACTTTAAGTTTGCCCGTTTCTTTAACTCTTCTTGTGCTAGTTCACGTAATTTTTCTGCCTCTAGCGGACCGTCGATCGTCGCATTCTCCGCGTTTAACTTCGCAAGTAACAATGCATCTGCTGGCGCTCCGCCTGCGGCAATTGTCCCTAGCACCGTCGCAACAATCGTTGAGTATACAGTCAGATGTGTCATTACGTCCGCATCTTCAATATTCCAACTCTCTTCCGCCTCTCCGAGTGACAACTTCCGCGGACTAATATGACATACGAGCTGCGTATTCGGCTTGTCTAGCTCAATTTTGTCGACAATTTTCTCTTCAACGCGTACAGCCGGCTCATCCTCAACGAACAAAATATCTGCCATCTCGGCTAATCTCTGCCCTGCTGGCGTCGTATGTTTCTCGGCATGTACTGCGAGCTTCGTTCCGTGCGAAAACTTCAAGAAGTTCTTCAGCTCATCTACGAGTCGCATTGACGCCGTCGTTGATCTATCCACCAAAATCCATTCTGGTGTTCCAGCTGGCATCGACCAGTCCGTCGCCTTGCGCTCGCTCGGCACGAAATATGTAATTCCGCCTTTGTGACTAAAAATATAGCGATAATCCGCCGGGTCGTCCGACCATAAGACTTCGCCTGGCTTAAACTCGGTCTTAGAGTTCAAAATCCCCGCGTCCAAACCCAATTTGCTTAGCACTGACAGTGAAATCGCCGCCCCGCCATATACGCTTGTCCGCTTAAAAAAACTATGCGCCGCCCCATTAAATCCTAGCTCCAGCCAGCTAATCCCATTTTCGTCAAGTTCAAAATCGTTCTGCCGCTCATCCAGTTTCAGATAAACATCTTTTAATACATTTCCGACAATCAAAATCTTGCTCATGCTTCTATTATAGCATAATCGCCTCCGCTCCCACAAAATAAACCACCGGTTTATTTTAAGTCCATGTTATAATGGACTTAAGTTTATATACTACTTTTAAAGGAGGTAAAATGAAAATCAAATTTTTAATCGCGACCACTCTTGTCGCCGTCGGCTCACTTTTTGTCACAACAACTACGGCATCGCCCGCTATGGCCTTTAGCGCTAGTGATTGTAAGAAAGGCACCATGTATTATGATTATAATTACACTACGGATAAGGATGGTAATACTGTCAACACGACCGACGATCAAAAGAAGAAATTGACTAAACCAAAAGACGCCGCTGATATTAAAACCATTGCCGATTGTAATCTCGCCGCTACCGAATACGACCTTATGGACCGAGCGACGACTATCATAAATGTTATTGTCGGTGTCGTTGGCGTGATTGCAGTCGCGGTCATCGTCATCGGTGGTATCTTCTACACTACTAGCGCCGGCGACGCAGCAAAAGCCAAAAAGGGTCAGAACGCGATTCTTTACGGTATTGTTGGTTTAATCATTGCTATTCTCGCCTATGCGATTGTGAATTTCGTCTTGAAAAACGTATTCTAGCATTAAATTAAAACTCTAAAATCTATCCTGCTGGCTCATGCTAGCAGGATTTCTGGTCTTGCGTCGCATCTCAAAACCTGTATAATTAGACCAAAGGAGTAAACATGAAAATCAAGAATTTATTAGTCGCTGGTCTGGTTGCCGTTTCTGGCATGTTTGCACTTGCGACAGTCGTTAATACTGATAATGCTATGGCGGCGTTCGATAGCTCGCAGTGTCCGAACGGCTCCCTATTTAAAACTAAGCCAGCCAAAGCAAAACCAGCTGATCAAATCAAAACCCTTGCCGATTGTAATCTGGCGAATGACGATAAAGATCTTATGGTTACTGCTACCGACATCATTAATGTCATTGTCGGCGTTGTCGGCGTAATTGCCGTCTTCGTCATTGTACTCGGCGGTATCTTCTTTGTTACTTCTACGGGTGACGCCGCAAAAACCAAACGCGCGCAGCATACAATCCTTTATGGCGTCGTCGGCCTCATTATTGCGCTTCTTGCTTACGCTATCGTCAACTTCGTGCTCAAGAACGTATTCTAGCGACAATAGTCTTAAACAATATAGCTAAACCTCCGGCCAAAAACCGGAGGTTTTTGGCATACCACATCTCCCAAAAGTATCCCCCAGCAAAAATACCCCGCATGCGCGGGGTATTTATCTCAGCTCTTAGCGTACTTCCACGCGTACACGTGGCACACTCTTGCCAGAAAAGTGGCATTTTTTCGTCTTCACAAACGTCACGACGCCATCTTTCGCCGCGTGAATCGTGAAATTCCGACTCATATACGTGCCTGGACCAGCAATCTTCGTCGCACCAGTCTGGCGCACCAAGACCTCGCCATTCCGGACCTTTTGTCCGCCGAAGCGCTTCACGCCAAGCCTCTGCCCAGCATTATTATGTATATTCTTGGCGGTACCGCCAGCTTTGACATGTGACATGCTATTTCTTCCTTAAAACTATTATTTCTCTGGCCACAACCTGTTTATCACGGTGATAAAGCAAATCTTGCTGTCCCAGATTTCTAAAACTCTTTACATTATAGCTCAGATTCTCTATTTCGTCAAGCAAATTTAGCCGTTCATACGACCCGTTTGGCCTCAGCCACGCCGGCACCGCCATCACTACTGGAGTTCCTGACTCAATCTGCTCTGCTAAGTTCTTCAAGAACTTCAGAATAATCCCGCCGCACTCCTGTTTCTCCTGCTTTAGCTTGATCTCCGCTGGCGGCAAAGACATCGGTCGCCCGAGGTATCCTTCGCATGCCACCGCATTAATCGGTGCCGCCCACTGAAAACTTGTTGCATCGCCTTGCTCGACCTGGAAATGTTTAGCTGCGTCTAGCCACCCTAGATTCTTCTTTGAATAGTCTACCATTCTCTCACTTAAATCTGTCCCATAGGGAACATATCCCATCAGCGCCGCTTCTTGTAATACGACTCCGGTTCCACAAAACGGGTCTAGTAATCTACTTCCCGCCGGCAAATCCCCACATAAATTAATCAAAATCTGCGCCAATTTCGGCGGCAACATCCCAACTTTTGCATCCCGTGCCGGCCGAGCTTGGTCTCGCTTGACATATGCATCAATATCTTGCACTCCGATGACGCGATAAAACTCTTTGCCGTGCTTAATCAATTCAATTTTTGTTTCGCTAAACAAATGATTGTGAAAACTTGTTGCGCTCGTCAGCACCGCCTCCTTGTTCGGCACGACTCGCACGCTCCGCCCCAGCTTCGCTAGCATGCGCTTCAACTTCAGTGCCTCACCTTGTACCTTAAATGCCGACGCTCCGCGCGAATAATCCGACAATCCTAGCGTAATCTTACCTGATTTCGGCAAAGTTTTCAGAAAATCCATTACCGTGCCATCGATTTTGATCGCCAGCTTCTGCGTTCCGCCCAGGCGTCGAATTTCTGGCCTCGCATCCGTCGAAAATTCCGCCAGCTCTGGCGTCACCAACCTCACGTCACCGAACAAACTCTCTAGCTCCGCTACTGAGATTAGTGGTTGTCTGCCCAAAACCGCAAGATATTTCATACTAATATAATTATAACATGTTTTAGACTTATATTCATCAAAATTTCCCAGAGATCAAAAAGTCACAAGATTGTCACTTCACACTTTATCTGCTATGGTATAATATTTTCATGACAAAAACTACAATGAGTTCCGACTCTGACGGCTCGAAGCCTAAAAAACATTTTCAACTTTCTTTCCGTACGATTTTGACAATTCTGACACTTGTTTTAATTATTTACGTTGTCTATTCAAACTGGAATGATATTCGTGAAGCAATTGCGCATATTGGCGAGACGAACATTCTTGTCCTCATGCTTTTAATTCCGGAGCAACTTTTTATGTATTTTTGTTGCGGGCAGATGTTCTTCTCTTATATGCGCGCGAAGAAAGATGCGAAAAAAGTCTCGCCGTGGACTCTCATGCGCGTCTCGCTGGAGCTAAATTTCGTAAATCACGCCGTACCGGCGGGCGGTCTCGGTGGTCTTGGATATATCACGTGGCGCTTAAAACCTTTTGGCGCGACCGCGGGGCAGGCAAGTTTCATGTATGTTTTGCGCTATATCATTACAATCTGTGCTAACCAGCTTCAGACAATTCTTGCGATTATTGCTTTACTGATTTTTAGTACTGTACCGGCTGCCGGTGTTTGGGTAATTGGCTTTACCGCTTTGCTTAGCGTAGGCATTATCGCAGCGATTGCAATTCTGATCGCGATCGCCAGCAGCAAGAAGCGCATTGATTGGTTTGCAAAAACTAGCACCAATTTCGTCAACTGGCTGGTCAAAAAAGTGACTTTTGGTCATAAAACTGATATTTTGCAGCGCGAAGTTGTCGACAAATATCTTGGCGACGCCCATGGCGATCTGATGACTGCGCGCCGACATAAAGAGATGCTGATTCGCCCGATTTTGTGGGGTATCGTCTATAGTTTTCTTGAGATTGCGACCTATTGGATCGTTGCGGCAAGTCTTGGTCACCCCGAAATCTTACCGCAGATTATGATCGGCGAAGCGATTGGTTCGGTCATGGGCGCAATCGTTCCATATGGCCTCTATGAGCTTGGTATGGTTGGTATTATGGCAAGTTTAGGTGTCGATGCTGGGCTGTCGGCTCTCGTTGTCCTCATGACTCGGGTAATTGTTCTCGCTAGCACGATCATCAGTGGCTACGGTTTCTATCAGCACTCGATTTCAAAGATTGGCCGTCGCGAAAAAGCGGAAATCGAGCATGACTCCCGAAGTTAATTTCACTGTCTCGCAGTTTATCGCAGTCTGCAATCAGACCATCGAGTACGGATTCACCGGTATTAATGTCGAGGGGGAAGTTGCTAGTTTTAAGGTTAATCAGGGCAAATGGGTTTTCTTTGATTTGAAGGAGGGCGACAGCAGCATCAGCTGTTTTCTACCGCTTAGCCAGCTCAGTGTCGCACTTCAGGATGGTATGACCGTTCGGGTCAAAGCCACACCGGGATTAACGCGTTGGGGGAAATTCTCGCTCACTGTACAGCGTATTTTGCCACTCGGAGAGGGGAATATTAAAAAAAGCTTTGAACTGCTGAAGCGCAAGTTGGCCGCCGAAGGGCTTTTTGATCTGGCGAAGAAGCGCCCAATACCAGAGGATTTGGCTAAGATTGGTGTCATTTCTTCGACGAACGCTGCTGGCTATATCGACTTCTTGAAGATTCTTGATAATCGTTGGGGTGGTCTCAAAGTTTCAACAATTAATACTCAGGTTCAAGGTCTAGCTGCCGTTGATCAAATTATCCGGGCGCTTGATTATTTCAATCAGCGCGGAGACGTGGATATCATCGCAATTTTGCGCGGTGGGGGAAGCGCGGACGACCTCGCCGTTTTCAACGACGAACAGCTCGTACGAGCTGTTGCCGCGAGTCGGCTACCCGTGATTACGGGTATTGGCCACGAAGTTGACGAAAGTCTCGCCGACCTCGCGGCGGACGTCCGCGCTTCCACGCCCTCTAATGCCGCTGAACGTCTCACTCCTGACCGTGCTGTCGCCCTGCGCCAGGTCCGAGTATCGGTCGACCGCATGAGCCAACGTCTGCTAGATGCCATTGCACAAGAACAAGCCGGTTTAAGGACGAGACTAGGCGATATTCAGCAGGAAATTATCCGTCGCCTTGATAACTTATCTCAACATATTGCCGCGACGTCAAAGATCTTAGCCTCGCTTAACCCCGAGAATGTCTTAAAGCGGGGATATGCTATTGTAACTAATCAAAAAAGTCGCAACGATGACTTCGATGTCGGAAGTGTTGTAAAAATTACAACACTTAAACAACAACTAACTGCGGAGATTAAAAATGTCGAAAAACGCACCTCAATCTAAAACCTCCATCGAGACCAAAATTAAAGAGCTAGACGAAAGTGTCGAGTGGTTCTATAGTGACGATTTTTCACTAGATGAAGCCTTAAGGAAGTATCAAGATGCCCAAAAATTGGCCAAAAACATCGAAAAAGACTTAGCAGAACTCAAAAACCGGGTCGAAGTGATTGCGAATTTCGCTCAGTCAGAATAGAAAATCTTTACAAAAACCTGCTCTCTAAGTTATAATAAACTCATGCAGAATGATTCTTCTTTTCCGAACCCAACTGCGGGGATGAACCCCGCTGCCGGTTCAAATCCAGCCGCGACTCCAGGGTCCGCCGGTGTTCCTCCGGTTAGTCCTGCCCCGGGTTTGGGAGCTGCGGCGGTTAATGCCACGGTTGCGACTGGCAGTGTTGTTGAGTCTGCAACTACTGGAGTTCCGGCTTTCGCCCCGGCTGCTCCGGGTACTGTGCCAGTTTCGAAGACTGCGGTCCCGCTCGCTTCGCCTGGTTCTGGCCTGGCGCCGATTAACAATCGCCGCAATGTGATTGAAACCGTAATTCTCGTTATCGTGAGTCTGGTTGCCGTGACCTTTATTGGACTTTTTATCTGGAAATATCTTGAATGGGACAATGTCAAGACTGATGTCGACGGTCAAATCGACGCTGCAATTGCCGTCGCCGTCTCCGAGAACACGACCAAACTTGAAGACGAGTTCGTTGAGCGTGAAAAATACCCGTATAAGTCCTTTATGGGTCCAGCCGATTATGGTAGCGTCGCCTTTGAATATCCTAAGACTTGGAACCTGTATGTCGCTAAGGACGCTGCAAACGGTGGCAACTACGAAGCCTATCTGAACCCTGGCGAGGTCTTGCCGGTCAGCAATACGACAATCAATGCCTTACGCGTTACGATTCAGGACAAGGCTTTCGATTCCGTCGCAAAGAGTTACGAAAGCTCGGTCAAAAACGGTAAGCTTTCCATGGTAACTCGCAATATCGGCGGTGCTGTTGCCAATGTTTATACTGGTGATATCTCAAATAATATTCGTGGCATTGTGACGATTTTCAAAGTTCGCGATAAAACAGTCGTCTTGCAGACCGACTCCGAGCTATTTGCTGACGAGTATTACAAGTTGCTCGATACTGTCACATTCGTCGAATAATTAACGTATATCGAGAATAAACCTGACCCGTGCTATAATATATATATGGCAGTGGAGGTTAATGGTATGCTGGTTGCGGCGCACGAGCTGAAGGCTCCTTTGAGTCTCATGCGTCAGCTTGCACTCGCCATTGACTTCGCCGACAAGACTACGTGCCAACGTTACCGTAGTCAGCTCATTAACGTTTCCGAGCGCGCTTTGCGCCAGGTGAACGATCTCGTGAAGATTGCTCGCCTTGAGGATGGCTTCTTCGAGACCGAACCGGTTAGTGTACGCGGCGTCTGCGAAGCCGTGTTGAGCGAATTATCCCCGTTTTTTCGGATTGAAGGGCGTAGTATCGACCTTGAATTCCACAATAAATCACGTCTCGCCGTCGCTAATCATGACTTACTATATAGTATTGTTTATAACTTTTGCGTCAACGCAATGCATTATTCCGAGCGCGGCAGTGTCAGTGAAGTGGTAATTTCTGAGCGTCGTAGCAGGCTGCGTATTTCAGTACGCGATTACGGTCCAGCCTTGCCAACGAAAGTTTGGCGCGAATTAAACGCTGGCGGCTTAGATCGCCCGACTGAAATTGCGATGCGCCCCGGCAGTTCTGGCATTGGGCTGTATATCGCTTCGCAATTCGCTGCCCATATGCGCGCCCAGATTGGTGCCGTACGTCACCGCGATGGTGCCAGTTTTTACGTCGACCTCCCTATCTCTAAACAGATTAGTTTTAATTTTTAGAAAGGAATTATATGAGTTTAGTTTATGTAATTGAAGACGACCCGACGATGGCCGATGTCGTCGCGCTTGCGGCGCGTAGCACCGTGCTTTTTGATATCAATGGTCAAGAAACTCATCCCGACGTCCAAGTTTTTAATGACGCCGTCGAGCCAATTTCCGAAATGAATTCTGAGCTTCCCGACGTTATTCTACTCGATGTTTTGCTTAGCGGACCTGACGGTTTTACCTTCCTCAATGAGCTAATCTCTTATCACGACACCGCGAAAATCCCGGTTGTCCTCATCACGAGCCTTGATATGTCTGACCGTAATCTTGAACATTACGGCGTCTTCCGGACGCTTGATAAAGGAACTATGACTCCTGAGGATATTCGTGACGCTGTCCTGGAGGGAATCGAGAAAAAAATGAGCGCGCCTGAGCTTGGCGTTCAAAAGCTCAATCAGCAGTTGCGCCAGATCGAGAATGAAACGCCACAAAGCCTACCTACGGCCCAGTCTCAAAATACGTCTACTCAAGCGCCTAGTGAACCTACGAACCCGGAGTCTAATGCCGTCTGATCTCCGTACTCGTGCCATCGTCCTCCGACGCACGAACTACGGTGAATCTGACCGGATTTTGAATCTTTTGACGCCCGAAGGCAAATTCGCCGTCATTGCAAAAGGCGTGCGCAAGGAAAAATCCCGTCTCGCTGGTAGTATCGAACTCTTTTCAGTCGCCGATGTCGTCATACACCAGGGTAAGTCGAAGTTCGCCGTCCTCACTAGCGCCCGGATGCTCCAGTTTTTTAGTAGCATCCTCACTGATGTCCAAGGCTTGGAACTTGCCGCTCTCATGATGAAGAAAGTTGAACGTGCCACTGAGCAGGTGACCAGCCCCGAGTATTTTTCGCTTCTCGTCCAAGGATTAGATGGTCTTAACCGCCATCTCGACCTCGGCCTCGTACGCACCTGGTTTTTACTTAACCTTGCTCGCATTGGGGGCGAAGAGCTTAATCTCATATATGATATAAATGGCAAGAAATTAGACCCAGAATTGCGCTATATCTGGGATACTTCTGAAGCCGCTCTCAAAGAATATTCATCCGGTGATATATCATCGCGCGAAGTTAAACTCGCCCGGCTGATACTGAGTAGTAAGCTCTTGGCGATTAGTCGTGTGGAGAATGTTGACTCGATACTACATCCGTTAATGGCACTTACGCGAGGAATATAGGCCTAGGGGTGTTATAATAGTTCTATGAGTAGAGTGCCATTAGCGGAGCGTATGCGCCCGCAAAAATTGGACGAGGTGATTGGTCAAGACGCGATTATCGGTAAGGGAAAAATTCTCACCGAAATCGTCAAAAAAGCCGAGCCGGTCAACCTGATTTTTTGGGGTCCTCCTGGCACCGGCAAGACGACGCTCGCCCGGATCCTAGCGAAGGAGTTTCAGGCTGATTTCGTCGAACTTTCGGCGGTCACTGCGAAAAAAGCTGATATCGAGACCGTCGTCGAGCGTGCGAAAGTCAACTGGAATCTGAAGACTCGTACTGTGCTTTTCGTTGACGAAATTCATCGCTTTAACAAGGCTCAGCAGGATGCTTTTTTGCCGCATGTTGAATCCGGTCTGATTATTTTGATTGGCGCTACGACCGAGAACCCCAGTTTCGAGGTGATTTCGCCACTGATCTCACGTTCCCGCGTTGTTATTGTTTCCGCCTTGAAGAAACCGGATATTCTGAAGGTTCTTGAACGTGCCGTGAAGGCCGAAAAGGCAGAAAAACGTGTCACCCCCGAAGCCTTGGAATATATCGCCGACCTCAGCGCTGGCGATGCCCGTTCTGCCCTCGGCGATCTCGAACTTTCACTGAGCTTAGCGAAAAAAGTTGATAAATCCGTCGTCGAAACCGCCGTCGGCAAGAAGATGCCCCTATACGATAAGTCTGGCGACTATCATTACGACAACATCTCCGCCTTCATTAAGTCCATGCGCGGTTCCGATGTTGACGCCACGCTGTACTATCTTGCCCGCATGGTCGCCAGTGGGGAAGATCCGAAGTTTATCGCTCGCCGCATGGTGATTTTCGCCTCCGAGGATATCGGCCTGGCCGGTAATGGTGCATTAAATCTCGCCGTGAGCTGTTTCGAGGCGATTGAGCGCGTCGGCATGCCCGAGGGCGGGATTATTTTGAGCCATGTTGCGGTCGTGCTGGCGAAAGCCAAGAAAAACCGCGATACGTATAATGGCTGGGCGCGCGCCCAGGCGGTCGCCGAGAAGAGTATGGGTTGCCCGGTGCCAACTTGGCTACGCAATGCTCCGACAAAACTCATGAAAGACCTCGGCTTCGGCGAGGGTCAGAAGTGGGAGGCTGGTTTTCATCTCGACAAAAGTTATCTCCCCGACGAAGTGGCGCATGAAAAGATTTTCCAAGATCCAGACCAGAAGCCGTATGATCATAATGCGAAATAGTATAAAATCTCAGTTTTTATCGTAAGATAGCCGAATCAACTATATTACTATTGACTTTTTACACAATCTATGATACAATAGGAAGAGAAGTGGTATCTATACCACTTTGTTCTTTGGCATGCCAAAGAATTGTAGCGTTACAGTCTATCTTTTTTACTGAAGGAGGGTGAAGTATGGAAGAAAACAGAGCGATATTCCAAGGGTTTCGGTTAACAAAATGGGTACTACGCGCGGTCGGCTGTATATTAATCCTGACTATCGTCACAACATTGATAGCAGGGATGCAGGAATCTCAGTGGGCGCATGCTATGGTTGAGACGATAAACAAATCGCGTATGGCGCCAGAAAAGTCTCACCCCACCGGCGACGTCGTGGACTATAATCTTGAAGCGCGAATTGCTGGCGATGACACCTGGTATCGCGGCGCGGTTGCGGCTAAGTTCGGTGATTATGTCGAGGTGCGTTTTCGTATTGCTTCGGCCGACCCCAGCAATATTGGCCCGGAGGGGCTATCATTTATGTCGACCGATGGTTTCGCTCCTACGGAGTTTGATGGCCAGAAATATGCGTCCGAAGATCGGTATATCGGTTACATACCAGTCGGAACCTACGAGTTTAGTCGTAAAGATTGGTTGAGCGGCCAGGCAGCTTCCTCGTTGACGGTTAGCCATAATGGAGATAGAGTAGACGAGTTATTATTAATTCCGCCCTATGGCGAAATTAACATTAGATTGGTGCTTGCGCTCACTATCTTTGCGCTCATCATCGGTATTCTCGGGCCTATAGCCGTTAGTTTGCTGGAGCGTCGCAAGATTCAGACATGACGATATTTTACAAAAGATAAAGCATCCTCGCTTCTGGCGGGGATTGTTTTTTGTATGCCTGAAGTATGCTATAATTATTTCATAACTAAAGGAGTTTTTATGGCCGATTTCAATAAAATTTTGACCCCGGGGGATTACGAAAATGGTGAAATTAATGTCGTCGTTGAGATTCCGACCGGCAGTAATCACAAAATCGAGTGGGACCGCAAAAATGCTTGCTTCATGCTCGATCGGATTGAGCCGATTGCTTTCGCGAAGCCGTGCAACTATGGCTTTATTCCGCAGACTTTGGACGAGGATGGCGATGAGCTTGACGTTTTGTTGATTACCGACCAGCCGCTTACGACTGGTATTTACACTGCGGCTAAGGTTCTCGGTGTCATGAAATTCGTCGACGATGGTGAAGTTGACGATAAGATTATCGCCGTAGTCGCTGATGACCGCAACAATGGTGACGCGATTAAATCTCTCGAGGATTTGCCGAAACGCTTGATTGAGCAGATTGAGTTCCACTTCAATCATTATAAAGATTTGAAGAAGCCAGGCACGACCGAAGTGAAAGAATTCGCCGGTTCTGACGAGGCGAAAAAAGTCATCAAAGACGCTATCGACCGCTGGAACAATCAATAAGGAATATTTCTGGAGGGGGCAGCATGATAAAACATCTCGTCTCTTTTCGACGAACGCGGTTCAAGAAAAGACGACGGGATGTTTTGTTACTCAGTCTCCTCCATGAACGCCCCGCTCTGTCTACCCCATAGCCCAGCGTACACGCCCTCCGGGTTCTCTAGTAGTTCGTGATGTGCGCCTTCCTCGACAATCTTTCCGTTTTCCATCACCACGATCCGATCCAGCCCTGCCACGGTCGACAACCGGTGCGCGATCACGATACTTGTCCGCCCCTTCATTAATCTCTCTAGTGCCCCCTGAATCAGCGCTTCGCTCTCCGAATCAAGTGCGCTCGTCGCCTCATCCAGCACAAGAATCGGCGCATCTTTCAGGATTGCACGCGCAATCGCAATCCGCTGTCGCTGTCCGCCCGACAACTTAATCCCGCGCTCACCGACCAGCGTCTCATAACCTTCCGGCAAGTCTCGGATAAAATCATCTGCATTTGCCTGCTTGGCCGCCCAGACGATTTCTTCCATCGTCGCCCCCGGTCGCCCATACGCGATATTTTCCGCAATCGTCCGGTGAAACAGCGACGTCTCTTGCGGCACATATGCCACATTTTCGCGCAAGCTCTGCTGCGTAATTTCGCGAATATCCTGTCCTGACACCGTGATTTTCCCAGCGTTCACATCCGCAAACCTTAGTAGCAGTTTCGTCAGCGTCGTCTTTCCACTCCCCGATACACCAACTAGCCCAATTCGCTCACCTGGCGCTACCTGTAGATTGAAATCATGAAAAATCTCTTCTTTCGCATCCTTGTGTTTGAAGCTGATACTGTCGAAATCCACCCCTGCCTCTCGCATTACCAGCGGCTGCGCATCCGCAGCGTCGACGACATCGTCGACGGTATCCAGAATTAATGTCATCTCATGCGCATCGCCAAACACCCGATTCAGGTTCTTCAAAATCGAATTAATGTTCCACAATTCACCCTGAATCGTCTGCGCATAGTTCACGATCAGCACGAGCGTTGCCACCGAAATCCCCAACCATTCACGTCCCGTGAGCAGAAACGCCAAGATCATCGCCGTAATCCCAATCTGTACACAGTTAAACATAATATCGCGCTTAATCGTCGCCGCTTTCAGTTCATCACTCACGTTCAGCACCTTGCGCGAAAAATTCGCATAACGATGTCGCTCATGCGCCTCTTGCGCATACGACTTTACCGATATAATATTCGTAATCGAATCCGCCAGTTGTCCAGTCTGTTTCGCCTCTGCCTCCGCTTCGGCTTGATTCAGCTTTGTAATTTTCTTCATCGCCCGCGCCGAAATCAGAGTATAAAACGCCGCAAAAATCACCACCCCGACCGCAAACCATGGCACTTGCGGCGCTAGGACCACGATCACCATCGCAATATACGCCAGCGTCGGCCACAAATCCCAAATAATCGTATCAAACAATCGCTCGAACGCCCAGACAAACTTATTCGTCTGCGACACTAGGGAGCCAGAAAACCGGTCGCTATGAAACTGCATCGACTGCTCGCTCACAGTATTGAACGCCATATTTGACAAGTCATACATCGCCAGCAGCTCCATTTTCCAGCACCACGCCAGCCTGAGCTCCTCTAGAACGATTTTGTTAAAGGCGTATAACACTAAAAACCCGACTACTTCCCAGAGTGCCGTCTCTAGAAGCTCATTCATCGGCAGCCCAAGCGATGCCTTTTCGATCAAATCCGCAAAAATCAGCGGCGCGAGAATCGCTCGCACGAACACCACAATCGGCGTCAAAATAAACGTCCCTAGCGCGTACCACTTATATTTCACGATTTCGCGCCAATAATAATACATCGTCCGCCAAACCGTGTTTGGCTCGTTCTTCTTTTTTGTCATACTATCTACAATTATATCCTATCTCCGCCCTCTCCACAAGCATTTTCTATGCCTATTTTGCTGGGGGGGGGGGCGATTTTAAGAGGTAAAATCCCCAGTAGCTCTAATTGACGTTTTTAGTAAAATAGCCATAAAAGTATTGACTTTTTCGCTAAAGTATGCTACAATGAAAGCATAAGGTAAAACAAATGTTTGTACCACGATATTCTAATGTCTTAAGGTACAAAATACCTTAAGTATCTTACGAATTTGTGGTGCTAGATTTTCTCAAAGAATATAGGGAGGGAATATTATGAGAAAACAACTAAAAAGAGCTTATGAGACTTATTCTGGCACAATTGACCAAATGAGTAGAAAACAGCAGATTATATTTTTAACAGCCGTGATTGCATTCTGGGCGACCGTATTATTCGTTTTCAATGCGACTATATGGCGCACCGTCGAAACAGAAGACGAGCAAACGTCGGTATATACTTACAGTTACGCCGAACAACACGGCCATAGTATTACCGGAACTGCTGGGCAGTGCCTTGATGATTGTTATTATGTCATCGATGAGACTGTAATTTTCGGGCCATACTCTGGAAAACCGGTTTTACAGATCCCAATCGTTGGATCTGAGATCGTAATCAATACGAGCGAGATGTCTTTTGCCCAAGATACGATTGCAGGTTTTGGTAATGGTATATTCGATTACCGCGAAGAGCAACGCACTCAGTTGGACGAAAACACTCTTGTCTATGCTGGATTGGCGCGATATGAGGATGGCGAAATCTATGTCTATGTACAGTTTCTCCAAAAAGTTGAAAATCTAGGTGGCACATCTTATGTTGCGACCGAACTCTGGTCTAGGGATAATGACAGTTTAACCGATGAAGAGCAGCGCCAGATCGATACGGTTCACGAGATAACGGAGCAGGGGATGAGGGATTATTATCTTTATAATCCAACGGCTCTCGATGAGATCGTGATAGGTTATGCTGCTGCCATAGAATATCGTACTGATCATCTGGATCTTGTCGGCTATTGTCCGGAACGCCCCATCCTTTATGACCACAAATAGCACCACCGCTACCTCGGTAGCCCAAAAACCGGAACAAGTATTATCGTTCCGGTTTTTTCATGTCGATTTACGAGTATACGTGAAAAACAGTGGTGAAGGATAGGTGGAGTAGTTAATTCTGGAATATAAAAGAGTCGAGCCAGAGGATTCCTTTTGGATTTTAGCGAAAGTCAGCGGAGTTACGCCTCCGGAACTTTCGCGGCTCTCTAGAGCAAAATCCAAAAGGAAGCCCCTGCGCGAGGCTCCCATTCCAGAATTAACTACTCTACCTATCCTTCTTTACAACTCTTCCACCTTCACCCGTACCTGCTCCGTCGTATCCCGGTCACGTACGGTTACGGTTCCGTCTTCCAGCCCCTCAAAGTCCACGACGACACACTTCGGCGTCCCGATTTCGTCTTGTTTTTTATAGCGTTTCCCGATGTTGCCCGAATCATCCCAAGTCACGAACATGTATTTCTTCTTCAATGTCTCATAAACTTCTTTCGCTCGCTCTACCAATTCCGGCTTATTCTTCAGTAGCGGACTTACGCAGTACTTATATGGCGCCAACCCGGAAGGTAATTTCAATACAATCCGGTCCTCTTCCTCTGTATACGCATTACTCAAAATCGCGAGGAACAGCCGCTCCACTCCGATCGAAGGTTCGATCACGTGCGGCACAAACGTCTCACCCGTCACCTTGTCGCGATACTCCATATTTTTCCCACTTGCTCGCTGGATGTTGCTTAGGTCGAAGTCTGTCCGATACGCTAACCCCATCAACTCTTCTTCGCCGTTTGGATAATCAAACATAAAGTCAATCGTCCGCTTTGAATAATGCGCCCGGTCCCCTTCTGGCACGTCCAATTCATGGATCGCACTTGCCGGCAAGCCGATTACATTCTCCAAGAAGTCGTGCTGACCCGCGCGCAGTTCCTCGAACGCTCGCTCCCAATCGTCCGGTTTCACAAAATATTCAATCTCCATCTGGCTGCATTCGCGGTCGCGCAAGATGAAATCCCGTGGCGAAATCTCATTTCGGAAGGCTTTCCCCTGTTGCGCAATCCCAAACGGCATATCCGGATAAATCGTATCGACGACATTTTTGAAGTTCGTAAAAATCCCTTGCGCCGTCTCTGGTCGGAGATACGCAATGCTTGAATCATCGTCAATCGGGCCGACATGCGTCTTGAACATCATATTGAACTTCCGAATCTCACCCCAATTCTTCTTCCCGCAGGTCGGGCATTTCACATCCGCTTTCAGAAACTCCTCGGTCGTGATACTCTCCGTCGCCCCGTCAACTAATTTGTCCGCCCGGAATCGCCCGTGGCATTCTTTGCATTCGACTAACGGATCAGCAAATGTCGCGACATGCCCCGACGCCTCCCAAACTTGCGGATTCATAATAATCGCCGCATCCACCCCATACATATCATCGCGCTGGTCAACCCAATAATTCCACCACGCATCCATCATATTGCGTTTCAAGATTGTGCCTAGAGGACCGTAATCCCATGTACCGGCCATACCGCCATAAACGTCGGACCCCGGAAATATAAACCCCCTTCTTTTACATAGACTTACGATATTTTCTAGTTTACTCATGTATGGATTATACTATACATTGACATTTTGAGCAAGGTGTGCTATAATAGAAGAATATAGTGTCACTATTGCAGCTTAATGTCAAAACAAGAAGTTGCTTTGTTGATGCTAAATCCATAAATTGAAGTTTTTGAAAGGGGGATCTCATATGGATTCTATTTTACACACGGTTGGTGTCATTGGCGGATTAAGCCACGAGTCTTCGGACGGCTACTCTGCTGGCATTCATAACTTAGTTAACCAAACACTTGGCGGGCTCAATAACGCCGAGCTGATCCAGCGCGATGTTAATTTCGCTGAAGTTCGGGAAGATATGCTGGCGGGCGATTGGTCTGGAATTGGCGAGTTTCTGAGTAATATGGCTGATTCACTGACCTTCATCGGTGCGGAGTATGTAGCGGTAGCCAGTAATACTGTTCATAAGATTGCGCCAATGATCGAAGCTCGTATCGGTGGTGACCGGTTTATTCATATCGCCGATTGCATTGGTCAGCGCTGTGTCGAACTAATTGACGGTAACCGCACAAAATACCCGAATGCGTACAGTAAGGACGAACCGCGCCGGGTTTTGCTACTCGGTACGCTCGAGACGATGGAAGGAGATTCAATTAGGTCACGTCTTGAAGGATATGGTCTGGAAATTTCGATCCCCGGCCAATTAGAAAGGACGGTCTTAAATGATCGGATTTTTAACGAGTTCTGTCATGGTGAAATTACAGATGACGCACAGAAATGGTATCTGCACATGATCCAGGACGCCCTCACCCTGCAGCCGGTTGATGTAGTTATTCTTGGCTGCACAGAGCTGTCGCTCATTTACTGCGAGTCCGAATTGCAGAAGCTCCTTGCAATGTTGCAGGCTAACGGCGACCGTCCTCTCTCCGTTGTCGATTCTAAGCAGGCTCATATTGCCGGACTTGCCAAGGCATGCCTTGGCAAGTGGAAAGTCTCCGATTAGAGATCGGAGACTAAATCACATATCGGCAAGCAACTTTTTACGACAGACACCCCGCTCCGGCGGGGATTTGTCATAAAATGTCATAAAGCGACGCGGTTATACAGCCATAACATCAGTTATGGTATAATGGAAGTATGGACACTAATTCTTCTCCTGAAATTTTAATCAATAAGCTTTTCGCTGGTGCTTACCTCGACGAGGGCGAGAACATCGGCCACGAAGTTATCAATTTGTTTCGCGCTGATGACGGCCAGAATTACCTCTATATTACTCCGAGCGGAGCAGTCGACCTCGATACACATCCAATTTCTGATGTCATCTTCGTCCGCAATCTCGAGGGCAAAACTACGGTCGAAGTCATCGCGCGAGCCACTGGTCTGACTCCGGTCGATGCATCGTCTGCGGGCGAGATTACCTACGCTGGGGTACAGCTCAGCCGGATTTTTCGTGACAATATCTATCATGGCGGCGAAGAAGATCTGGCGACGACCGTTGCCTCATTCCGCGCCTCCGAGGTTTGTACGCCCCGCCCGGATACGCGCCTAATCTTGACGATTGATGCTGGCTTTACAACTGACGACCCGACTGCTACGGTTTTCTATCTCAATTCCGTCAGCAAAGCAATCGACAATCAATCCTCGCGCAAATACTATTCGTTTGCGAACGATCCCGAGGCCTATCGCGTTTTGCGTGCTGTCCTAGATGACGACAATCTCTGGGCATCCAAGAACACTACCACCAAGCTCACGGCTAGCCAGACGACTCGCGCTACCGACCCAACTTTTCTTGAGATTATCCGTAAGGAGAACGATGAGCTGGCCTTTTCTAATCTACTCGCCTACTATTTTCAGTATCGTCCAGATTTATTTCCGAAGTTTGCGCATGATATTCTCGGCGTTGCTGATTTTGACCGCGATTTCGCTATCGTCCGCGAAAGCAATCATAATATCGACCTCTGGATCGAAAGCGAAGACAGTATCCTCGTGATTGAAAACAAGATTAAATCTAACCTCAACGGCATTAAATCCGATCATTATTCGCAGCTGAACAAATACCAAGAATACACCGAAGGGCGGATTTCTGACTCCGCGGATGCAGTTTATGGTAAAACCGCGCATTATTTCGTCTTCACCCCAGATTATAATCTCTTCAATCTGGAGAAATACCACCTCGCGAAGCCTTATCGCATTGTGAAATATAGCGAAATTTATCAATTTTTCCGCCGTCACGCCGTCGATTATCTTGATAATCGCTATTTTGCCGATTTTCTCAAAGGTCTTCACGCCCATACTATGCCAATCTCCGAGCGCAATTTCAGTACTATGCGTACTCGTTTCCTCGAACAAATCTGGCGAGCGCGGTAAGGCGTGTTATAACTATTGACTTTTTATAAAAAGTGTGATACAATGGAAGTAATGAGCAATTTCGCTCAGATATTTTATGCACCTTAAAAACGTTTTTTGTTGATTAGGGTGCAAATATTCTTCAAAGGAGGTATCTGTATGATACAAAATTTCTTTACTGCTATTCTTCCAATCCTGCCCTGGGCAGCGATAATAATCCTTATTATCGCT
>CALBZW010000012.1 GCA_937889535.1 uncultured Candidatus Saccharibacteria bacterium | reverse complement strand
TAGACTCTAACGCGTCAGATAATTCCGAGCCTGAGCGTAAACCGAAACAAGTCTGTCGTAAAAGGTGGTTCTCGCTACGCGATACTTACGAATGTTGGGAGGAGTAATGAAATACGCAATCATGGAAATTGACGGGGATTATTACCCGGCGCGTTTAGAAAATGGCAAATACAAACTGTTCAAATATGGTCCATTTAATATATTTACGGTTAAGTTCGAGTTTTATTTCGATGCCAGAGAGTTCATAGAGGGGATTCATGATTCATATAAGAAATGGGTAATTGAGGAGATAAAACTATGACCAAAACTAAAGTATTCTTCGTTGATTACGACGCTAAAACGCAGCAAAGTACAATCATCTGTCGTGAAGCTAGTATCGATGAAAGCAAAACCGCTCACATCCAGTATGGTGCGAAAACGTTCGATCGTGAGGCTGGCGACTATATCAGTATCGACAACTTCAATAACTACTGGCGTAGGGCTCTAGAGGACAAATGTAAAAAGATAATGGAGGAGAAGAAAAATGAGTAACTTCACCGCTCGCACGCGTTTGCGAGGAGAAATAACATACTATCACGCCAACTGGATTGATGACTACTACGGCAAAGGAAAACGTGGTGTCATGTTTATGGAAGGTCCGCACCACGGTAACGCATACCCCGAAAACATGTGCGCTATTGCGAGAGACGATAGTTATCTATTGGGAAAGAAATAGGGTGTAGTAGAGGAACTACACCTCCATGGCGCGGGTGGTATTACGACATCGCATTTAGGGGCTACCACAAATTCATCGTACCTTAATTTCACCCCGTCTGTCGAAAAAAACAGATCAATCATTGGAGTAATGCTACCCGCCTTATAGAGGTGTGGTAAAATAGTAACAAGAAATGCGATTGTCAAAAACAGACGGTCGCTTTTTTATTGGAGAAAAATGAATGAATGAGCAAAATAACATAAACGTGGAAGTAAAACCTACCGCCCAGAAGCAAAATCCTGTAAAGGCAAGCGTTCCCGTCAAAGGTTATACTCCAAAGCAGATTGATTTCGCAATGCGTTATTACGTGCCGAGCTCACCTACTTATGGGAATGCGCTACAGTCAGCATTAAAGGCTGGATATTCCAGAGAGTATGCGGAAAATATCACGACTTTCAATCTGGAGTGGATGGAGAGAATCGTATCGGAAATTATCGGAAAGCCGGATGACAAAAATAATCTCTTGGCTAAGGCAAAGAAGGTGTTAAATAAGTCGCTTGATTCACGTGATGAGAAAATCGCACAGGATACGGCAAAGTTTATCGCCAAGACCGACCCAGAGTTTAGCGAGAAGCAGGACATCACAAGCAACGGTCAGCCGCTCGACACCGTGAAAATAACTTTGGTAGACGCCAGCAAAAAGAAGACGGAAGTAGTCAAAAATGAATGAGCTCAATATTAAAATCCCAAAGCAGTTCGAGGCGCTGTTCGATCCGCAATATCGCCATATCGTGTATTACGGTGGCCGTGGCGGAGCTAAATCATATAACATTTGCCTGTCCCTTTTGCTTAAAGCGATGGAGCGAAAATGCGTAATCCTTTGTGTGCGCGAAATACAAAACAGTATCGACGATTCTGTACACGAGCTGATGCAGAATATAATTGACCAACATCAATTCCCAGATTTTAAGGTCACCAAGAAAAGCATACTAAATACGAAAACTGGCTCAAAAATAATTTTCAAAGGGCTCAAATACGAAACTGCCAGTAGCCTCAAATCCATTCCAGACGTGGATTACGTTTTCGTCGAAGAGGCGCAGTGTATTAGCAAACGGTCAATCGAGATTCTCATCCCGACTATCCGTAAGAAGGGCAGCCAAATTATCTGGGCGTTTAACCCTGATACGCCGAACGACCCTGTAATGACGGAAATCGTAAATAAGGCTGACGCCAAGACTTTCGTCTGTAAGATTAACTCAGAAGACGTCGAGGAGTTTCTTAGCGATACCGTCATTGCTGAACGCGAAAAAATGAAACGCGAGGATTATGCTCAATACCTACATGTCTGGATGGGCGAGCCGCGTACGCAGGCGCAAGGCAGTATCTACGCTGAACGGGTAGGCAAAGCGATGGAAGAAGGGCGCATCAACTCTCATGTCGCTTATAACGACGGCACACCGGTTTTTACAGCATGGGATTTAGGTATCAGCGACTCCACAGCTATCATTTTTGCTCAAGTAGTTGGTAACGAAATCCATCTTATTGATTATTACGAAGATTCCGGGAGGGCGCTCACAGATTACATTGGCAAGATTAAGCAGTTACCATACAACTACGATACACACTTCATACCACACGACGCGAGAATTAGAGAGTGCTCATCCGGCAAAACTCGCGAGGAGTTCTTCCGCGATATGGGGGTCTACAATACAACCGTTCTAAAGGCAGATAGCGTAGCGGATGGCATTGACGAGGTCAGGAACGCTATGAGCAGGATATGGATTAACAGCGAGAAGTGCGAGCGGTTGATTAAGTGTCTGAAAGAATATCATTATGAGTGGGATGAGAAGAACCAGATACTACATAAGAAGCCAAAGCACGACTGGTCTAGCCATGCCTGCGATGCGATAAGGTATCTCGTAACGGGGCTAAACTCATGGCAGTCGGGAAATCAAAATACCATTAAAGTTCACGCAACTAAACGTAGCAGTATAAATCATATTATTGGATAGGAGGTAAAAATGAAAAACTTTGGAGATCGATTTGGTAAAATTACAGAGACCAAAATCAATGGCAATACAACGGAGATTGTCCAGAAAAACGTCATCAAGGGCGAGGTAAAGTTGCCGATTCGCAGGCGCTACGAGGAGCGATATCGGGTACAAGACCAAAAAGAAGAGCTGGAACTATATCTTCAGTTTAGTGACAAGCTGAGCAAAGATAAGTCCATGCTCGACCCAGAATGGCGTATTGAGCGTATTCCGAAGAGCAGCGAGTATTATGTTATTCAATGTTACACAAAACTTGAATATTAAGTATAGTGTGCTATTATAAGAATAAGCGATTCATCTAAAAAGTAAGAGCGTCGCGTAGAAATACGGAAAGCTTTTAGATGAATCATCTCATTACAGAGGAGAACTTGTGGGGGAAGTATCAGTCGGCAAAAGACTGGACCGAAAAGTGGTCTAGTCATTTTGATGAGTATGAACGCATTGCTAGAAATGAAGCGCCGTCCGACGTGCCAAAGCAATACGCCAACGTCAGCGACGGCACTACTGCGGCCTTGATTCGTAAAACCCCAAAACGCGTCATCCAGCAACTCCCTACTGGCACGGTTACGTCCGATGATGATAATGACTGGCTCCCAATTGTCGCAGAGTTCATTTTGCTCAACAAGATTTTGCCCTATGCTAATTCTGGCTATGACTTAATCCAGAAGTTCTGGAACACGCTCGAAAACGGTCTGACCTTTGGCGGGCAAGCCGTCTATACGCCATTCGTAGAGAAAAACGGCGAATTTACGACCGATATGGTGCCGATTTATTACGGCGATATCTTCTTCCAGGAGGGTAAACAATCGCTCTATTCTTGCGACTATGTTTTCATGCGCTCATGGTGGCAGCCAGAAACCATTGACCAGATTATTCAGAACGAACAGGAATTGGCGAAAAGCGCCAAAGAAAGTGGCGAAAAATATGAATCGTCGTGGGATATTAAAGCGCTGAAAAAGATTCGCGACAATGTTACTACGAAAGACGAGCAGGGGAAGACCGCTAGCGAAGAAGCTAACGATGTTACGGGCAGTGGTATCGAAATTGTGGCTTGCTTCCAAAAAGGTATCGACGCAACCTTTTATGTTGGTAACCCAGCAGGCGAAGGCAAAGCTGGAGCAATTGTGCGACGTAAGAAAAATAAAGACCCGCGCGGCATTATTCCGATTGATTATTTCTATGCTGATGTTGACGGAAGTAACCCATTCGGGCGATCTATCGTCGAACTGGTCGGAGGAATCCAGAATATGCTTGATGGCGACATGCGCGCCTATAAGTTTAATCGCGCACTTGGGCTAGCTCCACCACTCAAGGTGCGCGGCAACGTCGATACTTCGCAATCGTTTTACGAAGCAGACGCCTTGATAGAAATGGGCTCCGACCCAAACAACGATATCGAACCGTTGAGCGTTGATACTACAGCTATCCGTGATTATGCCAGCATCTACGGGCTAAACAAGAGCCAGTTGCTTAATCTTTTCAACTCGGGTGGCGACACTAGTATAGGTAGTGAAGTCGGCAACCCGGGGTGGGGTAAAACTCCAACCGCCTTGAAGCAACAAAAAGAGGTAATGAGCACAGATGACAATTATCTGCGCAAAAACTTCGAGTCGTTCTTTGAGAACTGGGCGGAAACTGCCGTTAACGTCTATTTCGCCGAGCGTGAGGGTGTCGAGGAGCTACAGCTTGACCAGAAGACCGCCGATCGTCTGCGCAAGCTGGAACGTGAGGGGAAATTAGAAAAAGGCTTCGTTAATGACGATAATGTTATCCAAATCAATTATTCTAGCGCCACTCCCGCCCTCCACTTCCGCGTTGATGCCTCGACTAGCAAACTTAACGGACAGGCCGAGCAATTAGAATCCCTACAGTTACTCTTAGAAATTGCCGGAAATCCAACCCTCACCCAGCTCATTCCAACCAAAAACCTTGCCGCGGCTTGGAATAAGATCGTCACCAACTCCGGCGTCGAAGACCCCGAAGATTTAGTAATTGATCTAAGCGATTTCGATAAACAAAATCTGGACAATGGCATGGCAGAAAACGCAGCCGGCGCGATGAGTGAGGAGCAGATGATTATTGAAGCCCTGCGTGAGCGCGGTGTGCCAGATGAAGTAATAAGACGGGCTCTAGAAGCCGAGAAGAATGGTATGCCAGCTGAAGAAATCTTAAAGGACATCGAAAGGTTAATGAATGGAAGATAATTTGTATCAGCAAAGTAGCGAAAAACTTATTGCGCCACCCAAAGCGCAGACTGAACGCCAGCTTAAAGCAAAAATGGAATACGACCGAGAGAAGCCGATTCTTTCCAAGTTATTGGAAAGACTACACGAACGAGTGGATTTTTATTCAAGCATCGATTCAATTCAGTGTACGGATCATCCAGATCAGTTCATGAACGAAGTTGCGGCGAATAAGAAAGTTGTAGCAATTTTGCGCTCAGAAATTAACGCTATAGAAAGGCTTGGTAAGATGTTCGATAAGTAGCGTGAGGTTGATCGCTATCTATCGCCTCCCCACTCGGGCGATAGATAAGGGTTAATCTCGACCCACGGAATCGCCACCCGTCATCGTGGCGTAAAACCAAGGAGATATTATGGCAGATAACGCCGAGACGAATGATGTAAAAGCAAACGCAGCAGAGATAGGCTCTGCTGGAGCGGAATCATCGACCGCAGAAACCAACAACCTATCGACCGACACTACGAACGGAAGCAAACTGGATTTCAGTGGGGAACTCAACGAAGAGCCCGACACTGAACCTCAGAGTGAGGCGACCGACGAGGGAACCGATTCCGGCACGGGAGACCGGTCAAACAAAGGCGCAGAAACGCGCAAAAAACAACTTAATACCGAGATACGCGATAAAGTTGCCGAGCGTAACGCTCTGAAACGTGAGATCGAGGAGCTGAACCGCCAGAAATATCAGCTAAAAAGCCACGACGATTTACCGACCGTGGATCAATTGCTGAGTGAAGTGAACCCAGACACTGGAGACTACTTCACGCGGACGGAGGCGCAGCTACTCCTGCTTCAAGCCGAGCGTGAACTCGACCAGCAAGCACGACAGTTGGAAGCCTACAACAACCAACTTGTCGAATCCAATATGGCCTTAATCAATGAGGCGGAACAAGCACTGCGAGATTTCCCAATGTTCGATCAAAACTCCGAGGAGTACGACAAGGATCTCGCCGAGCGAGCCGACCAGTTACTAAACGGCGCTATTGTCCGCGACCCGAAGACGGGTAGGATTATTGGCAGTCAAGTATCGCTGTATGCGCTCTACTCGACGATTGCTCACGCGGCAGGCGTAGCCAAAACCCGCGGAGAAATTGCTGGAAAAAAGGCCGCACAGAAGATGATGGCAAGCACGGATATCGTTGGTGGAACTAACGCTCCATCCGGAGCGACCGATGACGATCCATTCGCCAAAGGTCTAGCTCGTGCGCGCGCCAATCGCTAATCGGTATAGCTAAATAATAACTTCAGCTATAAGGAGAAAATATGGCAAACACAGATGGGCGAAACGTTGATTTCGCAACCAAATACGCAAAACAACTTGATCAGGTCTTTAGCGAGAGCTCTCTGACTGAGCGTTACGTCTCTAAGGCAACCGAGTTTAAGGATGATGGTGGAGTAGCCAGTGCTTACTTCCGCACCGTCGATACCAGCGACTTCTTGGGCCAGCACACCGGACCAACCTTCGGCACGCCAAGCGCCGTTCAGAGCAGTGTTGTGCGTAAAGATCTTGAGCTGTTCTACAATATCAACCAAGTCATCCCGAATGTCGATATTAACGACACGGCTGGCGCGCTAGCTGACGCGGCAGAAATCCTCGATACGGGCATCCGCGAACAGTATGCGCCACTTGTCGATAAGATTCGTATCGCAACTGCGATTAAAGCCGCTGAAGGTTACGGCGGGGCTAACGTCGTTGCTGCGACCGCTGATATCATGGACGACATCAACAAAATGATTGCGCAGCTGAAAAACATTCGCAGCTACGCTAGAACACAGGCCCTCTTCATTCCGGCCTCTGTCGAACCAGAACTCGATAAATCGCTCTTCACGATTTATGCTCCAAACAAGAACGATAGTATCATCGAAGACGGTATCATCGGCAAATACAAGGGCATTGAGGTTGTCGTTTTGCCGGATAACTTGTTCAACACGATGACGATCGACGGGGAGAAACCATACGGGACAGCAGTCTTCACACCTGCCACCGACATCAAGGCTATTCTCTGGGATAAGCGCGTCATCAAAGATGTTCGCAAACTCTACAAGACTTATGTCTTGACCGGTGACAAAGCTGTTGCGGCTGGTGTCGACGGCGCATTAATTCGCGGTCTCTTCCGTCCTGGCACTTGGGTCGTTGACGCAAACGGCACCAAAAAGGCCGTAGCGATCGTTAAGGGTGGCGTTTCCGGTGCGTCTGCTGCGTCTTTCCGGGCTAACTCTCATGCTGGCACTGACGAGCCAAGCACCGTCATCACTGACGAGCCAAGCGATCTTAATGAGTAGCTTTGGCGCTCGTAGCTAAGCAAAGGCCTCTCCGGAGGCTTTTGCTCCTTATTCTCCTGAAATGAAAATGTGTAGTCGTTTTTCTGGTATAATTAAAGTGCCGAAACTATCATTATTTAATACTTTGTTAAACAAAGATATTGATGGGCGACTGTCCATTATAGAATCTTTGTTTATAATGATAGTTTGGCGACTGACGGTCGCCCATTTTTATTGCGCGACCATTGAACAACGACCAAAGATAAGGAGAGACGCAAATGTCTACCGTAAAACAACATTCTCATAAGATACCTCAAGCGAAAAATCGTGAGCAAAAAACAACAAGCGGTAGCATAAAGACTAAGTTTAAAGAAGAAAAACAATCTAAGGTTGACGACAATCAAAAAACGCCACAAAAGCATAAAAAGACTTCTCTTGGCATAAAAATCTTCTACATTGTAGCGATATCAGTCGTAGTCATTTTATGGGTTGTTATCCTTACAGTTCTTATACCGGTAACAGAAGAATACGACGAAGAAGAAGAGATAGGTTACCAAACGCAGTATATTAAAGACGATAGCATGGAACTAGGCGATACGAAGGTTGAGCGAGCCGGAGTTAAAGGCAAAAGACGTCACCATTACAAAGTTACTAGCAAGGGATTACTAGCCAAATCAAATCCAGAAAAAGAAAAGATTAGTTCAGAAGAAGTCGAATCACCAGTAGCGGAGATAATTCGCCAAGGTACCAGGAAATGGCAATACATGATTTGTTCGGATGGACATTATAGATATTACACGGATGAGCAATTCGCAGATCCCAATGTTGGCTTTACACACAAATCCGAAGATTATTGCGCAGCAAATGGTCATGGGAGTATGACTGGGCTAGTAGATACGCTACCTACACAAAATCAGCAAAATGATAACAGCACTTACAACTATAATACGTATAATTATCGACTCCCCTCGTATAGTTATCCAAGTTATAGCTACACGCCATCTTACGCTTCGCCACCAGATTCTACGGCAAAATATGAATCGTCTGACCTAGAACAATGGACGCCGTCAGGGTCAACTGGAACTACCGTAGAAAGCGGTACACCAAGTAAGTGGTGCGGCTTTGTCGGCAATGAATATGTCTGTCGTTAACTCTTGTTATTTTTTAAAAATCGACATATAATGTAATCACTAGCTTTTAAGCAAAGTCTACCCAAAAAGTACGGAGGCGCTTGAGCAGAGGGCAAAAGGCCCGCGCACCGTGCTTTCTTGGTAGTCGCGCTTGGGGATACGGAAAAAGAGAAGATCCGCCAAGGTTAATCTAATTAACTTTTGGAGGATTTTTCTTATGGCGACCAACCAATACGGGCAAGAATATATTGGAAATGACGATTACAAAGGCTATTTAGCCGCTAAAGCCTCAAATGGAGACAGACTCGCTGCCGAACTTAACAATATCGTAGGGAACGACGGTATGGCTGGCGACTACTCCAGGTTAGACGCTTACTTACGAGGGACGAAGATGCCCGGAACGCTCAATGCGCAGGCCTGGGCTAAGCAATATTATAACGATTACATCAATGGGCGTAAGCCCGGACAAGCTGGCGCAGATCTAGACCCCGACCGCACTACCGGAACCGGGTCCAGCAGCTCATCCTACGACGCTAATGCGATTAACTACTGGAATGGCGTCATTGAACAAAACCGCAATCAACTAGGCGGACTGAACGGCTTGCTTGGCGAACTTAATAAGAGCACTGATAGCGACTACAACACTAAACGTAACGAGCTCCAGAGCGCTTATGATCGTTCTAAGGCCGATTACGATTCTAGCACCACTAGGAATCAGCAACAGCTCCAGACAAACAAGAATACTATCGCCGACCGAGCTTCACAAGGGTTGCGCGGTCTTTTGCGCACACTCGGTGCGATGGGGGCTGGTGGTAGCTCAGCCGTACTATATAACGCACCGGAATTGGTCACGGCACAAGCAAATCAGGAGCGCACTGGCGCGAACCAAACTTTCGGAGAGAACCAGCAAAAGCTCGATACTAACTGGGGCAATTATCAGATCGACTATGACAATGATAAGAAGAAGCTCGAGGATTGGAAAGCTGGACAGTTACGAGAAAATGAACAGAAAGTCCTGAATCAGAAGAATACACTACTTCAAACCTTGGCCGACGCCTATGCTCAACGCGGCAGTGCTGGAGCGGGAGCCGGTAACGCGATCAATGAACTTACGCAGCAGATGATGTCGAATCAGAACCGCTTGAACGAACTCAACCGTTTTACTGCGCCACAGTATAATGGCATGCGCGCGACGTATAACGCCCCATCACTCTCTAGCTACAATACCGGTAACTCCAGTATTACAACTGAGGTTAGCGACGCACCACAAGCTGGTATGAATGCTACGACTTCACCAACTCTCGCTATGCTACTTGGTATTAAGGACCGGAAAGATAGTAACCCATATCGGAGAGGCTAAATATGGCAACGCTCATCAACTGGTTTGAAGATCCTCTAAGAAAGAAACTTCAACAGCAGACACAGGTACCAACCCGAAGTGCCAACGTAACGCTCGGGCGACTCAGCAGTGCGTCTGCTGCGCCCCGTATCAACACGAGCGCAACGCCCGCACCAGTCCAAACGAAACCCGTGTCTGCGTCCAATACCTTACGAAGCCTACGCACGCCAATTAAAGCCAATACGAGCGCGCTAAACACTCTGAACACGCTCTCATCAAGCCGTAAAAATTCATTGACGAAGCCAGAGACCACTACTACGAGCCAGTCCAAGCCACTCACGCTCAGCACCATAAAAAACGACAGTAATCGCACGCCAATCGTCAGTTCGACTCTTGGCACCACCGCTTTACGCACAGCTACGCAAGCACCGATCGCGACTAAAATCGCCCAGTCAACCGGTCAAACTACTGGTCTCCGCGAACTCGCTCTCAATAATAAAATCGAACAGAATATCACCAGTCGCGCCGACCAAGCCAAGCAGCGCTACAATGATTTACGCGACAATAATAATGAGTTTTGGAATAAGTATAGTTCTGCTATGGAGACAACGCGGAACGGTTATAAGGACGTTTTCGGGCAAACATCGCAACAGAAATCGTCAAATCAACTCGGCAAAAGTCTCTATAAGCTACAGACCGACCAAGGCACGCTGCCAAGCAGTGGCGATGAACTCGTGAACAGATACCGTAGCTTGTCCGATGATGACAAGTGGGATGTCTGGCAAAACCTCCAAAAAGCCAAATCCACTCTCACTCAAGCAATCGGCAAGGCGGATGATGAGGGGAATGAAGAGCTTAAGAATGCCTATGCGACTTTGCTTTCCGAGGTTTCAGTGTATGATGACATTATCGCAAGCGAAGACCGGGGTAAAAAATCCATTGGCAAGTCGTTTAGTGACTGGATGAGCAGTGGAGGATTCGTCGGTGGTATGGCTCAACCAGCCACCAATGCGCTCGGAACACTCGCGGAAATCGCAGGTAACAAAGGCGGAGCAGAAACCTCTCGAGCAATTTCCGACGATAACGCCACGGCAGATCATGGCAATCACGGACTAGTAGGTGCGCTCGACTTTGCGGGTAGCACGATTGGCAATATCGCTGCGAACATGGCGACGGGCGGGGCATATGGTCTGGTAAACTCAGGGCTAGGGTTAGCTGATTCAGCGTCGTCCGCCATTACCGACCGGAATCGGAATTACTCCACGGATGCCGATGGCAATCTTATTCGAGAAAATCAATCCACGGCCAGCAAACTCGCTGGAGTGGGTAATGCTGGACTAAACGCTGGAATGACTTTGCTCGGCATGAAGGGTATCGGTCCGAACATCAATTTCAAGGACGGGCAGACTTTACAGGGGCTACTAGCAAACAAAAACTACGGTGAGATTGGTAAGGCTCTCGGTGGATACGCCGCGAAAGAGCTACCATGGGCGCTCGGGCAAACCGCAGCTAGCCAAGCCATTCTTGCGGCAGGCGGCGACCAAGAATTCGGCGATAATTTCGGGCAAGAACTCGCTAACAATATCATCGGCGACCTTGCTATCGACCTCACAGGCGCCATTCGTCAGGGAGCAAGCGGCAACCGCGACTTACTCAAACCCGGCGACGAGAATGACCCGTCAGCCATCCAGAGGCTTCAGCAACTCGGCTACAAAATCAATGAAGAAATCAATAAACGCGGTGGCATTGGGCTAACCACAAAAGACGTCGGTGATCCTAAACAGGACGATTTAACTTTGTCGCGCTTACTGGACGAGCTATGGGGCAAAACGGACAATTCAGCAACACCATCAAGGTCTAGGCAATCATATGACGAAGCGGCATCAGCTCAAAGGTTGAACGACTTAGCGGAGGGCAAACTATCTTATGATGATTATTCAAAATATCAGTCTGACCGACTTTGGGAGGCATTTCAGGACAGTAATGGCGGCGTAGAGACTTTCCTCAAGGGCGCTAATCAATACGAGAGCGACGGCAGTCGCGCCGACGTCAGCAGGCACGCCGTCTCGGAGAACGGCGCTTTGTATCGCCAGTTATATGACGAATATGGTCGCAAACCAAGTCATAAGCTCTTCAACTCCGCCCTCGAAGACGTCTTAACTAAAGGCGACCAGAGCAAATACTACAATGCGTTTAAGGAGCTTAACCCCGAAGTCGGACTATATAATGCTGGTAGCGACGACATTGACACCCTTATTTCTACGCGGGAATACACCAACACGCCTGAGTATCAAGCAATGACTCAGCAAAACCGTCCAAATCTCGCCCAAAAAGCCATCAACAAGGTCGATGAAGTCTATACTAAAGCCATAAATACTAATGCGGTTAATCGTCTAGAAAAATCCCTTACCGAAGCCATGAATGGCGGAACAAAAGGCAACACAAAATTCGTCCGTCTTACGAAAGAAACACTGAATGACATCAATCAAGTTCGACAAGCGCAGGGAATGAACCCGCTCACGAAACGTCAAGTTACAGCGTATGAAAACGCAATCAATAACAACCTAGTTAATCGTATTAACGAGGGGATGACAGCGCGGCAAGTGACAGAAATTGCTTTTAATTCGCTAACCAGCCCAAACGCGGAAGCTCTACCCGGCAAAGGTAAAAATACCGTGATGGTGGCACCGTACGAAGAGGGTAAGTATAGTGGTTCAGTTCTTGGGATAACACGAGACGGTGACACCAGTCTAAAGAGTATTGAACCTCGACATAAATCGCAAGTGGAGAACTTGAGGGCAACAAAAAAAGGCCTCACTGACCATGGTTCGCCCTTGGCGACTAGTCAGGAAGGGGGTGTTATCCAATCAAGCGGTGCCGCTCGCACTTCCTTAGACGGACAGAGCCTAGGTGCTTCCGTCACATCGCCAAGAGTTCTTGACGATAGTGTATCACAGAACCCCACCAATGTCAAGCAGAATCAGTCCAAATTCTCCACCGACACCGCCACTCGTAGTCAAGAACTTAGCGACGACTTCCGCACCCAACTCAAATCCGACAGCAACAACACCTCTAAGAGCTACGAGGTAGTCAGCGACAAGACAGCTCTAGAAAATACGGCAAAGTTCATGGACGGCAAAACCCTCACCGAAGCCGAATCCGACATCACTAGTCGTCTCAATAAGAAACTCGGCACAGCCGACAAACAAGACATCTCTGACGCTCTTGCCGTCGTTAAGAAGCTCGAACAAAAAGGCGACACAGCCAGTTTCGAGCGCGCCGAGCAAATCATCGACAAAATCTCCCAACATGCCACCAAGTCCGGTCAGAACATTCAAGCCCTCTCCCTCCTCTCCAACAAAACTCCCGAAGGCTTGCTTTATGGCGCAACCAAGGAACTCAAGAAAAATGGCGTCGAGGTTACTCCGAAACTCCGCCAGCAACTCCAAGGCAATATCAAAGGTATTGTCGAAGAACGCAGGCATGCTAACACTGCTAAACAAGCCCTCGACACCGCTTCACAGAAAATTGACGACGCGATTATGGACGGCAAGGCTACGGATTTCACAAAACTCATCAAGGATATGAAAGATGCCGGTAGCCGCTATCGGGCTGCTGATGACCAACTAGCGTATTCTTATGCCCGTCTTAGTAAAACCGTAGCCGATCAGACTCCGCAAAGCGCCGGCAATATCTACTCATCACTAATTAAAGGCGGCATGCTTTCCGCTCCAACTACCCATGGCAAAAACATCACTTCTAATGCCACCTTCTCCGTCATGAAAAAAGCAGCAGATTTAGTGGGCGCAGGAGTAGACCAAGTTGCTAGTGTATTTACCGGAAAACGCGCAGCAGCCTTCACTTTGCGCGGCGAAGGTGAAGGGCTAGCGCGTGGCACGAAATACGCCCTTACAACCCTAAAAACTGGGCTTGAAGAAGGTGCTGATACTTCCAAATACAGTAGCGGTAATGCCGAGCTAAGGTTCAAGAATAAAATAGTCGATACCGTGCTCGGTAAGCCAAACCGCGCCGTATTTCGCTTGATGAGCGCAGGCGATAAATCTTTCCGCTATGCCGAGCAGATGAATAATCTCTACGAGCAAGCTACGGTATCGGCAAAGAATCAAGGTTTAGCCGGCGACGCACGCGAAGCCTATATCCAGAGATTTGTTAATAACCCTAGCATGGAGGCGCTTTCAAAAGCCATGGATGCCGGAGAAAAAGCTGTGCTTGGACAGCAAAACAAGGCCGCCAGTGCGATTAGCGGCTTAGTACAAGGGCTAAAAAAGAGTGATAATTCGGGTGTAAGGGTGCTCGGCACTTTCGTTGACGCCCATGTTATGCCATTCGTTAAGGTGCCGACCAACTTCTTGACCGAAGCCATGAGCTATACGCCATTACAGCTCGGCGCAGAAATGGCGCATCAAATTGACAGTATTAAGGCTGGTCAAGGATTCAATCAAGCCAGTTTCTCCAAGAGTCTTGGTAAAGTTGCCGTCGGATCGGGTATTATCGCCGCATTGGCGGTTGGCGAACAAATTGCCAACTCCGTAGAAATTTCCGGCGACTATCCAGAAGACGCACAGGAGCAGGCAAGATGGCAAACCGAAGGCATTCAAGAAAACTCCATTAAAATCGGCGACCGATGGTATAAGCTGGAAGCGTTTGGACCGTTCGCACTCTTTGCTGGAGCTGGAGTCAATTTTAAGAAATCGCTCGATCAAGGCATGGGCGCACTCGATGCTACCACTACGGCTTTGGCAAACTTTACTTCTGCCCTAGCTGACCAGTCGTTCCTTACTGGAATCAGTGACCTAACTGATTTAATGACCGGAGGAACGGATCTCGGCACAGCGGGTACGAGCTGGGTGAGAAGCCAAGTATCATCGCTTGTCCCGAATATCGTGAAAAAGGCCGCTTCGGCGACCGACCCATATCAACGAGCCTACGACAGCCACGCTGGATTGGGAACGAACGTCACGCAGGCTATCACGGGTAGCATTCCCGGATTACGACAGGCAACACTAGACAAAAAGGTTGATGTCTATGGAAATAAGCTAAAGAACGGATCGTTTATCTCGGGATTCCTTGACCCAACTGGCAGTAGCAAGGCACTTCAGTCCGATAATGCGGTTGTTCAAGAAGTCGCACGTCTGAAACAAGTAGCGGAAAACGGCTCGGCAGAACTAAGCGAAGATGATGTCAAACTCCTTTCAGCCACGCCGAATAAAATCAAAACCAATCTTTCGAGTGGTGGAGAAAACTACACTTTAACCGACAAACAAGTGCGTGAATTACAAACATTGACTGGACGAAAGATTACGCAAGTTTATGGAGAGACCATAAGCTCGCAAAAATATAAAGACGCCAGCGATCTTGATAAGGCCGCAATGCTAAAACAAGCGCGCACGGCAGCTACAACTCTCGCCAAGAATGAATTTGCTGCGCAAAATAATTTTTCACAGTCGAAGCTTACAGGCGACGCCAAGAAAATGGCTAATGGAACATTTGAGGCCGACGCTACGGCGGCAGAGGGAACGACGAAGCGCAGCAATGGCACCATTGAAATCAACGATACCATCAGTGATGAATATAAGAAAACTCTCGACACTTATAATTCAATGGATAAGGAGGACTGGGAAAAACATATTTACTCAGATGAGGGGCGCAGTGCCGAATATCAACTTGCCGCAGCCAAATACGAGAACGACAAGGCGAACGGCGAACTTACCGAAGTTGAAGATGTTAAACGTAAAAAGGAGCTACGCAAACTTAAAGTCAGCCAGAACTGGAATAAAGATGTTCGCGACGCCTACTCTCTCGCCGGTTCAAAGACCGATATACAAGGGCTGCTAGACGAACTCGATAATCGCGACGATATGGTCGGATATCTTAACGCTCTTAATCGTGCCATGTATGACGCTGGTGTAATTACGGCTTCGACCTACAAGAGCCGAAATCGCAATATCAATAATTTAGAAAGTAGCACTAGCGGAAGCGGGCGCAGCAAGAGCAAGTCGACGTATTCCAATGCGGCAAATTCAGCTCTCTCAGCCTACACGAAAGCTCTTGCGGGTGGCAACGCTATCAAAGTTAATAAAGCTCCAAGCGCACCATCTACCAGCCGCAAATTGAGCGCTTTAACCCTAGCAACCAACATTAAAAAATCCAACCTTGGAGCGCAGGCAAAAGTGAGCGTTAAGAAAGGTATTAACTAAAGGAGGATTATGGCAAAAAATATCACAATAATTCGCGGGAACACCCAGACCGTAAATTTGACCGTGCTGGATGCGGCGTCCGTCCCCGCTATAACCGATACGGACACAATTTACTTCACGGCCAAACCCGCATACGACGAAGATGAAACCGACGGTAGCGCAGTTGTTCGTAAAACCTTGAATGCTCGAGACGTCCTAGATACTACAACTGGCATCGTAAGTTTCAAGCTAACAGCAGCAGAGGCTAACGTTCCACCCGGCAAATATGTCTACGATATTGTCCTAAAGCAAGCCGATACCGACCGAGTAACCCTACTGGAGGGGAAACTAACAATTAAGCCAGCAGTAACGCTAAGGGGGTTCAATGCCGATTAACGCAGAAAAAGACCTGAGCGCGCTGAACGTTACGGCGAGTATTGGCAACGGTATTAACGTGACAAACACGAATGTTAGCGGACCTGAGGGACATAAAGGCGAACGCGGTGAGCGAGGCGATAAAGGAGAATCTGGAGCGCCTTTTACCTATGATATGTTCACCCCGGAACAGCTGGAAGCATTAAAGGGCCCGAAAGGCGACCCTGGAGAAAAAGGAGAAACTGGCGATACTGGAGCACCAGGACTACAAGGCGATAAGGGAGAAAAAGGTGATCCAGGCAAAACCTACGGCATGAGCTGGGGGCATTATCACGAAATTAGGAAAGGAGACCTACGATGACGCTACAAGAGTTAATTAACGCCGTGATTCTCAAGGCGACCGGCAAGGCGACAGTTTTATCACAAGAAAATGCTAAGTGGCAAAAAATTCGCGGCATTGCGAACTATTATCAAAAGGCGTGGCTGGGTGAACCTGGGCAATACTGGAACTCTCGCTATGAACGAGCGCGACAAATCGGCACGATTTCTAAGAGTGACGAGTACGCGCTGGATGACGACATCATGGAGATTTCGACCGCGAAAGGCGACAACGTCTACATTCTCACGAATGACGAGAAGAAAATAACCTACCAACTCGTGAGCTATGACGATTTACGAAATTATCCGACTGGTAACTACTGCGCCAAAATCGGGCAAAACCTTGTCTTCAATACTAGCTTTTCTGAAACCGATCCAATGTATGGCGGCAAGTTATTCGCGCCAGTTTATACAACCCTCGAAGATTTGGAAAGTCCGAATGACGACGTGCTAGTCGATGATCCTATCTGGCTCGTGACCATTGTAGCTGCTGAATATATCAGAAATGACATCGTTAAGCAAAATCAATACGGTAACCTCATGGCTGAAGCGAATAACCTAATGACCGGAATGATTCGCAGAAACCGCAACGGACAAGTTCGGAAAGTGCGCGGAGCATGGAAGAACCCCGGTGGGAGGAGTTGGTAATGATTGACCCACCAAAAGCCACTAAACCGCCAGAGATTGAGCGCAAAGCTATTATGGACTGGTCGGCCGGAACGGTTACCGATTATGACGCCAGGCGGTTAGTCGATAACTCATTGCTTCGTACGGCCAACATGGTACTCGAACAAAACGGTGTCATTCGCCCACGCCCCTCGCTCGTACCGTATGGACCGCAGCCGCTTGGTCAAATACTTGGCGAACTGTTTGAGTGTAAGATCATGGAGGGGAATCAGCCGGTATTTTACCTCATAGCAATGATGGTAGTCGATGGCAAAGCCAATGTTTACCGCGCTAAGGGTGAAGATTCGAGTTGGCAAAAAATCGATGGTAAAGATTACGATTCCGCATCCAGTGCGCATTTTCTACTCGTGCGCGGGAATGTCCTTGTTCTCAATAGCGTCGACACCCTAAGCTATATCGACACCGGCGACTGGACTATTACCGAGTTCAAGAAAATAGAAAAACCATCATCCGCTCCGACACTCAAAGAAACACACGAACTCTCCGGTGACGCATTTAAGGTATATTATGCCGTAACGGCTAATTCAACTGTCGGAGAAACTGAGGGGTCGGATGTTCTCACGCAGTCCGTTTCCACGCAACGTGACATGTGGGATCCCGACAAAAACTGGGTTACGATCGAATGGCCGAAAGTAGAAGGCGCAGTTGGCTATAACGTTTATATGGGAACGGCGGCTGACGGAGCTGGACAGCCGGAACTTTACCTCATTGCCGGTAATCTCGACCCCGATACATTCACCTTTACCGACAATGGTTCTCGGGCACAAGATTTGGGGCGTGGTCCAATGCCGACCTACAACTCAACCGCAGGGCCGAAAGCTAAACGTGGAGCCGTTATCAACGGGCGCGTCTGGCTGGTCGGCGACACAGACAACCCCTTCTATCTTTGGCGCGGCGGTGATTATGACCACGAACTCGATTTCTCGCCTAGTAATGGTGGCGGCTTTACGGCGATCGCCAGTGGGACGAAAGAGGTGCCGATTTCCGTGATGCCGTTCCGGAAAGGGCAGGGCGATAACACCGTCGTTGTATTGACGCAGGGAAGCAACGGCAGTGGTAAACGCTATCATTTGTCGCCGAATACGATTTCTTACGGTGGTGGATCGTTCGTCGCTTGGAGCGTATCGGAAGACAGTGGGGCGGATGGCACCGATAGTCCAGACGGAGTAGTAATTTACAACAATTCGCTCTACTACCCGTCGCGCGATGGTTTCAAGACTACTGGCACTCAGCCACAACTCCAGAATGTCCTTTCGACTACTCGCATTAGTAATACGATTAAAAACGAAGTATCATTACTCAATACCGGCTCGATGGATAAAGCCGTCGGCCTAGCATATGAAGGCGTCATTTATTGGGCCTTGCCGCTTGGCTCGAATAAAAATAATCGTATTTGGGCGTTTGACCTAGAGCATAAGGGCGCATGGATTTTATCCTGGTATCTAAATGCCGAATGGATGACGCTCTATAACGATAATACCGGTAAAACGCATTTCCTCATCCTCTCGGATAATAAAATCTACGAGCTAACACGAACATTTAATACAATCGATGGGGGCGCGCCATTCAATACCGAAATTAAAAGCGGTAAAATCGAGTGGAGCAAGGACGGGCGTGATTGGGCGAGGTTGATTCAAGTCGTTTTTACCTTACTCAAACCCCGTGGAGACATCAACATTGAAGTCTCTGCCTACACCGAAGACGGCGACCTAAAATGGACTGAGACGGTCAATGTGCCGACGGCGAAAGTGCCGTTTGGCTGGAGCGAGCCGCAAAAGAGTTGGACATCATTACGCGGATGGAGTGATGTCGGAACTCGGCCCTCAACCGCCGACAAAAATGTTGATAGCCTGGACGTTATGGTAGAGATCGATGAAGATGTTCAATGGTTTGATTATCGTATATCCTCTACTACGGCTGGAGTTGACTATACTCTCTCCAGTGTTGTAGCGGAATATGTGCCGATTGGTATAAAAGATTTAAGCTGACATAGAAAGGAGAATTAAAATGGCAGCAATTACCGACAAATTTAATAAAGCAGCAAATGGAACCGGGGCTTATCCGTCCGTTGCTAGCATAACGGCGAATCGTGAGCAAGGCGGCAGCGTGTTGTCCTGTGACGATTTAGCTGGATGGGCAACTGATACGCCCGTACATTTCTCGACCTTCCGCCTCATGGCTGACGGAACGGTCGATACCAGTACTCAATCCGATTGGAAGGGAATCGTGAATGGCAATACCATCACACAAATGACTAGGATAGCGGGTGCGGCAGACAGCGGCCATCTCGTTGGAGATAAAGTGGAGCTAAATCCCACGATCGGCTGGCTTGATGACCTTATTACTGGAATCCTCAAAAGCCATAATCAAGACGGATCCCTCAAAGATGGTGTCGTTCAGACAAAAAACATTGTCGACGGTAGTATTACTGAAGCTAAACTTGCCGACAAAGCCGTAACGTCGCACAACCTTGATTGGGAGAC